>JBBKVR010000028.1:0-11650 GCA_037968575.1 Bdellovibrionales bacterium | reverse complement strand
GAATAAGCTAGGAAATTATAGAAGAGGCTAGAGAAAATGAAAGTCGCTGTAAAAACATTAGAGAATAAGGACGCAGGTCAAATCGATCTTGATGCTGAGATTTTTGGCGTTGAAGTCCGTAGTGATATTCTGCACCGCATGGTGAAGTACCAGTTGAACAAACGTCAACAAGGGACTCACAAAACAAAAACACGTGGTGAGATTACAGGTACAGGTAAAAAGCCTTGGGCTCAAAAAGGTACTGGCCGTGCGCGTGCTGGTGACTTGAAGCGTCCTCAGGATCGTGGCGGCGGTACAGCATTTGGACCAGTTGTTCGTTCTCATGCAACAGACCTGCCTAAGAAAATTAAAAAGCTGGCTTTGAAAACTGCTCTAAGCGCGAAAGCAAAAGACGGTAAGCTTGTTATTCTTGATGGTGTTTCTGCAAAAGACCATAAGACAAAAGCAATGGCCGCTTCTTTGAAGAAGTTGGGGCTTGAGAATGCTTTGATTATTGGCGGTAAAGAAGTTGATATGAATTTCCGTCGTGCGACAAGCAACATTCCTTTGATTGATGTTTTGCCATCACAAGGGGCAAACGTATATGACATTCTACGTCGTGACACACTTGTTCTGACTAAGGACGCTGTGAACGATTTGACAGAAAAGTTGAAAGGTTAGGATAATGGCTAAAGCTAAAGCAAAAGATACAAAACCTATCGAGCGTGACTACAACGTTTTGGTTTCACCTGTTGTTACAGAGAAATCAACAATGGGCTCTCAGTATGGTCAGGTCACCTTCAAAGTTGTGCCAGATGCAACAAAACCTGAGATCAAACGTGCAGTTGAATCGCTTTGGAATGTGAAGGTTGAAAAAGTAAACACCTTGATAACCAAGGGTAAAGAAAAACGCTTTAAAGGCAGAGTTGGTAGACGCTCTGATATGAAAAAAGCAATCGTGACTTTGGCTAAAGGTCAAACAATCGATCTAGGAACAGGAATTTAAAGTTTAAAATTATGGTGCTCCGCCGATAAAGGAAAAGGAATAAGACTATGGCATTAAAAACATTTAAACCGCGCTCACCAGGACGTCGCCAACTTGTACAGGTTGACCGTAAAGACCTATGGAAGGGTGCGCCTGAGAAGAAATTAACTGAAGGTCTAAAGAAGACTGGTGGTCGTAACAACATGGGTCGCATTACAACACGTCACATCGGTGGCGGTCACAAGCGTCGCTACCGTTTGATTGATTTTAAACGTCGTAAATTCGATGTTGTTGGTACAGTTGAGCGTTTGGAGTATGACCCGAACAGAACAGCATTTATTGCTTTGGTTTCTTATGAAGATGGCGAGAAAGCCTATATCATTGCGCCTCAAAGACTAGCTGCTGGTGATAAGGTTGTTGCCTCTGAAAAAGCGGATATTAAGCCAGGTAACGCAATGCCTTTGAAGGCAATGCCTGTTGGGACAATCATTCACAACATTGAGATGAAGCCTGGTAAGGGTGCACAGATTGCACGCTCTGCAGGAACATATGCTCAGCTTGTTGGTCGTGACCAAGGTTATGCGCAAGTAAAACTATCATCTGGTGAACTTCGTTTAGTTCCAGGTCTTTGCATGGCAACAGTTGGTGCAGTGTCAAACCCTGACAATATGAACACTAATGACGGTAAAGCTGGTCGCTCACGTTGGAAGGGTCGTAGACCTACAGTACGTGGCGTGGTTATGAACCCTGTTGATCACCCGCATGGTGGTGGTGAGGGTCGTACATCTGGCGGTCGTCACCCTGTATCACCTACAGGTAAGTCAGCTAAAGGTGGAAGAACACGCTCAAACAAGGCGACTGATAGATTTATCATGCGCTCTAGACACAAGAAGAAGAAAAGGTAAGGACTAAATCATGACACGTAGTGTATGGAAAGGCCCGTTTGTAGACGGTTATTTATTGAAGAAGGTTGAGGGGGTTCGTGGATCTGGCAAGAACACGCCTATTAAGACGTGGTCACGTCGCTCAACTATTCTGCCAAATATGATTGGCATTACATTTGCCGTTCATAACGGTAATAAATTTGTACCTGTATTGGTGACTGACCAAATGATTGGTCACAAGCTTGGTGAGTTTGCACCTACACGTACATATTACGGCCACGGCTCTGATAAAAAGTCGAAGAAATAAGATAATTTAGGAAACGTATTTTTACGAGGTTATTATGGGACAACAAGCAAATGCAAAACGCGTAGGAGATAAGGAAGCGAGAACTTTCGTGAAATATATCCGTACGAGTCCGCAAAAACTCAATCTGGTTGCGCAGACAATTCGCGGTAAGAAAGCTGAAACAGCTTTAATTGATTTGGAGTTTTCTCCAAAACGTATTGCGCAAGATGTTCGCAAGGCTCTACAATCAGCAGTCGCAAATGCTGAGAACAACCACGGGCTTGATATTGACCGTTTGGTGATAACAGAAGCTACAGTTGGTAAGTCAATCGTAATGCGTCGTTTCCGCGCTCGTGCAAGAGGCCGTGTAGGACGTATTGAAAAGAAATTCAGTAACTTGACGCTTGTCGTTAAGGAACAGGACGCTTAAGGGCGGGAAAGATTAAAGGAAGAGGATTTTTTAATGGGACGTAAAGTTAATCCAATAGGCATGCGCCTCGGTATCAATAAGACTTGGGACTCACGTTGGTTCTCAGGCAAGGATTACGGCGAGAAGCTGATTCAAGATTTGAAACTGCGTAAGTTCATTCAGACGAAGTTGAAATCTGCTGGTATCTCAAAAGTGATTATTGAGCGAGCTGCTAAAACGATTAAAGTGACAGTTTATACTGCGCGGCCTGGTGTGATTATCGGTAAGAAAGGCGCAGACATTGAAACTCTACGCCGTGAATTATCCGAGCGTGCTGGTGGTGATGTGTCCTTGAATATTGTTGAAATCCGCAAACCTGAAACAGATGCGCAATTAGTTGCGGAAGGTGTTTGTCAGCAACTTGAGCGCCGTGTATCTTTCCGTCGTGCGATGAAACGTGCAACACAAGGCACAATGCGTCTTGGCGCTGAAGGTATTAGAATAAACGTAGCTGGCCGTTTGGGCGGCGCAGACATAGCGCGCATGGAATGGTACCGTGAAGGTCAAGTGCCTTTGCATACACTTCGTGCTGATGTTGACTATGGTTTTTCTGAAGCTTTGACGACATATGGAATTATCGGTGTGAAGGTCTGGATATACAAAGGTAGTATTCTTGAGCACGACCCTAATGCTGCTGATAAGCGCTTGGCTGAATCAGGTGCGGCAGTAAAAAGAGATTAAGAATTTTGGTAACAGTTTAAATTGAACGAGAAGAACAATGTTAAGTCCAAAGAAAACAAAATATAGAAAAGCCCATAAGGGCCGTATCCACGGAAATGCAAAAGGTGGAACAGAGCTGACTTTTGGTGCATTCGGATTGAAAGCACTTGAGCCTGAGCGTATTACAGCGCGTCAAATTGAGGCGGCTCGTCGTGCGGTTATGCGTCACTTGAGACGTCAGGGTAAATTATGGATACGTATCTTTCCTGATGTGCCTGTGTCAAAGAAGCCTCTTGAGGTTAGACAAGGTAAAGGTAAAGGGTCTGTCGAATTTTGGGCGGCTCGTGTGAAGCCAGGTCGTATTATGTTTGAACTGGATGGTACAACAGAGAAGTTGGCGCGTGAGGCGTTTGATCGTGCGGGAATGAAATTACCGATTAAAACGAAATTTATAAAAAGAGTTGGAGAATAAGCAGTAGTTGTGATAAACAACTCCGCTTCGACAAATTATGGTGAAAATGATGAAAGCTGAAGATTTAAAAGGAAAGTCGCAAGACGAACTCAACAAGATACTACTTGATTTACGCAAGCAGCAGTTGAACCTGCGTTTTGAGAAGAATGGCGGACAGCTTGGTAATACTTCGCAAGTTCGTAAAGTTCGTCGTGATATTGCACGCATTAAGACATTCCTAGGTATGTCTGAAACTTCAGCCGTACAAACAGAAACAAAGACAAAAACAGCAGCAAAAAAAGAAACAAAAGCTGCGTAAGTTAAAGATAAAGGTTAATTAGGAGAAAATATATGCCACGTCGTATTCTTGAAGGCCGCGTAGTCAGCGACAAAATGGACAAGACAATTACTGTTCTTGTTGAAAGACGTTTTATGCATCCGTTGTATAAAAAATACGTTAAGCGCACTGACAAATATGCTGCTCATGATGAGAACAACACTTGTAAAGAAGGTGAGTTTGTTTCCATTCAGGAATGCCGTCCGATTTCAAAGAGAAAAACATGGACAGTTGTAACAGATAAGAAAGCAGCGAAAGCGGCAAACAAGAAACCTGAAGCGCCTAAAAAAGAAGAAGCAAAGGCTGAAGAAAAAGCCCCTGCAAAGAAAACAGAAGCCAAAAAGCCAGCCGCAAAAAAGACTCCAGCTAAGGCACCTAAAAAAGAAACAAAGAAGTAATAGACGTTAGATAATAAGGAAAAGGCAGGAACGCCATGATACAAATGCAGTCAAATATGGATGTAGCCGATAACAGTGGTGCAAAGCGCGTGCAATGCATCAAGGTTCTTGGAGGCTCAAAGCGTCGCTATGCAGGCGTTGGTGACGTTGTTGTTGTGTCAATTAAAGACGCACAACCTCGCGGTCGCGTAAAAAAAGGTGCGGTTCACCGTGCTGTTGTTGTGCGCACGAAAAAAGAAATGTCTCGTCCTTCAGGCGAAAGAATTAAGTTTGATACAAATGCATGTGTTTTGATTAGTGCAAATGGCGAGCCAATCGGAACACGTATTTTTGGTCCTGTTCCCCGTGAGCTACGCGGTAAGAATTATATGAAAATTATCTCACTAGCAGCAGAGGTGCTCTAATGACACAGGCAAGATTGAAGATTAAAAAAGGCGATGAAGTCATCGTTTTGACTGGTAAAGACAAAGGTAAAACTGGTGAGGTTGCGCAAGTTATCCGCGAAAAATCACGCGTTGTAGTAACTGGTATCAACCAAGCTAAAAAACACCGTAAAGCAACACAATCTGGTGCAGGTGGAATTGATACAGTTGATATGCCAATCCACATTTCAAATATTGCTCTTGTTGATCCTAAAGGTGGAAAAGCAACTCGTGTGGGTTACAAAACATTAAAAGATGGAAAGAAAGTTCGTGTTGCCAAAAAATCTGGCGAAACGATCGGTTAACGGAGATAAAAATGGCCCAAGCACAAAACTCGGCACAAAAGAAAACTGAAGCTAAAAAGCTAACACGCTTTGAACAGCGCTACCAAGGCGAGATTAAGAAAGCCTTGAAAGAGAAGTTCGGCTATAAGAATGACATGGAGATTCCGAGTCTAGAAAAGATCGTAATCAACATGGGTGTTGGTGAAGCAACACTTAATCGTGCACACATTGAAAATGCGGCAAACGACTTGGCCCTTATTGCTGGTCAGAAGCCTATAATTACATTGGCAAAAAAATCAAACGCGTCTTTCAAGGTGCGTGATGGTATGGCCATCGGCTGTAAAGTAACATTACGTCGTGAGCGTATGTATGAATTCTTGGATCGCCTGATCACAATTGCGATGCCGCGTATCCGTGATTTCCGTGGTGTGAATCCAAAAAGTTTTGATGGTCGTGGAAATTATGCAATGGGTTTGAAAGAGCACATTATTTTTCCTGAAATCAACTACGATAAAGTAGATAAGGTTCGCGGAATGGACATCATCATTTGCACAAACGCAAAGACTGATGAAGAAGCAAGAGAATTACTACATGGCTTTGATGTGCCATTTAAGAAAAAAGATCAGTAAGGAAAAGGAAATAACATGGCTAAAGTAAGTGCTGTTCAGAGAAATTTAAAGCGTCGCAAACTTGTAAAAAAGTATGCAACAAAGCGCGCTGATTTGAAGGCAACAATTATGGACAAGACTGCAAACCCTGAAGACCGTTTTCAGGCTGCTCTTGCATTGGCTGAATTGCCAAAAAATAGTGCAAAAATCCGTATACGTAACCGTTGTGAAGTAACGGGTCGTCCGCGCGGTTATCACAGGAAATTTAAACTTTGCCGGAACATGTTGCGTGAGCTTGGCTCAAAAGGTCAACTTCCGGGTATAACAAAGTCTAGCTGGTAAGAAAAAGAAGAGGATTTAGAAAAATGACAATGAGTGATCCCCTCGGTGATATGTTGGCCCGTATTCGTAACGGTCAAATGGCTCACAAAACAGAAATTGCTTGCCCTTGGTCAAAGCACAAGGAAGCTGTGTGCGCAGTTCTTAAGGACGAAGGATACATCAAAGCCTTTCGTGTTGATGCATCAGATGAGAAGAAACAACTTCTTATGATTGGACTGAAGTATGACGAAGTTGGTCAAGGCGCAATCCGTGAAATGCACCGTGTGTCAAAGCCTGGTCGTCGCGTATATAGCAACGTTGATGAAATGCCACGTTATTATAACGGACTTGGCGTAACGGTTGTTTCAACGCCACATGGTGTGATGTCAGACAACAAAGCCCGTTCCGAAAAAGTTGGTGGCGAGGTTCTGTGCAAGATATTCTAAGAATATCTTTTAGAGAAATATTTGAAAGTAGTATGGTGAAGAGCGATGTCTAGAATTGGAAAAAACCCTGTAGTAGTCCCTGATGGTGTAACACCTGAAATCAGTGGTCAGCTCGTTAAAATTAAAGGACCTAAGGGCGAAATGTCTTTTAAGGTCCATGATGACGTGTCTGTGAAATTGGAAGATGGGCAAATTGTTCTGGCTCCAAAATCACAAAGTCAAACAGCTCGTCAAATCTGGCCTACATGCCGTACACGTGTTAACAATCTTGTGATTGGTGTGACAGAAGGTTTTAAAAAGGATTTAGAAATTAAGGGTGTTGGTTATCGTGCAAACCTTCAGGGCAAAACACTTGTTTTGGCTCTTGGGTATTCTCACGAAGTTAGATATGAAGTGCCAGAAGGTATAGAGGTTACTGTTGAAAACCAAACAGCCTTAACAGTATCGGGAATTGATAAGCAAGCTGTTGGTCAAGTTGCTGCTGAAATCCGCGAATTCCGTAAGCCTGAACCATACAAAGGTAAAGGGATACGTTACAAAGACGAATACATTATGATGAAAGAAGGAAAGAAGAAGTAATCAAAACACTTCTTGTTTTTAAAAGGATAGAACGATGGCTAAAAACGAAACAAATGCTCAAAGACGTGCTCGCCGTGTGCGCGCTAAATTGTCTAAGATTAACAAAGCAGCTCTTCCACGTTTGAGTGTTAACCGCTCTGCGCGCCAGATTTCTGCACAAGTTATTGATGATGTAAAAGGCGTGACAATCGCCGCGGCATCTTCATTGGATACAAGCCTTAAAGGTAAAGTGAAAACTGGATCAAACGTTGATGCAGCAACACAAGTTGGAAAACTGGTTGCAGAACGTGCGAAAAAAGCTGGCGTTGATAACGTTATGTTTGATCGCGGAGCATATCTTTACCATGGTCGTGTGAAAGCATTGGCTGATGCTGCGCGTGAAGGCGGATTAAAGTTTTAATAAGGTAAAGCCCAGAAAACGAACTAGGAAATTAAAATGGCACGTAACGAACAAAGACAAACAGAAGAACAGAGCGACATCACAGAACGCCTCGTGGGAATTAACCGCGTTGCGAAAGTTGTGAAGGGTGGTCGTCGTTTCGGTTTTGCAGCCTTGATGATCGTTGGTGATCAAAAAGGTCGTATTGGTACTGGTCACAGTAAAGCAAAAGAAGTCCCTGATGCGATTAAGAAGGCTGCTATGCAGGCTCGTAACAGCATGATACGCATCCCTTTACGTGAAGGCCGTACATTGCACCACGATGTAGCAGGTCGTTCAGGCGCAGGTCGTGTTTACCTTCGTTCAGCGCCTCCAGGTACTGGTATTATTGCTGGTGGCCCCCTACGTGCGATTTTTGAAGCTCTTGGTATCCAAGATGTTGTTGCGAAATCTATTGGGTCTTCCAATCCATATAACATGGTGAACGCGACATTTGATGCGTTGAGCAAAATCCAAAGTCCTCGCCACATCGCAAGTCGTCGTGGCAAAAAAGTGGGTGATATCGTTTCTAACCGCAGTGACGCATCTACTATGGTCGAAGATACGGAGTAAGAATGATGACTGAAGAAAAGAAAACAAAACCAGCAGCAAAAAAAGCACCCGCTAAAAAGACTGAAGCAAAGACAGCTCCAGCCAAAAAAGCTGAAAGCAAGCCTGCTGCTAAAAAAACAACGCCTGCTAAGAAGGCACCTTCTGGTAAGACTGTAACTGTTCGCCAGATAGGTAGCGCGATTGGTCGTAGAGCTTACCAACAGAAAACATTAATTGGTTTGGGCTTAAACCGTATTGGTAGAACATCAACACTTGAAGATACACCTTCAGTGCGTGGAATGATTGCAACAGTTGCTCACCTCGTCAAAGTAGAAGACGAAGCAGCTTAGTTATAAGAGAGTTTTAGGAGAAATCTCATGAAATTGAACGAATTACAGCCTAAAAAAGGATCACAAAAAGACCGCATGCGTGTTGGTCGTGGTATTGGTTCTGGTAAAGGTAAAACAGCAGGTCGTGGTGTTAAAGGTCAGAAATCACGCTCTGGTGTAGCCATTAAAGGTTTTGAGGGTGGTCAAATGCCACTATACAAACGTATGCCTAAGCGTGGTTTTAGCAATATCTTTGCTAAAGATTACACAACTTTGACATTGCGTCGTTTACAAGAGGCTCTCGATACAAAGAAAATTGATGGTACAAAAGCTATCAATGAAAAAACTTTGATTGAAGCGCGCGTTGTGCGTCGTGCTGGTAAGGACGGTATCCGCCTTCTTGGTACAGGTACATTAAAAGATAAAGTGACTTTGACACTTGCGAGTGCGACTAAACCAGCAGCTGCAGCTGTTGAAAAAGCTGGTGGTAAATTGACGCTTACTCAGGAAGATAAGAAACCTCTTGAGAAGGGTGTTAAGAAAGAAAATAAAGACACAACACCGCGTCTTGAAAAGAAAGCTAAGTCTAAAAAGGACGCTAAGTAATCTTTCTCGAATTTAAGAGTTCAAAAGAACGGCCTTCGGGTCGTTTTTTATTGACTTAATACTGTATTATGACTATTTATATTGGTCATAAAAGGGAGAAAATACATGTCAAAACCAAGTTTATTAAATGGTATACCATTGATGTCGGGTATTCCTGACCTTGGCTTTATGGCTAAGCGTGCCTCTTTGATGAAATTTTACAGATTAATCAATAATTCCCAATATAAAGAAGCTGTTGAAATGCTACAGGAAAGAACTGTGTCAGGTTCTTTGAAGCAATCAGGTCTTCCTCATTTTTTCGCTAATATTTGTCGCACGGCAATGTCAGAAAAATGGGCTAATAATCACTTTTATGAATTGATTTCAATGGCTTTGGATAATGATTTATTACAAGCTACGCTAAAGAATGACTTTCGTTTAGACATAGAGAGAATGAATGACCCAGACGGGGTATTAAATTACCACGACAAATCTCAGGCCTCCGCAATTATTATTTTTGATGGGATAAGCAGTACTTCTCGAGTACTTGAAATGCAGTATTGGAATATACAAAATCGTAAAAAACCTAATGAACGTTTTGCAATAGATGACAGTACTCGCGAAAGAGTAAATAGCTTTTTAGGTGAACATTTTGAAAAAGCTCTTGAGAATTCAGAATTCCCGGAACGTGCAAAAGCTGAGGCTGTGCTAAGAGAATTAGGTTTCCCCTCCGCAAAAGTTGCATAACTAACCGCAAAGAGTCTTGAATCTCTTTCCAAACTCGTCTATCCAAGTAGCTTGTTATATTTATGAGTTAAAAAGATAGGTTTTCATGTCCTCAGCAGTTGAACAATTAGCAAAAAACGCCAATTTTGGTGCTTTTTCAAAAGCCACAGAACTTAAGAAGCGCATTATTTTCGTCCTGGGCGCCCTCCTTGTCTATCGTTTGGGGACATATATTCCCGTTCCTGGTATCGATCCGCATGTCTGGAATGATATTTTTGACCAGAAGAGTGGCGGAATTCTCGATATGTTCAACCTGTTTTCAGGTGGTGCGTTGGAGAGAATGACAATCTTCGCTCTTAATATCATGCCTTACATCTCTGCCTCGATTATTATGCAGCTGGCCACGGCCATGGTGCCAAAGCTTGAGGCTATGAAGAAAGAGGGTGAGTCGGGGCGTACAAAAATCAATCAATATACGCGCTTTCTCACGGTTTTACTGGCCTCTGTGCAGGCTTATGGATTGGCTGTAGGGCTAGAAAACCTTCAGGGTTCAACTGGATCTGCGGTTATTGACCCAGGACTATTCTTCCGTTTTTCAACGGTTATTACCATTGTTGGAGGAACAATCTTCCTGATGTGGCTTGGTGAACAAATTACAGCGCGTGGTATCGGTAACGGTATTTCACTGATTATCTTTGCTGGTATTGTGGCAGAGCTCCCCAGAGCCTTTGCATCGACGTTAGAGCTTGGTCGTGAAGGTCAATTCAATGTGCTTGAGCTTGGGCTTATCTTTGGACTTATCCTTGGTATTATTACGTTTATCGTCTTTATGGAGCGTGCGCACCGCCGTGTTGTTGTGCAGTACCCCAAACGTCAAATGGGTAACCAAATGTCGATGGGTGACAGTAACTTCATTCCATTGAAGCTAAATACAGCTGGTGTGATTCCACCTATCTTTGCTTCATCACTTTTATTGTTGCCTCTAACGATTGTAGGCTTTGCGGGAACTGAAGGCGGTGACTTTACGGCAGCGATTGCACGCTACCTTGCGCATGGCGCACCACTTTATATCCTTTCATATGGTGGTTTGGTTGCATTCTTCTGCTTTTTCTACACAGCAATTGTTTTTAACCCCGAAGAAAACGCAGAAATGCTCCGTAAGAATGGCGGGTTCATTCCAGGTATTCGTCCTGGTAAACAAACAAGTGACCACCTTGATCACGTTATGACACGTATAACGACTATTGGTGCAGCGTACCTAGTGTTTATCTGCTTGTTACCTGAGTTGCTTATCTCTAAATATTCACTGCCATTCTACTTTGGTGGAACGTCTCTACTGATTGTTGTATCGGTGACTTTGGATACGGTAGGCCAAATTCATTCGCACTTGGTGGCTCATCAGTATGAAGGGCTTATCAAGAAAACCAACTTGAAAGGTAAAAAGAGAAGGACTCGTCGCAGATGAATATCATTCTTTTCGGACCTCCGGGTGCAGGCAAAGGTACTCAAGCCAAAAAGTTAGAAACTCTCTACGGTTACAAGCATCTTTCAACAGGTGATATGCTTCGTGCTCAAATTGCCGAAGGCACACCTCTTGGTTTAAAGGCCAAGGAAGTCATGGATCGTGGTGAATTGGTTTCTGATGAAATCGTCATCGGTATGATTAAATCTTATATTGACGCTGGCGATTGTCTAAGAGGTGCAGTATTCGATGGCTTTCCAAGAACAGAAGCACAAGCTATAGCCTTGGACAATATGCTTAACAAGTGTGAGCAGGACATTGATCTCGTCATTGAGATGGATGTTGATGATGACCTTCTAATTGATCGTATCTTGAAACGCGCAGAGGAAGAAGGCCGTTCAGACGACAATGTAGAGGCATTTAAGACAAGGCTAGCTGCTTACCGTGCTTATTCAGGTGAAGTTTTGCC
>JBBKVR010000027.1:0-7965 GCA_037968575.1 Bdellovibrionales bacterium | reverse complement strand
TTACGCTCAACTTTTGCATTGTTGCGGTAGTCTTCCATATCAATAAAGTCGATAACAATCAGGCCTCCCAAATCACGGAGCTTAAGCTGTCTTGCAACTTCTTCAGCAGATTCAAGGTTTGTACGCAGAGCTGTTTCTTCAATGTGACGTTCTTTTGTTGCGCGGCCTGAGTTCACATCAACAGCAACAAGCGCTTCAGTTGGGTTAATAACTAAATACCCGCCTGATTTTAAAGGAGCTACAGGTTCACTTAATTGAGCGATTTGTGTTTCAACCTGGTGTCTTTGGAAAAGAGGGATGCTTGTATCTGTATATTCTTTCACACGTTTTACGTGAGAAGGTATAAGCATCTTCATAATTTTCTTGGCTTCTTTAGCGGCTTCTTTACCTGCAACAATTACCTCATCAATATCACGAGTGTAAATATCACGAAGGGCGCGTTTAATTAGCGACCCTTCTTCATAGATGCTCGCAGGAGCAATAGATTCCAGAGTCAAATTACGGATATCATCCCAAAGACGCATCAAGTAATCCAAATCACGTTTGATTTCGGTTTTTGTACGTTCTACCCCAGCAGTTCTCAAAATAACGGACATGCCATCTGGCACATTCAGCTCTTTTAAGATTTCACGCATACGGCGGCGCTCTTTGAAATTTGCAATTTTACGGCTAACACCACCACCGCGTGGACTATTTGGCATCAAGACACAGTAACGACCTGGAAGTGAGAGGTAACTTGTAACGGCTGCACCCTTATTTCCACGCTCTTCTTTTTGAACTTGGACAAGCATAATCTGTCCTCGTTTTACAACTTCTTGAATTTTGTAATTTTTCTTGAGTTTTGGGCGTTTGGGTTTTTCACCTTCCGCAACATCACCGCCAACAATCTCAACATCACGTGATTTTGCGTTTTTGCGACCTCGCCCTCTGCCTTTTCTGCTCTTAGTCTCTTCTTCAACTTCTTCAGAAACATCTTCTTCTTCGGCACCTTCGCCGTCTTCTTCTTCCTCTTCTTTTGCTAGTGCTTCCATTTCGGCTTTCTGCTCTTCAATTAAGGCTTCACGGTCAGCGATAGGAATACGGAAGTAATCAGGATGAATTTCAGAGAATGGCAGAAATCCGTGGCGGTTTCCGCCAAAATTCACAAAAGCAGCCTGCAAAGAGGGTTCCACACGTGTTACTTTCGCGAGGAAGATACTGCCTTTAATTTGTTTTCTAAGGTGACTTTCGTAGTCGAAATCTACGAGATATTGATCATGAACAACTGCAACACGCACCTCTTCGGATTGGGTTGCATCCACTAATAAACTTTTCGTCATTTTAAACTCCTGTTGCGGTGCTGCCTGACACTTGGAAATCTTTTTTAACGACATAAAAGATTAAAGTATCGGCGCATATCGCCGCATGTTCTTTGTTTTATCCATCGGAGAGGCCCCTAATCATGAAAAAAGGGGAAGAGGAGCAGCCGATGTCGGAAGAAATAGTCTTCCTTATGATTAACCAGACTAGCGAAACCCTAAAATATAAACTTACTCTTGCTACAATCTAGTTTGTCGTAAACGCAGATTAGACTTATATCCTCAAAAGCACAATCTTAAAAAGCGTATAGGGGTAAAAAAACTCTCTAGCGCTTATATTTGAACGCTTTCCGCTTATATTAGAATTTGCCTGCAATCGTGATACTATGTTATAATCTAAACGTTCTCTGGGCTTTCTGGTCAGTAGATTTTTTGACTTTCAATTGGTTGTTTCATGCATGTGATTTCACGATATCAGTTTTTGATTTTTTTATGCTTTTTGAGCACTTTGCTCATGAGTAGCTTGGCGCAGGCCTCACAACTTTCGTCAATTCGCTATGGCCCACACCCCGGTAAAGACAGACTCGTTTTGGACTTCTCCGAAAAAGTTGATGTGCAAGCCAAGTTGGAGAGGGGCACCCTCTATATCCTGCTGCATAAAACAGATGTGCCACTTTATATAGATACAATTCAATCGCTTGGCCCTGTGAAGGATGTTCAAATTTTGACACAAACAGCCGATGTGGCTGAACTTGCCCTGACGTTAAAGCGTGACATGCGTTTAATGGAGAGTTTTTGGCTTATGTCGGAGGGTAAAACGCCGCGTTTTGTCATTGATTTGGGATTTGTACCCAAACCAAATGAGAAACAAGAAGTAAGAAGTGAAATTGATGCGCTTATTAATGAGATTGCTGAAAAACAAGACAGCAAGGTTGTGACCACAAAATATGTTACTTCCTCTAATTCCTACCCTCCAGTTCCTCAACGTAAGCCAAACTCAGACACACAGGCACAACTTATTGTTCAAGGATGGAAACCTTTAATCGTTATTGATGCTGGGCACGGGGGTAAAGATCCGGGTGCAAAGGCGTATAATGGACAACATGAAAAAGAGATTGTCTTGAAGCTCTCACGTGAATTGGCAAGCTATCTTGAGAAAACAGGGCGTTATAGAACAAAAATGACGCGCTCTGATGACAGATTTATTAAATTACGTGAGCGTGTGAACATAGCGCGTCGCGCAAAAGGAGATTTGTTTCTTTCCGTTCATGCTGACTCAATTTCCGATAATGATGTAACGGGCGTTTCTATCTACACATTGTCAGAAAAGGCATCGGATGCTCAAACAGCCAAATTAGCCGCACGTGAAAACAAGGCTGATTTAATTGCAGGCGTTGATTTATCACATGAGGATCAGGATGTTGCTAATATTCTCCTTGATCTTGTGACACGTGATACGACCAACCAATCCAAGTTTTTTGCCAACTTAGCAGTAGAAAACTTCAAGAAAAATAACGTAAAAACCCTTAGTAAACCCCATCGTCATGCTGGATTTGCGGTCTTAAAAGCACCTGATATTCCTGCTATTTTGGTCGAAAGCGGCTTTGTTTCTAGTAAACAAGAAGTTGAAAAGCTCAATGACCCTCAGCATCGTCAAAAGATAGTAAAGGCTCTGACTGAGAGCATTGACTCTTATTTTTTGAGATTAGCATCTTTAAGAACGCGATAAACACTTCAAAAAAATATGGAACTTTTTTTGACTGTTGCGGAGAGGCCACATTTTTCTTTTTCCTAAAATAATTGTTAAAAAACAGTGTTCAAGACGGATTTGGTCGTGTATACAAGAAAAGAATTTGCTCAGATATGAGTTAATTTACTAAAACCAATAACCTTAATTAAGGGGACTAAAAATGAAAAAACTTATTGCTCTATCTTGCCTAGTTGTAGCTTCTGCTGCTCTTTCTGCATGTGGAAACTCAGGTACAGGATATGTTGATACACAAGCTCCATACGCTGAAGAGCGTACAGCTGGTGGTACACAAACACCTGTAGCTCGTGAACGCGTAGAAGTACGCACAGCTGAGCCTGTATTCGAAAGACGTGTAACGAAATAATTTCGAACACAATCGAACAATAAAAAAGCTGCCAAATTAGGCAGCTTTTTTATTGCCTTCATTTTTTAAATCTTAATCGAAGCGGTAATAAACAGATGGTTCTCTAGAAGTTGATGACGCATCTGCTGTTTTCTCTTCCTTAGCTTCTACTGGAGCCTTAGCTTCTTTCTCTGGAATCGCTTTCTTTTCTTCTTTAACGGCCTGTGAACCGTTTGCCTTTGTTCCAACTTTAATCGGATATCCCAAACGGCTATTAACAACATCGCGTATCATATCCCAGTCCATCTGATCTGCGCTTAGGCCTGCTTTGCTGCGGATATAAGCAATATCATCTTGTGAGACATTACGCTTTCCAAGGGCAACGCCTTTTTCCAAATTATTTGCGTCTTGGATACTAGGGGTTGCCTCAATATAAAATTCATCACCAATCCAGGTTGCTTTAATGGGTTGGTTCAGAACGTTGACACGTGTTCCATTTTTAATTTTACTATAGATATCGATAATACCTTCAGGGTACATACGAATACATCCACTTGAGACACGACGGCCAATACCATAAGGCTTGTTCGTTCCGTGGATACGGTAGAGAGGCCAATCCAGATACATGGCGTGCGTTCCTAAAGGGTTTTCAGGGCCCGCAGGATAAAAAGACTTCAGTTCAGGGTCATCATCCAACATACGTTGTGTTGGTGTCCAAGTTGGACCCTCTTGTTTACGAACGATTTTTGTAACACCTGTTGGAGTTTCCAAGCCATCACGACCAATTCCAATACCATAACTCAGTGGTTCGGCATTTCCGCCAGGAAAATAATATAGGCGCATTTCAGGTAAATTAATGACAATACCATTTTGAGGCGCGTCTGGCATAAGGTGCATATTCGGAAGAAGTACGTGTGCTCCTGCGCCAGGAATCCAAGGATCAAGCGTTGGATTGGCTGCGCGTATATCAATAAATCCGAGGTTATTTTTTCTCGCAATATGAACAAGCGTATCTTCATATGTCGCAGTCATACTGCTCATTTCACCAATGTGTGTGAATTCTTTAGCAATAGCCTCAAATGACATTAGGCTTAACGCCACTATGGTCAATAAGCCTGCTTTCAAAACTGATTTACGCATGTTTTTATCCTTTAAAAACGTTTAAGCCGCCTGTTGGAAAAGCCCTTCAAATCGGTGCGACACTTTATCTAGAAATTCCTTTGTAGTCAAGAATTTCTGCGACTTACCGACCAATAAAGCCAAGTCTTTTGTCATGTCTCCAGCCTCGACTGTTTCAACACAAGCCTGCTCCAATTGATTACAAAATTGGATAAGAGGCTTATTGTTATCAAATTGTCCGCGATAACGTAGTCCGCTTGTCCAAGCGAATAGCAAGGCAATCGGGTTTGTAGAAGTTTCTTCGCCTTGTTGGTAGAGGCGGTAATGACGTGTAACTGTCCCGTGGGCTGCTTCTGCCTCAACCGTTTTTCCGTCAGGTGTGAGAAGAACAGAAGTCATAAGACCCAAAGAGCCAAACCCCTGCGCAACAATGTCAGACTGCACATCACCGTCATAGTTTTTGCACGCCCAAACAAAACCACCCTTATTTTTAATCGCAAATGCTACCATATCGTCTATAAGACGGTGTTCGTACCATAAATCCTTCGATTCAAAGTTAGATTTAAACTCTTCATCATAGATATTTTGGAAAATTTCCATGAAACGTCCGTCATAGGCTTTCAGGATTGTATTTTTAGTCGAAAGATAAACGGGTACATTTCTGGATAGTCCGTAATTAAAACAAGCCCGTGCAAAACCTTCGATGGATTCATCAAGATTATACATTCCCATGGCAACCCCACTGGATGGAAAATCAAAAATCTCCCAACTTTGTTCTTCTGAACCGTCCTCAGGTGCGTAGGTCATGGTTAATTTTCCTGCACCAAGAATTTTGATGTCTGTGGCCTTATATTGATCGCCGAATGCGTGGCGACCTATAATGATTGGTTTTTCCCAACCCTGAACATATCGGGGGATATTTTTGCAAATAATAGGTTCACGGAAGACAGTCCCGCCAAGGATGTTGCGGATTGTACCGTTTGGTGATTTCCACATTTTCTTCAAGCTAAATTCTGTAACGCGTCCCTCATCGGGTGTGATGGTTGCGCATTTAATACCCACGCCATACTTTTTAATGGCCTCTGCTGCCTCAACAGTAATATTGTCGTCCGTTTCATCGCGCTTTTGGACGGATAAATCGTAATATTTAAGATCAATATCCAAATAAGGATGGATGAATATGTCTTTTATCCATGCCCAAATAACGCGGGTCATTTCATCGCCGTCTATTTCAACAACAGGTGTGTTGACTTTGATTTTCGAAGTCATGAGATGCTCTTTCTTGCTTTAATAAGTTCAGTCTTAAGATTTCTGTTTAGACTTAGAATTTTTCTTGGTTTCTGCAAGAGATGCAATAGCTTTCTCAAGTTGTTCAATGAAGGAAGAGATTTTTTCACTACGTGCAACTTGAAGAAGGGAAGAGCGAGGACCAGGAGTTGTGGCAATAAATAAGCTGGTATCACGCCCTAGACGACGTTTTTCAATGGTAATGAGGGGGTTTTGGCCAGCTTCTTCACGAAAAGAGATGTAATATTGACCATTGATATCGGTAAAAGAGAAGTCTTTGAAAATACCTTTATAGACGCATTTGGCATAGACCTGAAAAATGGCACCAAATTCTGTCCGACTATATCCAATTTTTGCCGTAAAACTTTTCATCTTTCCTCAGTATAACATATCAAGTATAGACAAGCCCATGTTGTACCATCTAAACTGTGCCAAATTTTAATAAGCACTGAGAAATTATAAGGACAAAACTATGTCGGATATTATTCGCGATGTTAATGACTCGATTAAGAAAGATAAACTGGACGCCCTCTGGAAAGAGTATGGCCCAACGCTTATTTTTTCAGCAATTGCTCTTATAGTTTTGACTGCTGCCTTTTCTGGTTGGAATGCGTGGCAGGATAGTAAAAACCGTCAAGCCACCGAGGCAATGATCATTGCAATGGCTGATGTTAATCCTACGCAAGCTCTCACAGAAGTGGCAACTGAATATTCTGATCGTTTGGCAGGACTAGCCTATTTGAATGCTGGAAATATTGCCTTTGCAAATGATGAAAAAGAAAAGGCGTTACAAAGTTACAAGGCATTAACAGATGAGTCTGATGCACCTGAACTCTTCAAAGATTTAGGAAATATTTTGTACGTGAATCTAAACCTGAATATGGCTGATGAAAAAACGCTAGATGTTGAAGACATACAAAAAAGACTAGCGGGTATTTCTAAAAAAGATGATAGCCCATGGCAGGGATTTGCTGTTCTTTTACAAGGCGCAACACTTGCACACCTTCAAGGTGATAAAGAAAAAGCATCTGAAATTCTGGGGTCTTTAAGAGAGAACAAAACAGCACCTGTTGATGTGCGCGCGCAGGCAATTACATTAGCTGATTTCTACAAGCAGGCTTTATAAAAAGTAAGAAAGCAAATTTCATGAGTAAATACCTTCTTCTACTTTCATTGTTCATTTTGACGGGGTTTGCCCAAGGGTGTTCGACGTTGGATTCAATCAATCCATTTTCTGATGAGGAAGAAAAAATTCCTTTAGAGGGCGAACGCATCTCTGTGATTTCCTTTCAAAAAGAACTTGAGCCTGACGATATGGCTCTTGATGCAGAGGGTTTTATTGCACCTGAGCCTTGGCGCAATGAATATTGGCCACAAGCTGGCGGTTATCCAAATCACGCGATGCAAAATCTTTCTTTAGCTTCTGGCAAATTAACAAAACGCTGGACGGCAGATATTGGTGAAGGTTCTCAAAAGGCTTTGCCTTTGACTGCACAACCTATTGTGTTCGATGGCAAGATTTACACAATGGATACAGAGGCGCGTTTAGTAGCCTTTGATGTTTCCAATGGAAAACAGCTTTGGAAAAAAGAACTGCGTCCAAAAGAAGAGGATGAAGAGGTAATCACTGGCGGTTTGTCTTATTCTTCAGGACGTTTGTTTGCCACATCTGGTTATAATGAAGTTTTTGCACTCAATCCTGATAATGGTCAGGAAATCTGGAAGGTGCGTTTGAAATCTCCGTCACGTGCGGCGCCAACAGCATTGGATGGCAAGGTGTACGTGGTAACAGTTGATAATAATGTACTGGCTCTCAGCGAAGAAGATGGAACTGTCTCTTGGGAATATGAGGGTTTAACAGAGCAAGCTGGACTTGTAGGTATGGCGTCACCTGCTGCAAATAAGGATGTTGTGATACCAGTATTCACCTCTGGTGAAATGTATGCACTTCGTGTTGAGAATGGCTCTGTTGCTTGGTCAGAAACATTATCGCCATTACGGCGCTACAGTGGGATTCAAGGCATTGCTGATATTCGTGGAATGCCTGTGCTTGATAGAGGTTTAGTGTATGCAATCAGTTATGGTGGAAAAATGGTTGCACTTGACGAGCGTACGGGCTCACGTGTGTGGCAGCGTGAAATTGGTTCATCTGAAACACCGTGGGTTGC
>JBBKVR010000026.1:0-26334 GCA_037968575.1 Bdellovibrionales bacterium | reverse complement strand
TTTCATATAATTTTTTGAAATGCGGGAAAGCAACAGAAGGTTGATTCATAAAATTGAGAGCCAACCAGCCAGCTAGAAATTCCGCTTCTGAAAGAGATGTTCCGTCGTTTTGCCCGTTTGCAGATGCTAACTTATAGGCATCAGAATAGCGTCTCTCATCCATATGACGACGGATAAGGATATGGCGTTCATACCACCATGCTGACGGGTTATCTACTTTCGCCATCGACGGTTGTTGATTAAGAATTTCCTCCATACCAGAGTTCAGACCTTTTTGTCTTCGCCATCTCAGACGTTCATAGAGTAAGCCCGCATCATTTTGAAGAGATGAAGGAACACGCGCCAGTAACGTATCAACATTTCCGTTATTGCGTGCTAATGCGACTTCGGCTTCCGCCAAAGCTTGATAGCCTTGAGGCATAACAAGAGAGAGATTATTTGCGGGCGTGTAATATTCATTCGCCATAAGGAAACTTAAGCGTTTCTTATGATCTTCAAGTGACAACAAAGATTTATATTTTTGGTAAAAGCGTCTCTGGATATCTGCTGATGAGACATGTTCAGTCCACCATTTTTTAGCTTGCGTTGAGGCATTCTGGGGACGGTTTTGGACTAATAACGCATCAATATAGCGTTCATACCCCTGATTCGTGATTGGTGGAAACGCATCAAACCAACTCGTAACATCTTTGGAGGATAAATTAGCAGGCATAGATTCTTCTACTGTCACCTGCATTTTCGACATGAGAGGCCAGTTTTTGTGCGAGCGAATAAACCGCGTCACCCTATCATAAGAAATGGGTGATTTATTATTTGTATATTTTAGCCAATAAAATGCCTCTGCTGGCAATGATCCTGTAGCTTGCGTGAGAGAGGCTTCCCCAACTGTCCAGCGCCCCTGTTCTATTGCCTGCAAACCTCTGATAAGTGCAGTTTCATTGGGAATTGAGGGTAATGGACGCTCTGCTGCTAAGACAACGGAGGGCATAACCAATAATAGGGATATTATGAAACAGAAGGTTCGCACAGAAATCAACATAGCATAGATTTACCGTGTCTACGGCTCACGTCAAGACAAGTTGTGACTTGCCCCACACTCTCTTGCACAGTATATGTGCTAACACTATGGCAAAGAAGAAAACATCAAAGTCAGGAATGATATCGACCAACAAGACGGTGGCCGAGAACCGTCGTGCGCGCTTTGATTATCATCTGGAAGACAAATTCGAGACAGGAATTGTACTCACAGGCACCGAGGTGAAATCCCTGCGCCATGGTCAATGCTCTCTCAACGAGAGCTATGCAGGACCAAAAGATGGCGAGATATTTTTGGTCAATGCCCATATTCCCGAATATCAACAGGCTGGTCCGCTACAACAACATGAACCAAATCGTCCTCGTAAGCTTTTACTCAAGCAAAAAGAAATCAGTAAACTGATGGGGTCGATCACACGCGAAGGTTATACGCTTGTACCTACCAAGATTTATTTTAATGCCCGTGGATTGGTGAAATGCGAGATTGCTCTCGCTAAAGGGAAGCAAGCCCATGATAAGCGTGAAACTGTTAAGAAACGTGATTGGGACAGACAAAAATCCCGTATCATGCGTGAAAAAGGTTAGTTAGAATAAACTTCGGCTAAATCTATCTTGTCATCTTTTTTCTTGAGTAGAAGATATAAAACAACAGCTAAACAAATTAAAATCGCCCACCCTACAAAGAAATACTCAAGGCTTCCTGTTGTGTTCAAATAACCAATAATTGGTGCCAAAATAACGTATGGGAGCGTTCTTATAAACGAAGCCACAGAAAGAACTGTGGCACGTTGTTTTTCTGTAGCTCTGTTGTTTAATGCCTCACTCATGAAAGGATACAGAATATGCTCTCCTGAATAGAGGGCTAAAATCACAAAATATCCCCAAACTCCAATATTTGCCATTGAAAGAAGCAAGCTTGCAACCGCGCCAAATGATATCAGGCATATCATACGTTTCTCGCTTATTTTTTCTGCATGCTTATGGATTACCGCTAACATACCAACTGTAATAAGACTGCTACTCGCTATAACAACAGAGCCCCAGAATGGGTCAAAATGAAATCGGTCAAGCAAAACCAATCTTAGTAAACCCCAACCAGCAGTGTAAAAGAGACCCTGAACAGTTATAATTATTGGCACATATAGCCATAACTTTGGTGTGCCAAATTGCATAAAGCCCAATTTAATATTGGCTATATAATCTCGTAATTCTTCAAGGAGATTATTATTACTTTTTTCAGGCTGAATTTCCTTGATTGGCCATATAATTAAAGCTGAACTGATAAAGGCTATTCCAGTTAATATCCATGGTATTCGAGGGTTGATTGTATGTAACCATCCACCAGCAACAGTGGCAAAAAGGGTTCCAATAAGCGCAAATTGTGAACCTCGCGTAACCAACTTACGCCAATTTACAGATTTTCGATCAAAATTAAGTTTCTTAAAGAACAATGCTTCATCAGCACCAGAAACAAACGAAACGCCAATCATTATAGTTGTTTGCGCTAAAAAAATTACAGCAAAACTACTAGCACATGCGTGTATTAGCATTCCTGCTCCAGCAAGAATTTGTCCTAGCCTCACCATTTTATCGCGCCCAAACTTATCTGCGAGTGCACCAGATGGAACTTCAGCAAGCATCCCAATAGCAAACGCCATACCATCAAGAACTCCAACCTGATGATCAGTCATGAATAAGCGATAAAAATATAACCAAACTGCCCCAACAAACCATAAGTTTGTAAGAACTCTATAAGAAATATATTTTCTGGAGAGGCTTCGTTGGTAATCAGTTATTTCCGTGTTCATATCTAACCCCAATAAAATCCACGTAAAATACCGATAGGCTTTAAATTTTTGTCACTCGCACGTTGGTTGGCTTCTTTTAGAGACAAATCAGCTGTTGTGCCGTCTAAATTCCAAAGTGAATCTATTCCAAAATTCTTAGCACCTGTAATGTCAGTTCTAAGCGAGTCTCCAATGGCACATATTTTAGATTTATCAATCTTGCCTAATTTTTCCCAAGCCCATTCGTAAATTGGCAAATAGGGTTTTCCATGCCATTCGACTTTACCACCATTGTCCTCGTACCATTGCGCATAAAGACCAGCACAGTGATATATTCTATTACTGATTGAAACTTCATGATCAGGATTAGCACAAACCATAGGCAATCTCTCTTCAAGGCACTCTTCCATAATTTCATAGAAATGTCTGTCTTGCCCAAGAGTGGCAGTACCAATTGTATTTAAGATAAAGTCGGCTTCATTAGGGCTTTCTGTAACTTCCAGACCTATACCCTGCATTATTTCCTCATTGGAAAATGTCGCCATCCTTATACATTTTTTACCCTGATATTCTCTTAAGCCTCGATGGGCCGATCCTCCAGCCGTAACGACATCATCTTGAAAAATCTTCAACCCCATATTGCGAAGAGACATCTCCATTTCTTGTGGCCTGGCATCCGTATTAGATAGAAACAGACACTTCTTGTCTAAATCATTAAGCTTTTGTAGAACTTCTTTCGTATACGGGTAGAGTTTTGCTCCATCATGCACAACACCCCAAATATCTATGATAAAGGCATCATAGTTGTCGGTTATTTCAGAAACACCATTAATAAGCGGAATTGAATGCACGTCAGAGATTTTATCAGGCTGCATATTTGATTGGCTCGTAAGCACTTATTTTATCGGGACGACCGAAGATGTACCCCTCACCATAATCTAACTCAAGATCAAGGATGTCTTTCAGAACTTCTTCATTTTCAACCTTCTCAGCGATAATGAGAACGTTTTCTCTCTCTAGTTGCGTCTTGATACGGCGCATCACAGCGACACTATTATTGTCACGTGTAAATGCTGCCAGATTTGCAGCAGAAAGTTTAATGAAGCTAATGCCCAGTTCCCGTATGAGTTCTCTGTCCAAATGAGGGTCATCGACATGGTCCATAGAAAAACGACAACCTAATTTTTGTAAGGATTTCAAGATTGAAGCCACAGGCCCATCCATTTGGCGAAGAGCTTCTTGCTTGATTTCAAATATCAAATTACCAGCCAATTCCCTTTGTGTTGAAACAAAGGCAAGTAAGCTATTCATGTAGTTTTTCGATATAAGAGAACCTTCTTCAATATTCAGAATAAAAGGTTTATCAATTTTCATCTGTCGGAGATATTGAAGACTATTCTTGAGAAGAATAAAATCGATATCCTTATCCAAGCCATATTCTTTGGCAATCGGCATGTAACGTGTTGCAGAAATTGTTCTGGTTGGCCCAGCGCGCAAATGGGCATAGAGCTCATAAAACATTACCTGTCTTTGTGGGAGCTTCACAATGGGTTGTAACCTTACCTCCACACGTGTATCGGCAATTGCTGTTTTTAAATATCCCAAGACAACTTCGTCAGAAAAATCACCATCATCCTGATAATTGGCACTATTGTCCGTTGCTCTCACATCAATTTCAAAATGCGTTTTTGGAGTTATGTCTTCGGTCTGAAAACTTTCTTGGATATAAGCGTTCACTTCTGGCCTTGTAAGCGTACTCCCACCTCTCACTAGCTCTTCAGATAACTCACCTTGGCGTTTTTGCAGTTTGGCAATGGAGTAATAGATGTTTCTAAAAGCGGAACGCCGCTTATACATTTCAAACAACAATCCACCCATCACAAGCAAAAGTCCTGCAACAGTCAAAATTTGTGTCTGGTTTTCAGTTTGAATTAAACGCCCAAGAATAATAACGCTACCAAATAGATAAACGCTTAAGCCCACAGCATAAAGAAGCATGTCTCTAGACGGCTTGCTTTTGCTTGAATTCCTTATTTCTCGACCCAGTGGCATCGGCAACGCTTCTATATCCATAAGTTTTGAGCAAAATTGCTAAGTCTTCGCATATCTTAGCAGGAAGTCCCGGTCCTTCAAAGACTAACCCTGTATAGAGCTGAAGAAGACTAGCGCCTGCGGCTATCATATCGAACGCTTCTTCAGCATCTGTAATTCCACCAACGCCTATAATAGGAATCTGCCCATCTGTTAAATCAAAGAATTCAGCAATCAGATGTGTTGATTTCTCGCGCAGTTGCGGGCCGCTCAACCCACCCTTTTCCTTGGCAAATTCATGAGAGAGAATATCCGGTCTCTCTAACGTTGTATTGGTCAGGATAAGCCCGTCAATTTTCTGCTCAACGACAGTATGGGCAATTTCTGCTATTTGGGCAGGATCAAGATCAGGTGAAAGTTTTAAAAATACAGGGCGTTTATGCTCAGCCTTGTCACGCGCTTCCATAATCGTTTTGAGGAACGGCGCAAGATTTTCTTTCTTCTGCAAATCACGCAAACCCGGTGTATTGGGCGATGAAATATTAATTGTGAAATAACTAGCAAGTGAATTCAGCTCATTAATCAAGAGAACATAATCCTCTTCAGGTTTGTTCTGGTCCTTATTCATACCGATATTCACACCGATTGGACCCGGCGGTTTTTGATTGTGCGCGCGATAAGCATTCAAAGATTTTCTAAAAAACTCCATGCCCTTATTGGGGAAGCCCATACGATTGATAACGGAATTGGTTTTTGTGTCTCTAAAAATACGAGGTTTTGGATTTCCCTTTTGAGGTTTTGGCGTCACCGTTCCAACCTCAACAAAACCAAATCCTATCCTGAATGTTCCATCCATCACTTCTGCATTTTTATCAAAACCTGCGGCAAGACCTACAGGGTTTTGAAATTTCATTCCGCACACTTGCGTCATCAAACATTCATCAAAGAACCGTGAGTGTGATGGCCAAAAGCGATTTTTGAGAAGTTTAAGTGTTTTGTTATGTGCGGCTTCAGGGGGAAGAGTAAACAGAAAAGGACGTATCCATTTATACATCTGTCTCTCCGGAGGAAGTCATGTGAAGCAAGCCTGCCTTCATATAATTCCAGCCTGTTGTAACTGTCAAAACCGCTGCAATTGTTAAACCGATTTGTCCGATAAGCAGTGTAAACGGCAACACATCATTGCCATAGTCGCCCATGACTAAAAAGCCAAGAGCTATCATTTGCAAAGTTGTTTTCCATTTTGCCATTTGTGAAACAGGTAAAGTCACATTTTTAGGCCCTAAATATTCTCTTAAACCAGATACCAAAAACTCACGTACCAGAATTACAATCGCAGGCACGACCCAGATACCATCAAGCCTATCGATAGCGGCCAAGGCAATCAGCAGAGAACCAATCATGATTTTGTCTGCGATCGGATCCAAAAATTTACCGATGTCCGAGACTTCGTTCATTTTTCTAGCAAGGTAACCGTCAAGATAGTCACTGGCACAAGCAACTGTGTAGAGGGTAAGAGCTAGCCATGCAGTTGTTTCAGTGGGGACATACATCAAAAAAATGATGAGAGGAATAAGAAATATCCGCACAAGTGTAATGATGTTAGGCAGTGAAGTCATGTCCGCTACTATAGCGATTTTCGATGTGAATGGAAGAAAAGTTCTATGCTAAAAACTTATTATGGTCGGGCAGAAGGAGAATCAGAGACTGAATTTTGTACGTAAGCGTCAATTGCCTGGTTTGGTGTCACACCCGTTCTTATGTGTTCATCTAAGGCTAAAGTCGTCATAAGAGATATTCCAATTTGTTGTTGTGAAAAATATTTTTCCATATAAACGAGGTCTCTCAACTCGTCACGAACGTATCTTCCATAATTTTCACCACCTAAAGAGGTAAAATCATCAATATTTATATCTGCTAGCCGTATTAATTGGAGAGATGAATTATGAGTTGCATTAGTCGCATAACTTAACATAGTGAACTGCTGTTGGTAGTGTGGCCAAACGCGTTCAACATAATTGACATTATGAACATCAAACAATGTCACTTGATTACTACCTCCAGTTTGATTTGCAGTGAAACCAAACCACTCTTCTAATGCTGCGGCCCTAGCCCTATTTCTAACCTCAGAACTATCACTCAATTCAGTCTCTTCGATAGTATCAAAATCTAGAGAATACGGGTCACCTTGCCATCCTGTCATTACAGTTGCATACCGTTGAGCCATTCTAACGTCAGCATGGGGGGCACTCAAATACTCCCCTCGGGTTATTCCTGATTGTGTTAACCGTTCTAGAAGTTCTTCTGGAAGCATAGAGTATCCAATTTGCTGAAGGTTAAGCAAACCTGCTAGTGGTCGCTTATCACCATCCACAAATCTCTCAAACACAAAATCTAGGCCGGCAACCTGCGCTGTAGCTTCTAATAAGAGTTCTCTACCAACAGCACCATCATAACTATGCAGCTTTCCATTACTAAAAAAATCATAACTTCTGTGACCAGAAATTTCATCTTGGTGATGTTTTAGCTCGTGCGCCAAGTATGAATATATTCCATATCCATAATTTGCGTTGACGTGAATGTCTAGCGAAGCTGGTGTATACATGGCGTTGAGCATAAACATTCTATCATTAGGATTGAACATTGCGTCCCCGCATACACTGTGTACCTTTCCACCGCGAGAAACAAAGTTACTCCAGGTATCCTGAAAAAGAGGTGAATTCTCTACAGCATTAGCAAAGTCACCGACAACTTCTTCTTCAAATTTGAGA
This sequence comes from Bdellovibrionales bacterium, assembly GCA_037968575.1. Classification (GTDB taxonomy): domain Bacteria; phylum Pseudomonadota; class Alphaproteobacteria; order Micavibrionales; family Micavibrionaceae; genus UBA2137. Next base: position 18,710 of record JBBKVR010000026.1, on the reverse strand, counting down.
TCAGTAGCATATTCCGAGCCTCTCTCAGATAAAGACGGTATGCAGTCTCCTGAATTTTCTAATACATATTCTTCTGGGTCTTCTTGGAGAAAAGAACAACCAGAAAGCCCTAAAGCCACAGCACCAAAAATAGGAAATAAACTTAAATTACGCATGCAACACCTCTTTGCTGGTGTTTTTCACATAACATTGAAAATATGTCAATAAATTAGTTATCTAAACCCAACCAATGTAAGAACGCACCAAAAAGATGAGAATGTCCGTCTTGGTCTTCTAGGCTTGAGAGATGTTCTCCATGCCCATGCATCTTTTTATCAATATAGAGTCTGACATCTTCTTTGATTTTATTAGTGTCGATACCTTCATTGACTTTAATATTGAGCTTTTCGATGAGTATTTTCTCACTGGGATGAAACTCGCCGTCCTTAAACGCCAAAATACGAGCGAAATAAACAAGTTGTGATCTGTGCTCGGGCTTTTCAATGTACTTAAAGAAGTCATTGATATTTTGAGGCATGCTCATGTCCGCTACGAGCGTTTGATATTGCTCGTTCGACAGGGACATCCTTTCAAAAACCTGTCTCAAGTAATCACGTTCTTGTTTTCTAAAAATGCCATCTGCATGTGCAAGCGCAACAACGCAACGCCACATATAAAATTGCGATTGCGAAACACCCTTCTCGGTTGGAGAAGGGTGGTTTACTTCTTGCGATTGGAAGATATTAACCGGCAGCTTTTTGCTTACTTGGTGTTACTTTGGGCTCACGTAGAACGTAACCACGCCCCCAAACGGTTTCTATGTAAGAATCACCACCCAAGGCTTTTTCTAACTTCTTGCGAAGTTTACAGATAAAGACATCAATGATTTTGACTTCAGGCTCATCCATTCCACCATAAAGGTGGTTCAAGAAAGCTTCTTTCGTGAGTGTTGTACCCTTACGCAGAGCCATCAACTCAAGAATTCCATATTCTTTACCTGTGAGGTGAACTGTCTCATCATCAACCTCGATTGTGCGTGAATCCAGATTAATTTCCATGCGACCAATTTTGATTGTGCTTTGTGCATGCCCCTTAGAGCGACGGACAATAGCCTGAACACGGGCAATCATTTCACGTTTATCAAATGGCTTGGTCAAATAATCATCAGCACCAAAGCCAAGACCTTTAATTTTGTTTTCCATCTCTCCAAGACCAGAGAGAATAAGAATAGGTGTTTCGATTTTGGCATCACGTAGATTTTTCAAGACATCATAGCCATCCATATCAGGAAGCATGAGGTCGAGAATAATAATATCGTAATCGTAAATTTTTCCGAGATCCAAACCATCTTCACCAAGATCAGTTGAATCAATCACATAGCCTTCGGATTTGAGCATCAATTCAATGCTTTTTGCTGTTGAACTATCGTCTTCAATGAGGAGAACGCGCATCTGTAAATTCCTTTGTCTTACGAACCTCTAAGATTCGTACAAATTAACTTTTGTTAACCTTTATTAACATTATTCTACCAAATATCAAAATAGTTAACAAATTATTTACATAGAAAAATGTGATGTAACAATGATTTCAAGGCGACAGGCATGTCCAAATAATGCTAAAATAGCCTTATGAGTCCTCAAAATACCAAATTATCAGACAAAATCATCTCTACTGCGTCAAAACTTAGCCCGAACGAGGTTTATGGCGAAATCACCAAGGTTTTGGGACTTTTGCTAGAAATGAAGGGATTCGGCAGTGATTTAACGATTGGTAGCCGTGTTGATGTAACGCCGCGCAAAAAACAGATTGTGCCATGCGAGGTTATTGGATTCCGTGATGATGTTGCTCTTCTCATGCCTTTTGGAACACTCGAAGGCATTGGTTTGGGTTGTAAAGCCGTTATCAAACAACAAGATCCAGTGGTTTTCCCATCAGACGCATGGCTTGGCCGTGTCATTAACGCACTTGGAGAACCTATAGACGGGAAAGGCCCATTATCCGAAGGTAGTGAGCCGTTTTTACTCAAAGCCCCTGCCCCACCTGCTCACCAACGCACACGCATTGGTGGAAAACTGGATTTAGGTGTAAGAGCCGTAAATACTTTTACAGCGATTTGTGAAGGTCAACGTATGGGTATTTTTGCGGGCTCGGGTGTTGGAAAATCCGTTCTGCTTTCCATGATGGCACGCTACACCGTTGCCGATGTCTCTGTCATAGGTCTTGTGGGCGAGCGTGGGCGAGAAGTACAAGAATTCCTAGAAGATGATTTGGGTGATGATGGTCTGGCAAAATCTGTCGTAATTGTTGCCACTGGTGATGAGCCAGCTTTGATGCGTAGACAAGCCGCCTATTTAACACTGTCTGTTGCCGAATATTTCAGAGCCCAGAAAAACCAAGTGCTATGTCTCATGGATTCTGTGACACGTTTTGCCATGGCACAGCGTGAAATTGGCTTGTCCGCTGGTGAGCCGCCAACTGCCAAAGGATATCCACCAAGTACGTTCGGAGAACTTTCAAGATTGTTAGAGCGTGCGGGTCCAGGTATCCGCGGTGAAGGTGATATCACAGGATTATTTTCTGTTCTCGTTGAAGGGGACGATGAGAATGAACCAATATCGGATGCCGTGCGCGGTATTCTGGATGGGCACATTATTATGAACCGCAATATAGCGGAGCGCGGACGCTATCCAGCCATTAATGTTCTCAAATCCATTTCGCGTTCCTTGCCCATGGCCTTTACAGACGAACAGAACGAGATTGTAAAACGCGCCAAACAAATTGTCTCTACTTACGAGGATATGGCCGAACTCATCAGACTTGGGGCTTATAAAAAGGGAAGCGATCCTGATGTTGATATTGCTTTGAAACTCTATCCACAAATCGAGGAATTCTTGACGCAGAACAAGGAAGAACGCTCCAGTATTGATGCCTCTTTCACACGCCTTGCTGAAATTGTTGAGCTTGAATACACACCAGAAAACAGTATGGGCTAATGGCTAAACTAGACCCCCTCATTCGCGTTCGCAAACATACTGTTGAAGAAAAACAAAAATTCTTGGCTATACTTTTCCGTACACAAGAAGAACTTATCGAACACAAAGCAAAGCAGTATGAGGCGTTAAAACGGGAAGCAGAACTTGCGGAACAAACCCCTGAAGACATTCAAATGCAACAAAGCTATTTCTCTTTTCGCACATTAGTGAAACAGGAAATTGAGAAGATTGATGATTCTATCAAAAAGTTGGAAATTCGAATTGAAATTGCCCAAGACGCCATGCGCGATGCCTATGCAGACTTTAAGAAAGTTGAAATCGTCGACCGTAATCGTAAGAACGAACAGGCCAAAGCAGAACTCAAAAAAGAAAATGACCGTCTCGATGAAATCGGTCTGCAAATTTTCTCTCGTGGGAGTGAAGAGAGTTAAGGATTTTATCACCTTAACCAGGATTAGGTAATTTCTGTTCTTCTTCTGTTAACTCTGTCATAACCCCGCCTCTTTTCTTAACTTCCTCTAAAATCATGCTATGCAGGGACCATGGTGGCATTTTTGTATACAAATCAAGAATTTTCCCCATACGTATGGCTTCAGGAGAATCACATCCTCTATCTTCTAATAAAGATTGAGATTTACTAGCAATATTGCCTCGAATTTCTAAAATACGCTCTAAACTCTTATCTGGAGTATCTTTAGGAAAGCGTCTTCTCATAGGGGCAGCAATCAGAGCTACAATTGTTTGTTGATTACCATACCAATTAATATTTAAATCCTTAGTTGGTCGCTTCGTTACTATTTCTCCACTATTACACATTTTATCATAGGTTTCCGCCGTAATAATATTTGTAAATGCACCTATTAAGACCTCTTCCTCTACTGTAGGTTTTTGCTGAGTACAAGACGTTAATGCGCCCACTATCAAGCAAGCTAAAAATAAACTTTTTAATATATCCTTCAAAGTTATCACCTCATTCTTTGTCAAACTTAAACTATAGTTTAAGTCACTGTTCCTGCAAATTCATTGTCCAAAGGCTGACTTAGATCCACCCATGATTTTTCTTTGGTTTGGAAGGCAATATCACCCGTTAATTCTGATTTATCTAATGCCTTTAGATACAAGCCTTTAAGTGATAATTTCATTTCATTAGAAATTTCTTTTTCGGTACGAATGAAGATATCCAGATTGGCCTCGCGCATCATGCCATCAATTTGTAAAACACCCATACGTGTTAAATCAAATTCAAAGAGAAAGCGCGTTGCATCACTATCTTCTGGCTCGCCATCTTGCCCACCCTCAGAACCTTGATTTTGAACATAGAGATTTATAGGCACAAGGTTTTCCTGATACTGCATAGGCAACGTCCATGCGCGCCACTCCCCTGATACAGTATTTAAAAGGCGCGATGTTCCCCCACCCTCTTTCATCAAACTTTCAAGGACACGCAACGTTTTACTGTCTTTTATACTTTGGAGTGATTTTGCGCCTGCAAATTCATCTAAAGACCCCCCATGTAATGCCGCAAATAGAAACAGGATTGAAGGTACAATTTTTGTCGGAGCTGCCGCTTGGGGTAATAACGATTGCAAAGACATCAATAATGGATTTGGAGACGCCCCCATTTCCTTCATGTGCGTAAAGAGAAGATTCCATGGGTCATTGGCAAGTCCCGTACTTCCAATTGTTTGCAGTGACAACGGACTAAGGTGAACAAGCGCGCCTTGTACTGCATTTTTCATAGGGAAATTGAGTAAGAATAAGTTTGGCGCTGTGCCACTACTATTAGAGAACTGACCACCGACAGGACTGAGTAATGGAAAACCATCTGCTGTCACACCAGTAACCCTGAATGTCAGAGCATCTGGACGACCTTGGGTTAGAAGTGAGTTTGCATGTAACTGACCTCCCCATTGTGGGGGCGTATATTGTGTTGGAACTGTTGAGCCCACAACACGACCATCAATTTGTACAGTTGAGTTTTGTCCATGCAGCGCGTTCTGCGATTGCCCTGTTGTAATCAAGCGGTTAAGAACTTCCGAGGGAAACTGCGGTTTGAAACTACCAGTTGTTGCTGGCGTGGTTTGTAATTGGTTGGCTAGTCTTGACTGAACCTGCTCTGGCGTAAAGCGTGTTACGCCGCCTGTTTGTGCTTGGGTAATGGCTTGAGGTTGTGTACGAGAAAAAAAGCTCAAATTTGCACTCTCTTGTCTTCCTGCAATTAAATTCTGGAACAACGCTTTCTCGCTTGATGTCACTGGGTTGCTGACCTGAGAAACATTTAAAGATGTCACAGGAATGTTCTGAGGAATGCCTATAAGAGGCGTTTGAGGTAAAACCTTACCCTCAACCTGTGAAAACACTTGTCCTAACTGAGAAGTTGTCAATTTCACGTTAATGAGAATTTGTTCCGCGGCAACTTTCAAAGCCTGTTCGGCAATTTGTCTAGGTATTTGTGTTAAGCGCACCAAAGTCTCAGGTGGCAATTTTGCAGGCTGTATTTGAGAGGTTTTTATCGTTTCATTGATTTCTCTTAAGACCGCCGTTTGTAATTTAGCTTCGCGCGATAAGGTTACAGATGCTTTCTCAACAGCCGATGCAAGTGATGTTGTATCTGCACTCTTTGCTAGGGAAGTTGTTTGAGATGTTTCGTTTGTTCTTGTAATTAGAGCTTCGCGCGGTGGTTTTCCCGCAGGAATATCAAGTTGAACCCTCTGCCCAATTTCAAAGCGGCGTGCTTCGTTGGCGCGCACCTCAATATCACCCCTGTCTGTACGAAGAAATAAAACACGTTCAGGACCTTTGGCAATCACCTCACCTTCAACCCGTGTTGGCTGAGACGTTGATTTTAGTCCATCAGGTAAACTTAATAGACGTATAGCTGCTTGATCAGTTGCAGCTTTGGCACCTGGATTGATAATCCCTTTAAAGAAGGGCACAAACCCTGAAAAGCCCGATGAGGCCATAAAAAATCTCCTTAATCACCAGTTTACAGCGGTAAAGGTAAAAAAAGAAGAAAGGTCGTTTAAAATGTCAGATATTATCGAGAGGTGCGTTTCTTCTTTGCCTGAGAGGCAAGCATTTTCATCGCGTAAAATGCAACTTTTTCAGCATCTTCTGCTGCTTCACTATTTGGTGAACGAATGAGAATTGGCGTTTGGTGTCTAATACTTTCTTTGACGCGTGGGTCTTGGCGAATAATACCAGCAATGGGCGGGCTTAACCTCAAGAAATTCTCACATGCTTTAAGCAAAGTTCTGTAAGTCTTTTCACCTTCTGAGACACTGGATGCCATGTTGACAATAATACTCACCTTTTTAGACATGCCTGCAGCACTGCCCAACTTAATGAAAGCGTAAGCATCTGTTAGAGATGTTGGCTCATCCGTTGTAACAAGGAACGTTCTGGCTGCAGCAGCAGATAACATACGAACTGTTCTATCTACACCAGCGCCAAGGTCAATAATCACAACGTCATATTGATCGGCAACTTCAATTAATTGATCTCTAAGGAAAGCCAAACGTTGTGAAGGCAATGCAGAAAGAGATGCTTGGCCTGAACGACCAGCAATAATATCAAATTCACCTTCTTCATATGGCTGAATAACTTTTTCGAGACTTAGGCGTCCGCGAATAACATCGTTCAAATCACGTTTGGGCATTAGACCTAATTGCACATCAACATTGGCAAGTCCCAAATCACCATCAAAAAGAAGAACGCTTTTACCCATTTTAGCTAAAGCATGAGAAAGCGTAATTGAACACCACGTTTTTCCAACACCACCTTTACCAGAGGCAACGGCTATGATGTTAGGAGCAGATGTTGTGGCAGAAAGTTCTGGCTTATCTGTGTCTTCTGATCTGGTTTTTGTATCACTCATTAATGGCGTTCCTGATTTTCGCGCTTAATCTATTGTGCTTTGCTCAGCACGTCCTTGCAATAGGTATTGTGCAAATCTTTTCGGTGTAAGCTCCTTTAATCCATCGACAACAGAAGCATTCACACCTGATTCTGCAAATGATAGATTACCACTATGTGCGGCAGATAAAAGCCCCCCGTAACGTCTAGCCACATCTAATCTTGTGGGTATAACGATTTCACATCCTAATCCTGCATAAATGCGCCCAAAATCTTCTGACTCGTGGGCATCTAGTGCAGAGGGCAAAACAAGAACTGGTTCTATATCACCCGCTGTGCATAAAATTGCCAAGGCGCGTAATTGTTTGGGGTCAAACGGGTTAAGACCAGCCGTGTCTATATAGATGTAATCTTTATCGTCATTTGCTTTTAAGAAATCTTTTAACTCATCCAGCGTATTGGTCATTGCCAAATCAACATCCATAACATTGGTAAAGGCTTGGAGTTGTTCCAATGCACCAGCGCGTTCAGTATCCGTTGTAACAACAGCAACCTTTTCACCGTTCAAAACGGATTGGGCAGCAAATTTAGCCGTCGTAAGTGTTTTTCCAGCACCAGCAGGTCCGACAAACATGAACCGCGTTTTTTGCGTGGATTGTTTTAATGGGCGGAATGAGAACAGGTTTTCTAGCGCACCGACAACGGCCTTTTCTACATTTTGAAAACCAATCACCATGGCATAGGACACGATTTGGTCGGTGACTTCTTCGGGAACGCCGTGGCGTATCATAGCATCGGTCAAATCTTCATTGACGGCTGTGTTTTCTTCTTCTTCGTCATATTGAAGCCAGTCTTGCGCAGCCGTCACACCGTTTTGCCCAATTTCGAACGCAGGTTCGCGCTCTCCAACAGCGGCAGTGACGCGCACAGATTTACCATCCTGTTCCTCATGGGTAGCAACAATTATAGCGTCTTCCCCAAGAGTATCACGGATCATTTTCATCGCTTCCGACATGTTTTTTGCATTAAAAGATTTGAGCCGCATGGCTTATAAGATAGGTCAGTTGTTGGTCAAGTGTAACAAGCACTTAAACAAAAATCTACCCGCTCCCTAAAATGAGTTTTGATAAAAGTTTGCTTTATTTATGTAAATATAATATTATTTCACTCTAATATGTATTTTCTTGCGATAAATACTACAACAATGTTAGCTTAAAGTTTCGCAGGGAAGTAAAAAAGAAACAAATAATAATAGAGTATTTATGAGTTTATCTGAAGAACAGAGAGAAGTTGCACAAAAACCTTTGCCTCTTGAGTTCAGGGCTCCTTCAAGCGTTATAAACTCAAAAACTGTTATAATTCCTGGCACTCCTATAGATAAACATGAAGACCGCACAAGAGGCAATTGGTCAAAGTTTAGTAAATTCACTAAAAATGGTCCCACAGGTAAAGACGAACTTACAAAAATAGGCCGCGCAATAGAATCTAGCATTCCAGGAGTTACCTTCGAAATTGGAGATCTTAAATCAGAAAAAGTTGCCCAACAAAAAGTCATGAACGAAAAGAGTGGTAAATTCCGTAAACTCACAGATTACGTTAGAGGCAGGTTCTATGCAGACACTCCAGAGCAAATAAGCGCTATTGTAAATTATTTATATGAAAACCATTTAGCACAAATAATAGAGTCAAAAGATGGATTTACACAAGGCTCAACAGATCCAAAATTTAAAGCCGTTCTTTCATTAGAGAGTGCTGAAGATATGGCCTCAGAGCTTCAGATAAGACATAGAGGAATGATGGGTTGTGATAAAAAAACACACCCTCTATATGGATGTGGACGTAACTATGTGTCGAATATACAAAAACAATGGGGAATCGGAAGTCAATGGGACCCTTCAAGAACTGGTAAAATCGTAGGCAGAATATCAAAAGAACGCTTAAGGATTATAGATGCAAAAGTAAAAGAGCTTGGTTTAGGCAGACTTAGAGTTGAAGATTACGAACAACACTTTTTCGCCATTAAACGCAAAGAGAACCTTAATGAATGGCAGCCTGTTATGATTATGCCAGACCCTTACCGCGAAGGAAAACCGTTAATTGCTGTAATACCAGATTATGAAACAGGGCTCTTCTTGAAAGATACTAAAATTGTGTCCGATGAAGTTTTACAACGAGCAAGTAAAGTAGGTGTCGCCACAGCACTCTCAGAAAGATTTGAAGTATTGGAGACCGTTAAGCAGCAATTTCTAGCCCATTCATGGGATGATTACCAAGTTTATCAAATAATGAAATTAGAAGCTCAAGAACTAGATAAACAAGCAGATAGCAGAGAAGAAGAAACGAGCATCTCTCTTCTTGTACGTGAGCACGTCTAACCTAACCCGCTAAGTTCTTTTCAATTTGTAAAACCGCATCATTGGCTGCACTACTATTTGGCCCACCAGCTTGCGCCATGTCGGGGCGACCACCGCCACCTGAACCACCCAAAGCTTCTGCGCCAATGCGCACCAAATCAACAGCATTAATTTGAGATGTGAGATCATCAGTAACAGCTACAACAATTGATGCCTTATCATCACTTATAGCAATCAGCGTTACGACGCCTGAACCAATCGCCTTTTTCATTTCATCAGCCATGGGTTTTAAATCCTTTGCTGGAATATCGGCAATAACCAATGATTTGAATGAAATTTTGCCAATCTTTTTGACATCATCACCAGAATTATTTGATGATCCTCCACTTGCCAGTTTCTTGCGAAGATTAGAAATTTCTTGCTCCGCTTTTTTGCGTTCCAGCATCAAAGCCTCAAGACGTTCTTCCAATTCAGCAGGTGAGGACTTCAATTTAGAGGCAGCATTTTTCAACGTTTTATCCTGATTGGAAAAATATGCCAAAGCCCCCTCGCCCGTTAACGCCTCAATACGGCGCACACCTGAGGACACGGCACCTTCAGATGTAATTTTAAAGACCCCTATATCTCCCGTACGGCGCACGTGCGTTCCACCACATAGCTCGACTGAAAATGGTGTACCTTTTTCTGAATCATCACGCCCCATAGTCAAAACACGTACTTCATCATCATATTTTTCACCAAACAGAGCCATAGCCCCTGCCTCGATTGCTGCATCTCTATCCATCAAGCGCGTAACCACTTCTGTATTGGCACGAATTTCTGCATTAACGCGCTCTTCCACTTTGGACAATTCCTCTTCGGAAATTTGCTTAGAATGCGATAAATCAAAACGTAATCTGTCAGGTGAGACAAGAGAGCCTTTTTGTGAAATATGATCACCCAGATATTCACGCAAAGCTGCATGAAGAAGGTGTGTTGCGGAGTGATTGGCGCGAATGGCATCACGTCTACGTCCATCGGCAATCATTTGTACGGCATCTTTTGTTTTGAAAGTTCCCGTTTCAACTTCGCCCATATGAACGAATAATTTACTTACCTGTTTTCTTGTATCCGTAACTTTAAAGACTGCACCATCTTTGGAGATAATACCCTTGTCACCAATTTGACCACCAGCTTCAGCATAGAAAGGTGTTTGATTAGTAAGAATGTAGCCTTGTTCGCCTTTTTTAAGGCTTTCAACAACGTCACCATCTTTCACAAGTTTGAGTATTTGCGCTTCAGCCTTATCTGTCTCATACCCCAAGAACTCTGTTGTTTCGATGTCACCAGCAATCTCAAACCAAAGTTTTTCAGTGGTAGCATCACCTGATCCGCTCCACGCCTTACGTGCAGCTTCGCGTTGCGCTTCCATATTTTTGTGAAACGTATCAATGTCCACTTCAATGTCTTGAGGGCGTAAGGCATCTTGGGTTAAATCTAATGGGAAACCAAACGTATCGTATAGTTTAAATGCAACATCGCCTGGAAATTGTTTGCCTGACTCTAGTTTTTCTGTTTCTTCATTTAGAATTTTAAGACCATTATCCAGCGTTCTTTTAAATCTCTCTTCTTCGGATTTTAGTGTTTCGGTGATTAGGCTTTCAGCTCTGTTTAATTCAGGAAAAGCTTCTCCCATTAAATTTCTTAGGGTCGGTACAAGTTGACACATGAGAGGGTCTTGCGCCCCAAGCAAATGGGCGTGGCGCATTCCACGGCGCATAATACGGCGTAATACATAACCTCGCCCCTCATTTGAAGGCAAAACACCATCGGCGATTAAGAAAGCGCTTGCGCGCAAATGGTCGGCAATTACACGGTGAGAAACCGTTTCATCTTGAGAAACAATTTCAGAAATATGCCCCATGATAGTTTGGAATAAATCAGTCTCATAATTGGAGTGCTTGCCTTGTAAAATAGCAGCTACACGCTCAAGTCCCATACCCGTATCAACAGATTGCTTTGGTAAATCTATACGCGAACCATCTGGCAATTGTTCAAACTGCATAAAGACATTATTCCAAATCTCAATAAAGCGATCACCATCTTCATCGGGAGAGCCAGGGGGGCCACCAGGAATATGTTCACCATGGTCATAGAAGATTTCAGTGCAGGGTCCACATGGCCCTGTATCACCCATTGACCAGAAATTGTCAGATGTTGGAATACGGATAATTTTATCGTCAGAAAAACCAGTTACTTTTTTCCAAATGCTAGCTGCCTCCTCATCGCTGGAGTGAACAGTAACAAGTAATTTCTCAGGTGAGAGCTCAAAATTCTTTGTCACCAATTCCCAAGCAAAATCTATAGCTTCTTCTTTGAAATAATCACCGAAAGAGAAATTGCCTAGCATTTCAAAAAATGTATGGTGGCGTGCCGTGTATCCTACATTTTCAAGATCGTTATGCTTACCACCTGCCCGAACACATTTCTGAGAAGAGGTTGCGCGCACATAGTCGCGTTTTTCCTTACCTGTAAAAACGTCCTTGAACTGGTTCATACCCGCATTTGTAAACATCAAAGTCGGGTCGTTTTGGGGAACGAGAGAACTACTTTGAACAACGCTATGTCCGTTCTTTTCAAAAAAGCCCAAAAACTCGGCGCGGATATCTTTTACTGACTTCATCTTTAGATGCCTTAAATCGCTTGTTTTATAAGAGATGTATTAAGCCGAAACTTTGCCTATCTTGCAAGAAAAGATGTGTATTGTGGCCATTCACCTAGAAGGATTTGATTGAGTGACGGACTATCCAATCCGTAGCGTTCTTCGTAAATCCACATATTGCGCATCACACGCTCAATGTAGGCGCGTGTTTCAGCAGATGGAACAAGTTCAATAAATAACAACGGATCATCAATGTCTTTGAGACTCTTTTTCCATCTTAAGAGATTTCCTGGTCCTGCGTTATAAGCAATCATCAAATGAAAAAGCTCATTATCAACAGAGCGTGTTTTTAGAAGTGATATGATATAGGCTTGTCCTATCTCAAGATTGATTTCAGGATCTTTGAGTTTCCATTTTTTCTCATCCTTATAACCTTCATCATCGGTTACAAACGCTGCAGTTGAAGGGATAATTTGCATGAGACCAAGCGCACCACTGGGACTGCCTGCTCTTGGTTTAAAATGAGACTCCTGTCTCACCAGCGCATGCACAAGTGCCGGATGTACGCTATATTCATTCTGGTTGAGCCACGGCATCAGCGGGTAGAGAGCTGCATCATAAAAACGATCATCTTGGTTTTTGGTGGCATTGCCGTAAAGAACCGCAAAAGAAGGTAGTCCTTCTTGAAGAGCAAATGCCAAAACAGCATCCTTCATGTCTTTTGCCCATAAAGTAGGTAACCCCGACAACTCTAAATCAGCTAATGAGTATTGACCCGCTTTAGTTAAAAGGTAAGCGCGCGCACCCGCTTCTGAAGAGAGAATATTTTCTCTAAATTTATCGGTAAATGGGGGAACAAGCCAATTATAAGATAAAGTTTGTCCTAATGATTTGACTGCTAGAATCCCGTAAAATGTTCTGGGGTATTTTGCAGCAATTTTTAAGTATTTCGTGTGTTTGTCGGCCTCGCCTAAACGCAAGTAAGAACGTGCCGCCCAATAGGCTCCAGCCGACACCAGCCAGCCATTGGAATATTTCCCATTGGCGATTTTAGTGAAGTAATTGGCTGCCATCTGCATATCATCACGCTTCCATGAAATGAGGCCTGACACCCAACCTGCCAATGGCAAGTCCGCTCCAAATTTATCAGCCGCAGGAGCCGCCAAAGCAAAGGCACGTTTTTCTTTTCCTTCAATCAAATAGGATTTTGCAATTGTAACTTTGATTGCCGCTTTCTCGTATGCGTTCATCGTCTTGGCCGCATCAGATTTATTAAAAACATCTAATGCTACAGAAGGCTTACCTTGTGAAATTAAATCGTTAACTTGCCGTAAGAGACCACTGACAGCGCTTTGTTGCACATCATTCCGTAAAGCGCCTTTATTTACGACAACACTTGGCTCCATCAACGAGGATTCAAGTGCACCACTTAAGCGCATTTTATAGGTCGGTTTTTTAAGTTTTTGTTTGTTGCCGTTGGGTCGTCTGATTTGAGCAAGCTTATAGATGCGCGCAGCAGCAGGATGGTCTGCATATTCGTCCAGCCATTTTTTAAGCTCGGTAAAGTTGGCTTTATATTTTGTTGGATGTAAATAACGCTGCAAAGTGACATGCCCCACCAAACGGCAATCATTTAAATTCCCAATCAACTTATCCGCTTCTTTAAAATCTCCATTTTGCTGATCACTAAAAATCTGCTTATAGATTGTGGCATTTTCTTGGAGTGAATTTTCTTTATCGAGAGTTGATAAACGTCCCTTTTGGTCACATTGAGCCATAGTAACAACAGGCGTTTCTTCTTCCTCTTCATCTCCAAAAAATTTGTCTTTGAGTTTTTCGATAAAGCTGGTGGGTTTAGAAGGCGGAACAGGAACGGAATCCTGAGCAAAAACCGAAGTCGAAAAACCCAGCAAAATTATTGCGGAGAGAAGGAAAACGCATTTGCCTGCGTGCTTACTCTGCAATACCAAGTTCAATTCTCTTTTTCTGCAAAGCAATCATATCCTGCCAGACATCTTTTTTCTTCATCGGGTTTCGAAGCAGAAAAGCTGGGTGGAAGGTTGGAAGAACTAAAATTTCACTCCCTAATTCACCAATATTAGAAACAGTTTTATAATCATGCCAACTCCCGCGCATCTTCATGATGCCTTCTTTGCTATCCAACAATGATTTCATTGGCGTGTTTCCAACCAAAATGAGAATTTTTGGGGCGATAAGTTGAATATGTTTCTCAATAAATGGGAGTGCTATAGACATCTCCGCGGGTGTTGGGGTTCTATTACCTGGTGGGCGCCAATTCAAAATATTACTGACATAGACAGACTTGTTTGCTTCTTCGTTTTTACGAGACAAACCAATTCCAGCCAAAATTTTGTCTAATAATTGACCGCTTGCCCCAACAAAAGGTTTACCCTGCTCATCCTCATCTGCCCCTGGTGCTTCACCAATCACCATAATCGGGGCTTTGGGATTTCCATCACAAAAAACCATATTGAGAGCCGTTTTTTTAACCGATAAGCCGTCAAATGAAGCAATGGCTTCTCTTAACTCATCGAGTGTCTTTACATTCTTTGCTAACTCTTCAGCACTCTTACGCGCTTCATTTGACCCCATAGGCGGAGCCTTAGGTACTTCAGGAGTGAGAGTAGTTTTCTTTTGAGTCTTGGCTTCCGTGACAAGGGCAGCAATAGGTTCAGCAGGTTGGGTCTTATCAACGGGCTCGTTTTCAAGCACATCGGTTACGCCATTATCGACGTACCATTTCAATGCTTCTAATGAAGGGTCACCTTGATTACTCGTCATAAAATTTTACCAAACTATATTTTGTCTTAACTCTGTTACGAATTCGTTTTATACGCTAGACTCTTGAAAAAAACAAACATCAGACAAGAACATATTAATGCCTATGACTGAAGAAACCACTCAATCCTCAAATATGCGCACCGACAGAGAAAGCATGGAATATGACGTGGTTATTGTTGGAGGCGGTCCAGCAGGCCTTTCATGCGCTATTCGCCTTAAGCAATTAGCTACCGAAAACGACCAAGAGATATCAGTTTGTATTTTGGAAAAAGGCTCAGAAGTTGGTGCACATTTAATGTCAGGTGCTGTTTTGGAACCACGGGCTTTGAACGAGCTTATTCCTGACTGGAAAGAAAAAGGAGCGCCAGTTACCTGTGAAGCCAAGAAAGATAAATTTCTATATCTCACGAAAAATAAAGCCTTTCGCCTGCCCAGACCTCCTCAAATGAACAACCACGGTAATTATATTGTTAGCCTTTCCAATCTTGGGCGTTGGATGGACGAACAGGCTCAAGCACTAGGAGTGGATGTTTTTTCAGGCTTTGCTGCCTCGGAAATTCTTTACCATGAAGATGGCTCAGTTAAGGGTGTTGCAACAAATGATGTTGGTATTGATAAAGATGGGAATAAAACAGAGCTGTTTGAACCTGGTGCTGAGCTTTACGCCAAGCAAACCGTTTTTGCAGAAGGCTGCCATGGCTCACTAACAAAGCAACTTATTGCCAAGTATAACTTGCGCGAAAATTCCGACCCGCAAACTTATGGATTGGGTGTTAAGGAAATTTGGGAGATTGACCCTTCCAAGCATGATCAAGGCCTTTGTATTCATACGGTAGGTTGGCCAATGGATAAGAAAACCTATGGTGGCTCATGGATGTACCATCAGGAAAATAATCAAGTCTCGATTGGTTTTGTAGTTGGACTGGATTACGAGAACCCAACACTTTCTCCTTTTGAAGAAATGCAACGTTATAAAACCCATCCTGCTATCAAAAATTATCTCGAAGGTGGAAAGCGTATCAACTATGGCGCGCGCGCTCTGGTTGAGGGTGGATTTCAATCTTTGCCTAAACTCACATTCCCAGGTGGGCTTTTGATTGGTGATACTGCGGGTTTCCTCAACGTCCCAAAAATCAAAGGAAACCACACGGCAATGAAATCAGGAATGGTTGCAGCCGAAAGCCTATTTTTCAATGCGCTGGATAAACCTCAGGGTTATGAATGCACGCAGTACACTGATAACATAAAAGATAGCTGGATTTATAAGGAACTTAAAAAGGTACGCAATATTCGGCCTGGATTTCACAAAGGATTGCTGTTTGGAATCCTTCATGCCGCGTTCCAAACAGCTGGTGGTTGGTTGCTCCCTTACACACTTAGAAATCAAGCTGATCACTTACAAACAAAACCTATTGATGAGGTTGAACCCATTGTCTACCCAAAGCCTGATGGTGTTTTGACATTTGATAGACTATCATCAGTGTATCTTTCCGATACCAACCATGCAGAAGGCCAACCCTCTCATTTAAAACTAAAAGACCCGTCAATTCCTGTTGATGTAAATTTACCAAAATATGGTGGACCATCTCAATATTATTGTCCTGCTGCTGTATACGAATTTACTGGTGTCGCAGGTTCAGAGGAATTTGTTATTAATGCACAAAACTGTGTCCACTGTAAGACTTGCGATATCAAAGACCCTTCTCAGAATATCACATGGACTGTGCCTCAAGGTGGTGGCGGTCCGAACTATTCTGGCATGTAAACGTATTTACTAGGTATGAGTTTTCAAATGAAAAAGACATTTCTTCTCCTAATGGTCACCACTGCCCTTGTCGCGTGTAAACCCGAAACGGATGAAACAAATAATAACCAAGAAACCAACTTACTGGATAAGCTTGGTATTTCACGAACTGTTCCAAATCAAATGGCAGTTGAACCACTACACACCACATCAGGCGCTTATCTGATTGGTCGCCACGCGCAAATTGAACAGGACTGGCGCACGGCAGGTTTGAGTTTTAGCAAGCTTTTGGAAGATAGTCGCTTTGAAAATATGGATTTGATAAAGCGCGCAATGGTTCTTTCGGTTGGTTCTGGAGAAATTGATACTGCAGCAAAACTTGCTACTAAAATTGTTGAAAGTGGCGATAAAGATTCAGCACTTGCTCAGTTAATATTAACTTTGCATGCGGCCAAAAAAGATGACTTTGCTCAAGCAAGTAAAGAACTAGACAATATGACGCGTGGTGGCGTTGCTGAGATTGTAAAACCTGCTCTCTCTCCTTGGATTTCTTACGCAAACACAAAAACACTTCCACCATTAAAGCCCGTGAGTAATGGTTTGACTGTTTACAATGAAATGCTGGCGGCTGACCTCGCTAATGACAAAGAGCGTCTCAAAACTCTCGCAACCCAATATACAAATCGTGCAACTCTTAGCGCCAAATTGCGTGAACAGATTGGTGACATTCTTGTGTCTCAAGGTCTTAATCTTGAAGCTCTAGAAGTATATAAAATAATTGAAGACGATGAAGACGTTACCGCTAAAATCAAAGCACTCGAGGCTAAACAAGAAATTCCTAAAGACACGCTTTACCAAGGCGTTAAAAATGTCGCCGAAGGAATTGGCTTGGCACTCACCGATATGGCAGTTCTCTTTTATCAAGAAAGTGGAACAGACAGTGCACGCATCTTCGCACATCTTGCTCTTTATATGAACGAGAGCCAGGAAGACGCCAAAGCTCTTCTTGCTCATATGGCTGCCGATACAGGGCGCACGGGTGAGGCTATTGCTTATTTTGGTTCTATTACATCTGATAAGGGCGAAGAATATACTCGTGCCCAACGTCAAATTGCCCGTCTATATGAAGACCAAGACAAATATCCCCTTGCAATCAAAACTTTACAAAAACTTGTCTCTGAAACGGACAATCTTGAGGCGCAAATTCAGCTTGGTGATATTTATCGTCACGAAGAGCAATATCGTGATGCCCTCAATGCTTACAACAAAGCTTTCAAGATGATTGATGAACCAGACAATGAAAAATACTGGTCACTTTATTATTCGCGTGGAATAGCAAGTGAGCGCATTGGCAAAATGGAAGATGCTGAACAAGACTTAAGAAAAGCCCTGTCTTTCCGTCCTGACCACCCCTTTATCTTGAATTATTTGGGTTATAGCTTTGCTGACAAAAATAAGAATTTAGACGAAGCCTTAGAAATGATAAAAAAGGCTGTCGAGTTAGAACCAGAAGATGGCTATATCGCGGATTCATTAGGATGGGTTTACTTCCGCATGGGACGCTATGCTGATGCCCTTCCTCATTTGGAAGATGCCGCAGAGTTCTTGCCCTATGATCCAACGGTCAATGACCATTTAGGTGATCTCTATTGGCAGTTAGGACGCAAACAAGAAGCCCGCTTTCAGTGGCGACGCGCACTCAGTAATACCGATGTTTCAGAAGATAAACTCAAAATCGAAGCTAAAATCGATAACGGGCTTCAAAATCCTGAGACAATGAAAGAAGCAAAGCGTTAGATTTACTGCGAAGAACCAAATTCAGCAGGAGTGTTGAGTTCAAATTCCTCTGCAAGCATATGGACAAGCAAGTCCTCTGATGCACGGCCAGTTTGCTCCAGCCCATGATTTTTCTGATAAACAGCAACAGCATCCTCTGTTAGAGGTCCAGGAATTCCATCAGCAGGCCCAGGGTACATTCCCATCCGCATGAGTTGTTCTTGGATTTGTGCAATCACAACGGCTTGTGAACCGGGTGAAAACCCTGCTGCAGGTGTAAAACTCGCTTCTTCTGTTGCAGGTGCTGCTTGAGGAGCAATAGTCTCAGGTTGTGTCACCCTTGTTTCCTGCTCAGGATTAGAAGTGACTGTCGGAGTAGTTTCTTGCTTCTCAACCGCTTGTGGTTTTAAGGAAGGGCGTAAAACTGATATACGAGAAACCAAATTCTCAACATCACGAGGCGTGAGGCCCATTTGCTCAGATAGACTTGTTAATGCCTGAATGGCTTCTGGATTACCCTCATCAGCGGCCTGTTTATACCAGTACAACGCTTCATCAGGTTGCTC
>JBBKVR010000025.1:0-2774 GCA_037968575.1 Bdellovibrionales bacterium | reverse complement strand
TCGTAACGCGCTTGCTCCAACGCATCGAACAAACGTGCTGCTGTGTCATCGCTAGGCAAGTTAGAAAGATGTGTTTTCTTATTATGATGTTGAAGATGTAGACTTTCGGAATCAGCTTGTGCGCGGGCAAGTGCTTTGTTCTTCCCTGAGAGGACTTTTTTCTTCAATAAAGCAACTTCAGGTGTGGAGCGATAACGACGCTCGCTTAATTTTGGAGGGTAGGGAGTTTCAGTGGAGCGAAAACGAAGTTCAGCATCTTTATGACCTGAAATAGCTTTTACAGATGCCCGCAGACCTTCTTTGAAGTTATCAAGGTCATGTTGGTCGGACTTATCGGTCATAGTTTTAGCTGTTATCGCTATCAGGTATTAAATCGACGCCAAAGCATCGTTGATAATATTCGGCAACAATGGCGTGTTCCAATTCATCGCATTTATTAAAGAACGACATGCGGAAAGCAAATTCGCGGTCTTTGAAAATTTTGGTATTTTCAATCCAGCTTAAAACTGTACGCGGGGACATAACAACCGAGATGTCGCCGTTTTTAAAACCTTCACGGGTAAGGTCAGCCAGTTTCACCATCGCTGAAATTTCTTCTCGGCCTAGCTTGTTGTCCAAGTCTTCGTTCTTGGAAAGCATAATGTCGACCTCGGCGTCATGCTCAAGATAGTTAAGAACTGTAACAATGTTCCATCTGTCCATTTGTCCTTGGTTGAGTTGTTGTGTTCCATGATAGAGCCCAGTTGTATCACCAAGGCCAACAGTATTGGCTGTTGCAAACAGGCGGAAAGCAGGGTGAGGACGTATCACAATATTTTGGTCTAGCAATGTCAGGCGACCTTCTGCCTCAAGAACACGCTGAATAACAAACATCACATCTGGGCGACCTGCATCATATTCATCAAAGACAAGAGCCACTGGGTTTTGCACCGCCCAAGGTAAAAGTCCTTGCTTGTATTCTGTGATTTGTTTGCCTTCCTTGAGGACAATCATATCTTTTCCGAGTAAATCAAGGCGAGAGACATGGGAATCAAGGTTAATACGCACGCATGGCCAGTTAAGACGTGCAGCGACTTGCTCAATATGTGTTGATTTTCCCGTCCCATGATAGCCCTGAACCATGACGCGTCGGTTGTGAGAGAAACCTGCCAGAATGGCGAGTGTTGTTTCTTCGTCAAAGCAATATGTTTCATCAATTGCTGGGATGTTAGCAACGCTTTCATCCTTAAAGCCTGGAACTTCAAAGTCTTCCTTAAGGTTTAACCCAAAGGTTTTATTCACCGAATATTTTGTATCAGGAATGGATTTATATTTGCCTTCTGTGTGCAGTTGAGTGACATCAAATGATGTTGCCATCGGTTCGTTCTTTTCAGACATTACAAAGTTCTCAATTCTGATTTTTAAGGTTTTCTATTTGTTCATAGCTGGTAAAGGCTACTTTGAGCAAGGTATAGGACATATTTATCTTCTTAATTTTTTCGTCTGCATCATCGTCATCAGGGTTACGATCAGGGTGATATTTCTTCACCAGAATCTTGTACTGTTTCTTTACTTCATCGAAAGTAATGGGGGGAACAAGACCAAGATAGGCAAGTGCCTCCATCTCTGGCGTGCCTTTAAGATGTTCAGGAACATAATTTTTTTCTGCTTCTTTTTCAGCCTTTGCATAACCTTCTCTGAAGGACTCAGATTTACGGTAGAGTGTTTCCTCCAAATTATGGAAGTTACGGTACTGCCATGTTGGACGGTCACCATACCAACCTTTATAAATCTCTTCTTTCATTTCTTGATCGCTCATACCTTCGAAAAAATTCCAAGCCTTGTTGTATTCGCGCACATGTTCAATACAGAAATGATAATACTCATTTAAGCCACGATGCTTGGGGGCTTTATGCTCTGCAACATCGTAACAATCCGGCATATCGCACTCGTGCGTCTTCACCTTTGACTTTGCATCATCAAATTCTGGAGACTGCGGTTTTAGTTTTATCGTAGGCATCACTTATATTTTACTCTAAAATGCTATGAAAAGTGAAGTGACGAGTGAGTTTAAATAGATATTTATGCAAGATATTCAACAAATTATTGATAAACGGCTTAGGAAAACCTTTGAACCAGCGTTTTTGGAAGTTAAAAATTTAAGTCACTTGCATGCTGGCCATGCAGGCGATGATGGCAGTGGTCAGACCCATTTTAAAATCATAATCAGTGCAGATGCATTCAATGGTAAGAATAGAATTGAATGCCATCGTATGGTCAATGAACCCCTTGATGATTTGTATAAAGCTGGTTTGCACTCTGTTACATTGAAAATCGCTAACTAAACCAAAGGTTGTATATCTTCTTAAATATTTGTAAAATAATTTTGTGCCCTATATCTTTATATATACAAAAAAAATAAATATGTGGGAGTTTAGTTATATGAGAAATACAACCAAAAATTGTATCAATAAAACAATTAACTATAAAAAAATCGATTACCGCGCCATTGAAGCCCTGAACGAGAACTGTCAAAAAAGTTCTCTGATTAGCAAAAACATTGTTGTTGTAGGTAAAAGAACATCAATCAGATTAGAGCCTGAAATGTGGAAGTCTTTGAAAGAAATTTCACGTAGAGAAAAATGCTCAGTTAATGACGTGTGTACTCTAGTGAGTTTGTGTAAAAAGGAACTTTCATCCCTTACGGCGTCTATTCGTGTGTTTTTAATGCTGTATTTCAAAGCGGCTAGTACCGAAGAGGGGCACCTAAAGGCAGGTCACGGTAATATCTATAA
>JBBKVR010000024.1:0-13633 GCA_037968575.1 Bdellovibrionales bacterium | reverse complement strand
ACATTATTGCCGAGGGTGTGATTGCTGCGGCTAAAGAAGTTTCACTTTCAGTGCCGTTGGTTGTGCGTTTGGCTGGAACAAACGTCGAGAAGGGTAAGGAAATTCTGAACTCTTCTGATCTTGATGTTATTGCAGCGAGTGATTTGGGTGATGCGGCACGTAAAATTGTTGAAGCAACACAAAAAGCAAGTAAAGCTGCCTAGATCAGGCCATGCGCAACTTAAAACCTACATATAAAAATCTGATGGGGTTGCCTGCTTGGGCAATCTACTGCCTGATTATTATGACGGTTCTGCTCAGTATTATTATTCTCGCTAATATCTGGTTTCCTGAGTATTTCGATGAGGAATTATTCTGGAAGATGATTGGAACGTACTTTGTCCTTGTTTTGAGTACCGCCGTGATTTCCAAAATGGCAGACGCTCTTAAAAAAATGAGTTCAGACGAAGTAGAAAAGAAATAAACATTAAAAGGAGACAGTATGTCAGTTCTTGTTAACAAAAATACAAAACTCATTTGCCAAGGCTTTACGGGCTCACAGGGTACATTCCATTCCGAGCAAGCTATTGCGTACGGCACGAATATGGTAGGTGGTGTGACACCTGGTAAAGGTGGTCAGAAGCACCTTGATTTACCTGTTTTCAATACGGTGTCCGAGGCAAAATCTGAAACAGGATGTAATGCCTCTGTGATTTATGTTCCTCCTCCGTTTGCGGCCGACTCAATTCTTGAAGCTGTTGATGCCGAAATTGAACTGATTGTCTGTATCACCGAGGGTATTCCTGTCCAAGACATGGTGCGTGTGCGAGCAGGGCTTGCTAATTCATTATCGCGTTTGATCGGTCCCAATTGTCCAGGCGTTATCACGCCTGATGAGTGTAAAATTGGTATTATGCCAGGTCATATCCATACACGTGGGAAGGTTGGTATTGTTTCCCGCTCAGGAACATTAACGTATGAAGCTGTTGCCCAAACGGGCGCGGTTGGTCTAGGTCAATCGACTTGTATTGGTATTGGCGGCGACCCTGTCAACGGCACGAACTTTATCGACTGTATTGAGATGTTTATGGATGATGATGAAACAGAAGCTATCCTTATGATTGGTGAAATCGGTGGAACGGCAGAAATTGAAGCCGCTGAATACTACCGTGATTTGAAATCCAAAAAACCAATTGCAGGCTTTATCGCTGGTGCAACAGCTCCCCCAGGGAAACGTATGGGGCATGCGGGCGCAATTATCGGTGGGTCTGATGATACAGCTCCAGCCAAGATGAAGAAAATGCGCGAGTGTGGTTTTGCAGTTGCTGAGAGTCCTGCGGGATTAGGAGAAGCGGTTAAAGAAGCGATGGCTGCCTAAAAACCTTCCCTTGTCCTAATTTTATTGGATTAGATTTTTTGCGACTATTATTTGAGTGTGGATCAGCCCCATTTTCACTATTTTTATTCTCTAATTGCGGGTTTTTCTCAGGCTCGCACTCTGAATTTGGTATCTGAAAAATAGTGAGATGACTATCTGATAATTGATGTGCTCCTTCCCTTTCGTCAGCACTTTCAATATCTTTCATTGCCTCTTTATAATTCCGAAGTGCTATTTCAACACCATTCGCATTGGAATATTCGGGAGCTTCTTCAATAATCAAATCACGAAAATTGTCTGGGTAGCTTAAAGAACTTAGGAACTTTAGAGTTGTTCCTCCTAATCCGAACGAGCCATCTCTAGCTATTAGAATGGCGGCAATTTGTAACTTTGTATTTTCTTTAATACAGCTTTGTAAGAAATTTGTTTCATCCATTTGTCTTATCAAACCAGCAACATTATCGTGCAAGGAACTGCTACTTCTTGTGTTTTTGATAAGATACTCATTTACGAAATCTCTAAATTTTTCTTGAGCAAAAGTATTCTCGCTTATCAGGTTTTTAAAAGATCTGACATTAGTGAAAACTAAACTGTATTTCGCGGGCTTAGGGTCCTCTTGATTTTCAATTATTCCCTTTGTAAATATTTGGGAAATAAGATCATTTTGGAATATTTCAGCATCGTACTTACTACCAAGTTCAAAGTGTAATTTTTGAAATGGTTGATGATCAAAATGACCATTTTCAATTTTTTGAAGAAGCTTATTTCGTTTACGGTTTATCCAAATAGATTTCACCCAGTCTAGTAAAGAACTCTGTCTAAATTCATATTGAATAGCAGGTAATTTATTATGTTGCTGAACTGCTAATTTATCAGCAAATTGAAATTCTGATTCAGCTTGCCTTTTTCTCGCACGCTCCAAATCCTCTGGAGAGTATTTTGCATGATCGGGAACAGACCCGTCATCATTTAAAAGAAATAATTTATTTTCAAACCCAATAAGAAATTTACCTGATGCTTCCGCAATATAAGACCAGTGGGTTTTTTCCAGCTTCTCGCGTTGTTCTTCGTATGCAGAGGATGTGATATCAAACCGTCTTCCTTCTTCATCACTGAGATAAACAATTGCACGTTTAAAATCCAACTCATCTTGTTCTGTCATGTGTTCCATGAGCAACTTGATGTCATTTGGTGAAGGGTCGTGAGACTCGAAAGTTTCCCTCAGTTTGTAACCCCCATCTTCTTGAGGAATAATTTCGTGGTAGCTATTACGATCTTCTAGATCCCAAAAACTAAGAGTCGCTACGGTACGAATTTTGACAGTTAAAGGGGCGGTGTTATTAGAAGGTAAATTTTCCACCTCCTCATAATCCCCGTATATGTCATCTCCATCTGAGTTATATGAAGAACCGTAATCTTCGTACCAAGCTTCCATTTAATAGCCTCTAATTTTCATGAATGCATAAGTTATTAAATTCACATAAGTAAGTCAATAATTATATGGAAAATATTGCCTAGGGAGTGATTTCTAGGTAATTTTTGTACCTCAGCTTTGTAACTGAATTAATCTAACCAATTGAAATACATAAACTTTATATTTGGCATAACTCCTGCAATGTAATGTGTAGGTGGTTACAACAAACGAGGTAAAAATGAGTGAAAATATAATTCAGATATTTGTAATGAGTTTTGGCGCAAGCCTGATGACTTTCTCACAGCATCCTGTGACGGAAGACTTGGTTTTAAGCTTTACATCATTACTTTAAGAAGAGTTTACGCGGTACACGTAAGAAATTTCTACCCCAAGCAAGTAGTAAAACTGACGGTATGTCCTCACACCCACGAGGCATACCGTTTTTTTCTTTTTAAATTGCCTGATTGCCCGTTTTTGTACAAACGGGTATAGTTTTCCTATGACAGCTTTAGCCGATATTCCTCAAGAGAAACATCAATCCCTGATTGCCTTGCCATACCGCGTGGGGATGTGGATTTCATTTTCAGATTTGGATGGTGGTGCAGATGCTGAGGAAAGTGAACTACAAGCTTGCGAGAATATGATTGCTGCTTATGTCGAGGATTTCTGCAAATCAGAATTTGTGCATGGTTTGATGGTGCAGACATTAAAGCAACGCCACGAATGGGATACTTGGAAAATGGATTTAAGTAATGTTCCCGAAGAATGTGCTGAAATTCTTAATTATCTCAGAATAACTATTGGGGATGCGGAAACCAGTGCCTTTGTCGATAATCTGATTGAAATAGGTTTTTCTGTAGCGCTTGCCTATCGTGAGAGTGACCCGGTGCTATCACTCAAAGACAAACTTTCAAAATTTGGACGCTCTATTCGCGAAAAATTGAGTTCAAGGCCTGTTGAGGTTAGTCCTTATGTCGAATACAGCAATGTTTCCAAAAAAGAATGGGCAAGCTTGCAACTTCTGGCGTGTTCTTTAGGAAAACCCATAGCAAAAGAGGCAATACCACAATGAGTGCGTTATCAAGCTATGTTCCCGATGAGCAGGCCACATTAACATCCGTCTTTTATAAAATCGGAATCTGGATGTCGCATATTGACGATGCGGGTGAAGAAGACGCTGACGCTCAAGAAGAGAAAACATTGATGCGCGTTTTGGAAATTATTTCCAAGACTTACAAAAATATTCCATTGATTAGAGAGATGGCTGAACAGGCAACTTATCAGGAAAGTAATCATGGACGTTGGGCAATGACTGCAGATGAAGCAGTTGCCGATGCTGTGCGCGCTGGTGAAATTCTAAAAACAAGACTCACTGCTGAAGAATTGGATGCTTACAAAAAAGCATGTCTTCATGTTGCAACTGCCGTGGCGGCAGCCGTTGAAGAAAATGAATTTGGTGAAGCTGCGCAAGTTGGTTTTGGTGAAAAAATAGGACGTTTTTTCTCAAACCTCAAAGGCGGTTCGCTTAAGGAAGAAATGAACATATCACCGACTGAAGACAGTGCACTGACAGACCTTGCAAATGCGCTTGCAACAGTCTAAATCTAGTTTCTAGTAACAAAAACTGCCATTTTTGAAGGACTAATAATGAGCACTCAAGACGCTGATCGACCGACTTTTCTCTCCTCCTCCAACGCCGAATATATTGCACATCTTTACGCCCAATACCTTATTAATCCACACTTGGTGGATGATAGCTGGCAGGAATTTTTTAATGGCTTGGCAGATGATGAAGCGGGGATTTTACGTGAATTAAATGGCGCAAGCTGGACGCCTGATGAAAATAAGCGCACAAAGCGCGGCTTTGGTCATACAGCCAGTGTTATGCCGGCTACAGAAGCAATGACATCAACACCGGCAAATAAGAACCTTAGTGGTGCGACCAAAGAAGAGATGCAACAAATGGCGTCTGACTCGGTCAATGCTCTAATGCTTATACGAGCGTATCGTGTGCGCGGTCACTTGTTGGCTCATCTTGATCCTTTGGACTTAAAAGAACATAAAGAATATCGCGAGCTGGAGCCTGAATTTTATGGTTTCACAAATGGTGATTATGATCGTAAAATTTTCATCAATGGTGTGCTTGGTCACGAGTATGCAACTTTGCGTGAAATTCTAGACACTGTTCGTGCAACATATTGCGACAAGATTGGTGTTGAATTTTTGCACCTCACCGACCCTGAGGAAAAAACGTGGGTTCAAAAACGTATTGAAACCCCTAAAAATCACACAGATTTCACCGAGAATGGTAAACGCGCAATCCTGCAGCGTCTAACAGCCGCCGAAGGTTTGGAAAGTTTTCTGAATACCAAATACACAGGCACAAAACGCTTTGGTCTTGATGGGGGTGAGTCACTTATTCCTGCGATTGAACAAATCATGAAGCGTGGAGGACAGCTTGGACTAGAAGAAATTGTCCTTGGTATGGCACACCGTGGTCGCTTAAATGTTCTGACTAATGTTTTGGGTAAGCCTTTCACAGCACTTTTTGCCGAATTCCAAGGTCAACCTTCAAATCCAGAGAGTGTTCAAGGTTCTGGTGATGTGAAGTACCATATGGGAACATCATCCGACCGTGACTTTGACGGTAATATGATTCACCTGTCACTCACTGCCAACCCATCTCACCTTGAATGTGTCGATCCTGTTGTAGTTGGGAAAGTGCGCGCCAAACAGGTTTTGAAAAAAGATTATGAGTCAGAAAAAGTTCTTCCCCTTCTCCTTCATGGTGATGCGGCATTTGCGGGACAGGGTGTTGTTGCTGAGACATTGATGATTTCCGAGCTTCCTGGTTACCGTGTTGGCGGAACAATCCATATCATCATTAATAACCAGATTGGTTTTACAACCATGCCTAAATATGGGCGCTCAGGTCCCTATCCAACCGATGTTGCAAAGATGCTAGCTGCGCCAATTTTCCATGTGAACGGTGATGACCCAGAGGCCGTTGTTCATGTGGCGCGTATTGCCACTGAATTCCGTCAAGAATTTAAGAAAGATGTTGTGATTGATATGGTTTGTTATCGTCGTTATGGCCACAATGAAGGTGACGAGCCTGCTTTTACGCAACCCATCATGTACGAAAAAATTAAAACGCAAGAGACTGTGCGTTCTCAATATGCCAAAGCCCTTATTGGTGAAGGCGTTATGGGTGAAAATGAGCCAGACGAGATGGTTGAGGAATTTAAGCAATATCTTGAAGATGCTTTCGCCGCTACCAAAAGTTATAAGCCGAACAAGGCCGATTGGTTAGAAGGTGAATGGACAGGATTTAAAACTGCACCTGATGATGCGCGCCGTGGTCAAACCTCAGCAGATGGAGATGCCTTTAAGCGTGTTGGAAAAATTCTGTCAAAAACACCTGACGATTTTGAAGAAAACTCAAAAATCACACGTCAATTAAAAGCGAAAAAGGAAATGTTTGAATCTGGACAAGGGTTTGATTGGGCGACGGCTGAGGCAGCAGCTTTTGGAACATTAGTAGAAGAGGGTTATGCGGTACGTGTGTCAGGTCAGGACGTTGGTCGGGGCACATTCTCGCAACGCCATGCCATTTTGTATGATCAAAAGACAGAAGAGAAATATATTCCACTCCAGCATGTCTCTAAAAACCAAGGTCGTTTTGAGATACATGACAGCCCATTGTCCGAATTTGCTGTTCTTGGGTTTGAATACGGATATTCCTTGGCTGATCCTAAAACGCTGGTGTGCTGGGAGGCGCAATTCGGTGATTTCGTGAACGGTGCACAGGTAATTATTGATCAGTTTATTTCATCAGGAGAGACAAAATGGCTACGCATGTCAGGTCTAACGATGTTGCTTCCCCATGGATATGAGGGACAAGGTCCCGAACACTCCTCTGCAAAGCCCGAGCGTTTCCTGCAACTTTGCGCCGAAGACAACATGCAGGTGTGCAATTTGACAACCCCTGCAAATTATTTTCATGCATTGCGTCGTCAAATGCACCGTGATTTCAGAAAGCCATTGATCATCATGACACCGAAATCATTGTTGCGTCATAAACTTGCTGTTTCACCTGCAGATATGATGACAGGCGATTCAACGTTCCACCGGTTCCTTTGGGATGATAAATGGGAAGACTTGAAAAAACCTGACAAAATTAAGCGCGTGGTCTTGTGTACAGGTAAGGTTTATTACGACCTGTTTGAGAAGCGTGAAGAAGAGGGTATTGATGATATTATGCTCATTCGTCTTGAACAAATTTACCCATTTGCGCATGACGCATTAGTTGAAGAATTGAAGCAATATAAGAATGCTGAATTTGTCTGGTGTCAAGAAGAGCCAAAGAACCAAGGTTATTGGTTCTTTGTTGAGCCATTGATTGAGAATGTGCTGAAAGAAGCTAAATCGAAGAAAGACCGTCCACAATATGTTGGGCGTATTTCGGCAGCAGCTCCAGCAACAGGATTACTCAAGGTTCACCAGAAAGAGCAAGCAGATTTGGTTTCTGATGCGCTAAAACTCAAAAAAGCTTGATTTTTTTGTGAATACTTGACATAAATCCTACCGTAAAAGAAAATGTCATGACAGTTACATTAGATAGAGCCCGAGTGAAAAATGAAGATGGGAGCTATACTTCCATTGGGCTTCCTGGCTCACAGTACGGAAATGGCTTAGCTGCTACTTATCGTGAAACTGATCATAAAGGCAAATTAATTTGTGCGTGTTGCCCCGCCGAATTGCATTACGTTTCTCAATCGTCTGGATTAGTAGGCACCTCGCATTATAGACCGCGACCAGAACATTTTGCTTTGAACCCAGGGCAAGAACACACCTGCTCTAAACCAAACCCGGCTAAGGACAATGAAAGACATTTTTATAATGTTAATGATGGCCTTCGAGTTCATTTAAATATACCAAACCCATCAGGTGAATTTAACGATAAAACTTTATATTATCGTGATGGTAAAAAATGGCGTGTCAGGGGAGATATGTTGCCATCTAATATTAATAAAGACGAATTTCAAGAGATGGAAACAGCTAGTGTCAGTAGTGTTTCTGATTTACTCGATTTGATGGAAAGGGGTGATTTGGAGCGCTTGTCCAAATCTTATCTCGTTGCTGGGCACAGAGTAATTCCCTTTCGTGATTTTGTTTTAAGGCAAGATAGTGCACATGAAGGTATTGGTAGCAAACGCTTTCAAAGATTCCTCCAGCAGCTTAAAAGAGATGCGGAAGGATATAAGGGGTTACCAAGAGCAGTAGAATTAAATACTGAAAAAACTAATATTCCGTTTAGTGAAAAATTACATACAGTAGACTGCAAAGCTATTTTTCTTGATCGTCTAGATGATGGTCCACGATTCATTATCCCACATATTGATTTGGATATGAGACAAAATAAATTTTTGCGGGATAAATTTGAAGAAGCAGGAAAATTCA
Source organism: Bdellovibrionales bacterium (assembly GCA_037968575.1). Taxonomy (GTDB): domain Bacteria; phylum Pseudomonadota; class Alphaproteobacteria; order Micavibrionales; family Micavibrionaceae; genus UBA2137. The sequence continues at coordinate 5,399 of JBBKVR010000024.1, read as the reverse complement.
CAATTATGGGTATGGTTCGGAGCTCCATGATGAGAAATGGTAATATTGGAATGTACGTTAAAGTTTCAGATGAACGCCAGATTGATCGAAGAACACCAGGCGACATCTTAAAGACTCGCTCGGAATTACCGTTTCCAGAAGCTGCATAGAAAATGCTCACACTCATTACCCCTGTCCTCCATTTCCATCCTTATTTAGAAAAAACAATTCAGGATTTTAATTCTCAAAAATCAATAGAGACGGTTCGTTTTGTTATTGTGGGTAATCCCAAAGATAACGATCTTGTCCGTTTGGAAAAACAACACCCCAATTTTAAAATTATTGATGCGCCTAAGGGCGTACGCGGCGCGACTCTGGCAAAAGGTGCCGAGCAAGTCAGTGATGGATGGATGCTTTTTTTGCATGTAGATACCTATTTGCAAGGCAATTGGCAAAATGAAATTTCAAATTTTTTGACAGAACAAAATGAAATATCCAAAGCAGGGTATTTTCGTTTCAAACAAGATGGTGGTGGTTGGAAGGCATATCTTTTAGAAAAACTCGTTGGTTTTAGAAACATCTTTCTAGCATTGCCCTATGGCGACCAAGGCTTGCTCATTCATAAAAGTCTGTATGACCAAATCGGTGGTTTCCGTGCTGATTATCCGTTAATGGAGGATGTAGATTTCGTCCTCAAGTTGGGGCGAAAGAGATTGAAGCGATTTTCATCGCAAGCGGTCACATCAAATGAGCGTTACAAACATGGATATATAAAAAGAATAGTGACCAACGCCAAATGCTTATCACTTTATTTTAGGGGCAAAGACCCATATGAAATAGCAAAAATTTATATGAAGAAGAATTAGATGATAAGTGGAGTGATATGTTTAGGCATTACAATATCAACCTTGTCACTTAAATAAGTTTCACTGTCAGCAAGTGTTTCAAGTGTAAATACAAAAGTTTCTAACCCCGCTGAATGCGCTCTTTTATTGATTTGGCTAGAGTATTTTTGTCTTGGGCAACCAAAAACGTTGAAAGCTTTATCAATTGCCTGATTTAAATCCTCATCAGCATTTCCTAGAGCAGGATAACAAGCCGTAATATTGGGGAAGGCTACTTTGAATTCTTCAATAAGATAAATGTCTACTGACATGAAGATGCATCTATCAAGCATATCTGTATCTCTGACAATTTTATAAACGTTTAAAGCAAGTTGCTGACCACTTAAATCATCTCGGTGAGCGGGGGGCTTAATCTCTAAAAGAACTTTACTGCCATAGGGTTGAAGTTTTTGGAGAACTTCTTTTAATGTAGGAACTTTTTGGTCAGTTAATTCGCCTTCATGGGTCAACTTTAACTCAGAAAGTTTCTCAAAGGTAACCTCGCCCATTCCAGCATTATGGCCCGTCATTCGCTCCAAAGTATCATCATGATGAACAACAACTTTCCAGTCTTCTGTCATCATCACATCCATTTCAATGTAGCCAATACCTGCTTTGGCAGCGGCCTCGAATGCGGCTATAGAATTTTCGGGAAGATGTGAACAACCACCACGATGGGCAGCAAAGTGGCTTTTATAATCCGCCAGTTTCATATGGCGCCTTTAATTTTTTCGAGGTCGCTAGCCTCATCAACATCAGTAAGAGCTGGCAAAATCATAATGTCATCAAAGCCTAAATCAGATGTGAGCGTTTTCCATGAATCAGGAGCTTTGTAATTGTGCTCTGTCCATGCAGGTTTTTCTGTTTTTACGTTACTGCCATAAAGATAAAAACCACCATCGCCTGTTGGACCAATGGCACAAGCGTCATCATTACCTTCCAAATAGTCAGCAGCATCCACAATTAAAGATGGTGTAAGGTCAGGAATATCTGTTCCGGTGAGAAGAACATAATCATAACCTTCATCAAGTAACGAATTGGTGACGCGGTGCATTTGTGTACCTAGACAGCCTTCACCACTCCATATTTTTTTGAAAGGGCTGTTTTCCCAACGCTCATGGTTAACGCCATCTTCCTCGGCGATTGCCCAAAACACATCTAAGTCTTCTTTGGAATCGGACGCTTGAGTAGCTGTGTTTGCAACTTGTCCCACGCTCCACGAGAAGAAATTTTTAGCAACCTCTTCGCCGACATCGCGCGCAAGGCGTGTCTTAACCGGAGAAAGTTCTGGTGTTTTAGTGAATATAGCGAGAGCGCCGCGCATGATTAAAACCTTAACGTTTACATAAACTTTGGCGGACAATAAGTATATCTTGAGATAAAGGCAAGAGAAAAATCATAATCGCAATAATGTTTTTCCTGCCTACCCCATTGATTTTTACGACGTAAAAAGCCACATTAAGGCACAAGACATTTTAAGGATAGTTAGAGGAACTAAGAATGGCCGAGATTAAAGTCCCAACACTTGGAGAATCCGTTACAGAAGCAACCGTTGCCCAATGGTTGAAGAAAGAGGGAGATCAGGTTGCCGTAGACGAACCAATCGTTGAACTGGAAACTGACAAGGTGACTTTGGAAGTCAACGCGCATGAGGCTGGTGTGATTGCCAAAATTACTGTTGCAGAAGGTGGTAATGTTGAAGTTGGTGCTATTCTTGGTATGATTGAGGCGGGTGAAGTTGCCAACGATGCAGGTAACAAGCAAGCCACTACAAAGCCTACAGAAGTCAAAGCTGAACCCGAAGGTAATATCCCTGAAGATGAAGCTAAAGGTGATTCAAAATCAAATGAAGTTCATGGTGATGCAGGGCAACAACTCTCACCCGCTGTTCGTAAAATGGTTGCCGATAATGATTTAGATCCTTCCAAAATCAAAGGTACAGGTAAAGACGGTCGTCTAACCAAAGGTGACGTTATCGCCTACATGGAAAACGGACACCCGCAAAAAGATGTTGGCTCAACACCTGCGCATCAGGCTGTGACAACACATCCTGTGGCACCACACGATGCCCCTCGTGAAGAGCGTGTGAAAATGACGAGACTGCGCAAGCGCGTATCCGAGCGTTTAAAAGAAGCACAAAACACAGCCGCCATTCTGACAACTTTCAACGAAGTTGATATGACGGCCATTATGAAAGTGCGCTCTGAATATAAAGAAACGTTCGAGAAAAAACACGGTATCAAGCTTGGTTTTATGTCTTTCTTTGTGAAAGCTGCTGTCAATTCTCTAAAAGAAATTCCTGAGCTTAATGCCGAGATTGATGGCGAGGAAATTGTTTACAAAAATTACTACAATATCGGCGTTGCTGTTTCTACCCCGCAAGGTCTGGTCGTTCCTGTTGTCCGTGATGCGGATGGCAAGTCCATGGCACAAATCGAAAAAGATATCGTTGATATGGGAACGCGCGCACGTGATGGTAAAATTACGATGGACGATATGCAGGGCGGAACATTTACTGTCACCAATGGCGGTATTTTCGGCTCGCTTCTCTCAACACCAATTTTGAATACACCACAGACTGCTATTTTGGGTATGCATAAAATTCAGCAACGTCCAATGGTGATGCCTGATGGCTCAATCGAGGCACGTCCAATGATGTATTTGGCAATGTCTTATGATCACCGTCTGATTGATGGTCGTGAGGCTGTGACTTTCTTGGTGCGTATCAAAGAAGCCCTTGAAGATCCGCAGAGATTATTGCTGGATATCTAAGAGTTTAGAATTCGCGAGAGGCCTGTTTGAATTTCAGCAGGCCTTTTTCTTCGACCAAACTCCGCGCAACAAATCCATCAGGGCTACGCGAGCGAAACACATCACCGATTGTAATTTCTGTAAATCCCGCACCAATCATATTGACCTGTTCGCGCGATGTTGGGATTTGTGAGCAAAACAAATAGTCCTTTATTGGCGTTAATCCCATACGTCGACACGCCATCAAAAACCTATTCACTGGTTCCTGCATGAATGAATATTTCCCCCGCGCCTGAGTAATCTGATCAATATCAAAATCATTTTGCATGGAATATCCGACAACGACATGAACGCGAGCGGTCAGGCTGTATGTCTTGCCTGATTTGTCCTGAGCCAAACCAATGGCAATTTTGCGATTGTAATGATGAGTGGCTTTGTGGGTGATGAGCATATCAAAGAAACTGGCATCGTTACTTGCAGGTTCAATTTCAATCGGGCTGTCCTCTTGCGGAATATAGTCTTTTACGGGTTCATGAATGGGTTCTAGTCTCTCTTCTTTGCGGTGAATGCGGTAAACGGCGATACCTGCCTTCTCAACAATCTGCATCGACATATTGTCAAATGTTCCTGAGCGTCTTTGCCAGAAATCTTTTTCAAAACCCTTGTGGTCAATATAGATAACAGCGATGCCTGCCTCGGCAATATTCTTGGCGCAATTGGGACAAAAGGGGTCAGTGATACAAATAGAGGCGTTCTTGGTAGGAAAGTCAGCACTTAAGAGCGCGGCGGTCTCGGCATGTATCGTCCCACTGCTATTACCGATGCGTGCTTCATGCCCAAGATGTTTCTCAATGGGCGTTGGCCATTGGTTTGTTTCGCAAATGATATTCGTGTCATCAAAAACACATGCGGCAACCTTATTGGTTGGGTGTGGACTATTATTAACGATATCAACTGCTGATTGCATCGCTTCTAAGGCTCTATTAGAGGGCATCAATTTCCTTTAAACTGAATAAGTTACGAACTTTTTTGTGACCTAGCGCGTTCATAATATAAGAAAACTTCTATGAAAGGAAAAAATAATGAAAAACTTTAAACTTTTAGCGGTACTTGGTCTTGTTATTCTAAGCTCAGCCAGTCTTACAGCATGTAATACAGTTGATGGCTTTGGTCAGGACGTTGAACGCGGTGGCGAAGTCGTTCAAGACGCAGCAAACTAAGATTTAAAGAGAAGCCCGCCTCACAGCGGGTTTTTTATTGTCTCATGAAATTTTTAATCCCACTCTTTGCAATTCTGTTTTTAGTGTCATGCGCTCGCACAACGCTGACCAAATCCGACAGTTTCGTTGACCCGTCATTTACTGCGTCACGCATCAATTCATTTTTAGTGTCTGCCGAAAATATGAAATTGAGCGAACAACAGGCTATGGAAACGGAAATTGCTAAAAGCCTTGGTGAATTTAATGTTGCCACGGCACTAGGACGTGATCTCTATATCCCGACACGGCAATATGGGGATAAGGAAAAACGCCAAATTGCGCTTGGTGCAAATACACAAGCTGTTTTACTCGTTACACCCCAAGGTCGCGACATTCATAATGTCCACACTTATCCTAGTCGCAATAGCCCGCGCGTCAGTGTTGGTGGATATGGTGGAAGCTCGTCAGGTGTGGGTATTGGTGTTGGATTCCCAATTGGTGTTGGCGTAGATGAGGGTGGCTTTATTGGTGGTACACATTTCAGAGAACCCGAAGTCTTTTACAAAGCAGAAATTTATACGTTGCC
>JBBKVR010000023.1:0-12891 GCA_037968575.1 Bdellovibrionales bacterium | reverse complement strand
ACAGATAAGACAAAGACCTAATATCATAAAGACATTAAAGCGAGATTTAACACGTTGTTCCCAGAGACGTTTCATAACCTTATTGAATCAGAAACGAATCACCTCTGCAAGAAAAAAATGCAATAGAGTCAATGACTTAAAGAGAACAAAACAAGAATCATATGCGTTAAGTCATTCAAATGATTCGAAAAGTCGAAAAACCAACTATTTTTCGTTATTTTTAAAGAGGTTACCTGCATATCTAGCAACTGGCCCTAACTCTTCTTCGATACGAATAAGCTGGTTATATTTCGCAGTCCTGTCAGAACGCGATAGTGACCCTGTTTTAATCTGTCCGCAATTGGTTGCAACAGCCAAATCAGCAATAGTGGCATCTTCTGTTTCGCCTGAGCGATGAGACATTACAACACCAAAACTTGCTTTATTTGCCATCTCGACAGTTTCTAGGGTTTCGGTCAAAGTCCCTATCTGATTGACCTTCACCAAAACAGCGTTCGCCGCCCTCTCTTCAATACCCCGTTCAAGACGTTTGGTATTGGTAACAAATAAATCGTCTCCAACAAGCTGGCATTTATCTCCAAGCTTTTTGGTCAATAATGACCACCCCTTCCAATCATCTTCTGCCATACCGTCCTCAATAGAAACAATTGGGTAAGCTTTAACAAGCTCTTCGTAATAGCGAACCATATCCTCGGAAGAGAGAGTTCTCCCTTCACCTTTAAGTTCATAAGCATTCTTTTCGTAAAATTCCGTCGAAGCTGCATCGAGAGCCAAAACAATATCTTCACCTGCTTTATAACCAGCAACGTCAATTGCCTTCATGATCAAATCAAGCGCAGCCACAGAAGATTTTACCTCAGGTGCAAAACCACCTTCATCGCCAACATTGGTGTTCATACCCGCTTTTGAAATTTCACTTTTTAGAGCATGAAAGACTTCACTACCCATTCTGACGGCCTCGGCAAAGTCAGGTGCGCCTACAGGCATAATCATGAATTCCTGAATATCGACGGGATTATCCGCATGTTCGCCGCCATTGATAATATTCATCATTGGTGTTGGCAGGAGATTGGCATTCACACCACCAATATAACGATATAAAGGAACGTCCAGCTCATAAGCCATTGCCTTTGAAACCGCGAGCGAAACACCCAGAATAGCATTTGCACCAAGTTTCTTTTTATTCTCTGTGCCATCTAACTGGCACATCAGTGTGTCGATAAAAACTTGCTGTTCGGCATCAATACCCGTTAGTACATCGGCAATATGCGTATTTACATTCTCAACTGCTTTGAGAACGCCTTTTCCTCCATATTTCTTTTTATCCCCATCACGAAGTTCAACTGCTTCATAGGCTCCTGTTGATGCCCCAGAGGGAACGGCAGCGCGCCCAAACGCGCCACTTTCAAGAAGAACATCCACCTCTACAGTTGGGTTTCCACGGCTATCGAGAATTTGGCGGGCATAAATATCTATAATTGCAGTCATTTTTTCTATCCTGTATCTTTCATTAGGTACGAATATTATTAATATTCTAATGTAGTTATATTTTTCAACGGTTGCGACGGAACTTTTCTTTTGCTAGGACGTTACCTCTAACGAGAACAAAGCTGACTATACCGTATAGCTAAAGAGAACGAAAATTGAAAATCTCTTAAAATGACTAAAGTTACCCGTAATTATAATCGCACAAGCGTTCAAGAAGATATTGAAGTTCTAGACCTTCTGGCTGAATGGATGGATAACAAATTTCGAATCCCCGGCACCAAAATTACATTTGGTATAGATTCATTGCTTGGTCTTGTGCCAGGAATTGGTGACACCATTGGTTTGGCGGTCTCAGGGTATGTTCTAAAAAGAGCTCGCCACTATCAAGCTCCAAAATCCATGCAAGCCAAAATGATATGGCACATCTTTATTGACTGGCTTATTGGGATCCTTCCATTTTTCGGAGACATCTTTGATGTTGGGTATAAAGCAAACGTCAAAAACGTCGCCTTACTTAAAAAACATCTGAACGAAAATAAAATTATTACTTAAGAGATTTGAACCAAATCCATTGATTTAATCAAATCATCAACTGCTTTCATTTCGCTCAAAAATTGCTCAAGTTTATTAAATGGAAGTGCTGACGGTCCGTCACATTTGGCCTTATCAGGATCTTCGTAAGCCTCAATAAACAAACCAGCAATTCCAATTGCCATCACTGCACGAGATAAATCAGGCACAAGACCGCGACGACCACCAGAGGCTTCGCTACCAGGAAGGCGCATTTGTGAGGCGTGAACTGTGTCGCAAATTATTGGTGTATTATTGGTCATTTCTTTCATGACACCAAACCCCATAGGATCAACCACAAGGTTGTCGTAGCCAAGTGAGTGACCACGTTCGCAAAGGATAAGTTTGTCATTACCGCATTCACGGAATTTATCGACAATATTTCCAATCTGATAGGGTGACATATACTGAGGCTTCTTGATGTTGATAACCGCACCTGTTGTAGCCATTGCCTTCACCAAATCAGTTTGGCGCGCAAGGAATGCCGGAATTTGAATAACATCAACAACATCCGCAACAGGTTGGCATTGATCAATCTCATGCACATCCGTGATAATAGGAACACCAAATTTTTCTTTAACCTTGGAAAAAATTTCCAAGCCCTCTTCCATTCCAACACCACGGAAAGAATGAATAGATGTTCTGTTGGCCTTATCAAAAGACGCCTTAAAAATATAAGGAATACCCAGTTTATCGGTAATCGTTTTGTAAACCTCAACAGCTTTGAGTGTGGTATCCAAATCCTCAAGAACGTTCAAACCGCCAAACAACACAAACGGTTTGTCATTGGCACATTCAAAATCTGATATTTTTACTGACTGCATGGTTAAACCAATCTGTTTTGTTTAATAGCTGCCTCAATAAAAGATACGAATAAAGGATGTGGGTCAAACGGTTTGGATTTCAATTCAGGGTGATATTGAACACCAATAAACCAAGGATGATCTCTACGTTCGCAAATTTCTGGGAGTTTTCCGTCCGGTGATAGGCCTGAGAAGTAAAAGCCCGCCTCTTCCAATTTATCTTTATAATTTATGTTCACCTCATAACGGTGACGGTGGCGCTCTGAAATTTCGTTTGAACCGTATATATCTGCTACTCTCGATCCTTTTTCAAGTATTGTTGGGTAAGCCCCTAAACGCATTGTCCCACCCATATCATCATTAGATGAACGTTCTTGTTTAGCATTTCCTTTAACCCATTCGGTCATCAAACCAACAAGATGTGTTCCACTTTCTGAAAATTCTGTAGAATTTGCATCTTTAATACCAGCCAGATTACGCGCCGCTTCAAGGATAGCCATTTGAAGTCCAAAACAAATTCCGAAATAAGGAATTTTCTTTTCTCGTGCAAATTGTGCTGCTTTAATTTTTCCTTCTGAACCGCGTTCCCCAAAACCACCAGGAACCAGAATACCGTTTACACCTTCAATTTCTTGAACAATATCTTCATCGTCACCATCAAAAATACTCGCCTCTACAAATTTGATATTCACTTTGCATTTATTAGCAATCCCGCCGTGCGCCAAGGCTTCATTCAAAGATTTGTAACTGTCAGCAAGGTTTGTGTATTTTCCAACAACCGCAATGGTGACTTCACCTTCAGGCTCATGTGTGCGTCTAGAAATTTCTTTCCATTTGGATAGGTCTGGTTCTGCTGCATCAGTAATCTCAAAATAATCAAGAACTTGTGTGTCCAAACCTTCCTTATGATAGGTCAACGGTACGTCATAGATGGATCTGGCATCAAGTGCAGGAATGACCTTGTTCTCGTCGATGTTGCAGAACAAGCTAATTTTACGAAGTTCGTCTCCTTCGATTTCTCTATCAGCACGACACAGAAGAACTTTTGGACGAATACCCGCACTCATCAACTCTTTAACCGAGTGTTGTGTTGGTTTTGTCTTTAATTCACCTGCTGCTGGAATGTACGGCAAAAGCGTAACATGCAAAAAGAGCGTTTTCTTTAATCCCTTTTCATTGCCGAACTGACGAATAGCTTCTAAAAACGGCAGACTTTCAATATCACCAACGGTTCCACCGATTTCACACAAAACAAAGTCAGCGGTTCCTTCTTTTTCTTCAACAAATTCTTTAATTTCATTGGTGATATGGGGAATAACCTGAATAGTAGCACCGAGGTATTCTCCTCTACGCTCTTTATTCAATACATTCAAATAGATACGACCAGTTGTTATGTTATCACTTTGAGTAGCAGGACGCCCTGTGAAGCGTTCGTAATGACCTAGATCGAGGTCTGTTTCCGCACCATCATCTGTAACAAACACTTCACCATGTTGAAATGGCGACATTGTTCCTGGATCAACGTTCAAATAAGGGTCTAATTTACAAAGTCTGACAGAGTATCCGCGAGCCTGTAATAATGCGCCGAGAGCTGCGGAGCCTAAACCCTTCCCTAATGAGGAAACCACGCCGCCCGTAATAAAAATATACCGTGTTGTCATAGATTTTATTCTGCAATCGGTGCACTTGGAACTGCTTGTTCCTGTACTTCGCTTTCAACTTCCTCTGTTTGTGTTTCGCCTGTTAATGGCACGCCTTCTGCTTGCCCGTTATTAACTGGCACAGCTTCTTCCTCTACCAATGTCTCAAAAACAGTTGATGGCGCGCTTTTTGTTTTTGCCGTATATGCCAATGTTAGGTTAGTGGCAAAGAACAGGACTGCAAATATTGTTGTCGCTTTTGTCAGAACATTGGCTGTTGTATGCGCACCAGCAAGCGCACCCATTCCACCGCCTCCACCAATACCAAGACCTCCGCCTTCTGATTTTTGTAGAAGAACAAGCCCAATCAGAGCAAATGTCACAATAAAATGTATTACCAGTAAGACGCTTTCCATACCTAAATATCCTTAATGTTCTGCCACTGCTTTGCCTATACCAACAAAAGAGTCTGCTTTTAAACTTGCTCCACCAATTAGAAATCCATTTACGTTTGCAACGTTTGAAAGTGATGATGCATTATCGGGCTTAACCGATCCGCCATACAAAATACGGATTGTATCGGCATTGTCCACCATTTCCGACAAAGTTTGTCGAATAAATGCGTGCATCTCTTTAACATCATCTTCTGAGGCTGCCTGACCACTGCCAATCGCCCATACAGGTTCGTAGGCAATACAGAAATCATCCGCGGTTAAATCATTGGGTACAGAAGCTTTAAGTTGTTCAGCAACGATGTCCATGGCTCTACCAGCCACACGTTCCTCTAATGTTTCACCAATACAGATAATAGGCATTAAATTATGTTTGTTAGCGACCTGCGCTTTGTTGGAAACTTCACCTGAAGTTTCATTATGATCGGCACGACGCTCAGAATGTCCAAGGATAACGTAACTTGCACCCTCTCCTGCAATCATGTCCGCAGAAATATCACCAGTATGCGCGCCCTGACCCTCGGCTGAGCAGTCTTGTGCGCCCAATGATACAGGGCTTCCTGAACAAATATCCCTTACACTCAGAAAATAAAGCGTAGGAGGACAACACAAGAATTCACATGCGTCTAGAATTTTAGGAGTTTGATTGAGATATTGGCAAATTTCGGAGGCAAGATTACGACTGCTTTGCGCATTGCCATTCATTTTCCAGTTACCTGCCACAAGAAACGTGCTCATGGAACTCTGGAATAACTTTTATTGAACAATAATGCAATCCCTTCTTGCTCTCTTAACCCCACTTTTCTATAGTCCTCCAAATATTTTAACTTAATTCTCTAACAAATGGAGATACCCATATATGTTACGCGCAATGCGCCACGGTGCCCTTTCAGGTGTTTTTCTTGCCATTCTTGCCCTTGGAACTTTCGGTCTGGTTTTAACAGACTGGCAGGGTCTTTTCCGTGGAGGTGTCTCTCCTACTGATGTTGCCAAGGTCGGTGACACAACTTTGAAAAGTGTCAATTTCGATAGACTGCTCCGAATGAATTTGCGCTCTCAAAACCTCACAACACAAGAAGCATACCAAATAGGTATCATTGATCGCGTCCTCGCAAATGAAATCAATCGTATTCTTCTATTTAAAGAAGGACGTGAGATGGGCATCTCAGTCAGTGACCAAGTCATTGCAGATAGAATTGCTATCAGTATTCAGCCACTTGTTGCTCAAGGTTTGTCGCGCGAAGAGGCACTCAACAGACTTCTTCAATCTACGGGCTTGAGTGAACGCGGACTTGCTGAAACAGTCAGACAAGACATGACCGTAGAGCTTCTTGCTTCTAGTCTTGAAAAAGTTGGCGTTGACGTACCTTCTTTCCTCGCTCGCGATATTTTGCAAATCAGAAAACAAACACGCTCTTTGAATCTATTAATGTTTCCACATGATAGGACAAAGACTAAGGCACCCGATGAAAAAACGCTCAAAACATTCTATGAGAATGCCAAGTTGCGTTATACGCCTCCTGAAACACGAGATATCACGTTGCTGATTATTGACCCTAAAAAATTAGAAGAACAAATCACCGTTGAAGACGCGCAAATTCAATCCTATTACGAAGAAAATGTTGCTCAATTTACCGTTCCTGAAAAACGTGAAGTTGAGCAAGCTATCTTAGCGGAAGAAGCTCAAGCCATAGAAACCCTCGACCTTTTTAAGACAAACAATAATATGAAATCTGCTGTCACTAAAGTTACAGGTGATGCCAAGGCATATATTGGTTCTGAGTCATTTGAAGAAAACGGACTTCTTGAAGAAATTGCCCAAAGTGTTTTTAAGGCTGATGAATCCACAACTGTTGGCCCTGTCAAAACACCTCTTGGTTGGCATGTCTTTTATCTCCGCTCCATTACGCCTGAGCGTTTACAGCCTATGGAAGAAGCTGAAGAAGACATCCGTAAGGTCCTCAAACGTAACCTTATGGAAGATGAATTATTTGCACTGGCAAATGATTTGGATGATAGATTGGCTGGTGGTGAACCTATCTCTGAATTGATGAAAGAATTCCCGCTCAATCAACTCACCATTAAAGACTTAACGCGTGATACGCCTGATGAGTTAAAAAACTTCTCAAGCGAAGACACGGCCAAAATCATGGAAAATGCCTTTACTCTCTACGAGGGTGACAGTACGCCTGTAGAAGAATTGTCAGACAGTCGTTATTACACACTTGTCTTACAAAAAATTAATCTACAGAACGCACCTTCCTTTGAAAACGTGAAAGCAAAGGTCGAGAAAGAATGGATTGATACAGAACAAATGCGTATCAATTTTAAAGAAGCCGAAAGCCTGTTCAGCGAAATCAAAGATAAAAAAGATGTCTCTCTTGTTAATACCTCAAAAGACAAACGTATTCCATTGAAGAGAGAAACTTTTAAGAACGACGATACGCCACCCTATGGGATGACTCGTGAAACATTTTCACAATTCTTTATTGCTAAAAGGGGTGATGTCCAACTTGTGCCTTATGAGGACGGCCTGATAGTTGCTCAAGTTGAGACAATTCAGTTCCCCTCTTCTGACCTCTTGCCTGAGAACGAAGTTGCAGATGCCAACAAAGCATTAAGTGCAAGCTTCAAGCAAAGTCTGTTTGGTAGCTATCTGGAATATTTGAGAAATAAATATGATGTTTCGGTGAACAACGATTTGCTTACCCAACTCTATGGAGAAACAGAGCCAAGCTCTTAAAGTTTATTATTCTCTGTTAGCGTGTTTTTCAGCGGCAATAGATTTTAAGAAATCCCCTGCACGTACAATTTTGAATCCACGTTTTTGCGCATCAGGTATCCATACACGCAGAGCATCGAGAGTGACTTTTTTGGGATGGCCAATAGCCACAGCGTGACCATTTTCTTTTGCCTTGCTCTCTAATTTAACAAGAGCCTTCCTAACAAACTCTGGATTTTCTTCATGGTCCAAAAAAATGTCTCTGTCTAATGTTGGAACATTCTTTTCTTTGGCTACAGAACCTGCCACTGAATTTCCGATAGTGCGTGAATCTACAAAGAATAAATTTTTCTCTTTCAAATAATCCATCACGACAGACAGCCCCTTTTTATTTTGTGTAAACTTACTACCCATATGGTTATTCAAACCTGAAATACCCTCTAGTCCTGTAAATTCCACATCAAGAGTTGCCCTAATTTCTGCTTCACTCATGTCAGTTTTAAGAACATCCTCTCCAGCATTGACTGAAACATCCATAGGCTCCATCGGCATATGAACGATTGCCTCGTGACCATTTTGAAGAGCTGTTGCTATAAATTCCTGGGCCTTTGGTGCATAGGGTAAAAACGCTAATGTCAGAGGCACATCAAACTCCGTTACCTCTTTAGAATATTTCAAATTCATACCCACATCATCAATAATAATAATGATACTGGCTTGAGCGCCATCAGACACTTTCGGAAGCGGTGTAATTTGTAGAGATTTTTTAGTTGTTTCCAGTTCTGGGAAGCGTACAACAATTTTTTGATCCGCAATAACCACATTTTTTACAAACGATGGCACTGTCGATGTGATTTCAATTGTGCTTTTGGGACTATTATTTATACGCGTTTCATCATCGCCGCCGCTTGTATGAATAAATACAAGCTGGATGGCAAGAAACAGGCAGAGAGCAACAGCAATGAGTATAAATTTGCGAGACTGCAAATAAGGAATAAGCTTTTTCATTTCTAAATCAAAGATACGCTATTTATTTGTTCCTCTCAATACTTAGATAAAACACCAAAAAGTACAAAACTTGACGCGAATCGAGAACTAATGTAGAACATATAGAGGACATAAACTAAATACACGATAAAATAAGGACGCTAAAATGCTCACACAAAAGCAAAAAGATTTGTTGCTCTACATCCATGAATCCATGAAAGAAAAAGGCGTTGCCCCCTCTTTTGATGAAATGAAAGATGCACTGGGTCTAAAATCTAAATCGGGAATTCACCGCCTTATTTCAGGACTTGTTGAGCGTGGGCATTTACGTCGCTTACCTAACAGAGCGCGTGCATTAGAAGTTGTACGTCTCCCCGATGATTATGTGAGCGAAAGCGCTTCCAATCAAAATGATGGTTCTGTCTTTAGCTCTGAAAGCAAAGGGGTTAAACATATCCCTCTTTATGGAAAAATTGCTGCAGGAACTCCCATTGAGGCTATAGCCCATGAAGGAGAATACGTAGATGCCCCTTTAAGCATGCTAGGCGCCGGAGATTATTATGGCTTGTACATTGACGGTGAATCCATGATGGATATTGGTATAAATGACGGTGATCTCGCTGTCATTAAAAGAGCAGAGACCGCCAACACAGGTGATATTGTTGTGGCTCTTGTTGACGATGCGGAGGTCACTCTCAAAACTTTAGAAAAAAAAGGTGCTACGGTTAATCTTCGTCCAGAAAACAAAACACATAAGGTTCAAACTTACGAAGCCAACCGTGTCAAAATTCAAGGTATTCTTTCCTCAATTATTCGCCAATATTAAGCGACCAAGGTCGATTGCCCTCAACATCCATCACTGATTGTATTTTGTAACCTTCACTTTTTTTGTAGAAGGCAAAAGCTCCCTGCCCCTTTAATGTATATCTGTCTATGATATTAGCTTTGCAGGCATTGTAAGAGCTTAATGAAAATCCTTTTGAGATTATAATTTTGGAATTATCCTGACAATATTCGGAAACAGGATAGCGGTTCTTTAGGTAGATAATTTTATCATCAATGCTGCACGCATCATTATCACAGCATATTTTTTCTGAGCATCCAGCTTTTGTAAACTTTAAAATATCACTCTCCCTAATATTTAGAGATTGCACCCATAATTCTCTGGCAAATCTCTCACTTCTTTTGTCAGAAACAATAAACTTACCATCATCATAAACACCCAATAATTTACCACTAGAGGCCAAAAGAATGTTTGGTTTAGGATATAGTAATGCGAAGATAATTGCTGTAACTACAAAACCTAATGACCATAATTTATTCCAACGCTTAACCGTAAATAAAACAGTTACTGAAATCAGTAATGAAAATAGTGATAGCAGTCCCATTGAGGAAACATGGAATACTGAATTGGGTAAGCTTGCCACTTCTCGTGCCACCCAAAGAATAAATTCAACGCCCTTACTCATGATATTTAGAGAGATAAATTCCAAATTAACTGCCGATAAGACAAAAGTTAAAACAGCAGCGGGCATGACAATAAAGCTAAGAACTGGAACAGCTGTCACATTCGCTATCAACCCATAAAGTGGGAGCGTTTGAAAATGATAGAGACTGAAGGGTGCCGTTGCTATTGTTGCTACAACAGTCGTGGCACAAACCCCAGCCACATATAGCCCAAACTTCCTAAAAAAAGATGCGTGTGAATACCATTGGCTCAAATAAGGTCGCAAACTGTCATAGAACAACACAAGAGCCATCACTGCCGCAAATGACATTTGAAAACTTATACTCACCAAGCTTTCAGGTTTAAATATAAGAACTAACAGGGCCGCAACAGAAACCAGTCTTAAGGAGATTGGTGACCTATCAAAAATAATCGCCGTGAAAATTAGTCCGGCCATAATAAGCGCACGCACAGCAGGAACACTTGCACCGACAAAAATTGTGTAAAAAGCAGCTGCCAATATTGCAAAAATAGCAGCAATTTTCTTAATCGGAAAATTGAGAACCAATGGAGGATAGAGCGCCATTAACATCCGCAAAAAGAAAAAGACTGTTCCCGCAAATAATCCAACGTGCAATCCAGATATTGCAAGCATATGTGCCAATCCTGATTGCCTTAAGTTCTCCCAGTCATCCTCCGAAATACTTTTGCGTTGACCAGTCAGCAAAGCCGATGTGACAGGTGCTGTTTCTTCATCTAAATACTCACGAACAGTTTGTGAAAGAGAGGTACGTTTTTCCTGTAAGTAAGAAAAGAGTCCTCTTTCTTTACTCTTTTCTAAAATTTTTGGCTGGCTGTAAGAAAAACCAATCGCCCCAATATTTTCAAAGTAATTTTTACGCCTAAAAGAATACCCATTAGGTAAAACTGGTGCCGATGGCGCATGCAAACTTGCAAAAACAGAAATGTTATCTCCTAATGATAATTTATCCGCTTTTAAAATTGTCAGTCTTATTTGTTCAGGTGTTTCAGATTTAGGCAGGTCTTCTAGTTGATACGTTTTTATAAGAACTTTCTTACCTTTACCTGTCTGTCCATCTTCTAATGCAACAACTTCACCTCCAATTTGCGCAAACTTTAAATCTTGGCTGAGCATGATTGTATCAAGAGATGCGGTTCTGAACGTTCCCAAAAAAACGCCACATAAAATCATCGATATGAAATAAAGCCCTAAATATAAATTTCCATATTCGTGGCGTTTAAAATAAGAAGTTACAAAAGCAATAATGGAGATGACAGCAAGGAAGCCAACAACGAATAGATTGGGTTCAAATTTAAGTGAAAAGTAGAAACCTATTCCACATCCAAGGATGACAGGTGAAAATAAAAACAGGTTAGTTTGAAACTGCTCTCGGTAGTTTTGCAACTTTTGCAAAAAATTCACATGTCTCTCCTTTCTTGTCAGGCTAAATCCTATATAATCCTGACCAGTTGTAAATGAGTTCATAAAAAGATTGGCTAATCACATGAGTGTTGTCACACGCTTCCCCCCTTCCCCAACGGGTTTTATGCATATCGGAAATGCGCGCACAGCCTTATTTAATTGGCTTTACGCTAAGCATACTGGCGGTAAGATGCTTATGCGTATTGAGGACACTGATCGCGCACGACATTCCGAGGAAGCTGTTGAGGCCATTATTAAAGGCATGAAGTGGCTCGATCTGGACTGGGATGGTGAAATTATTTCGCAATTCTCAAGACAAGATCGCCATGTCGAGATTGCCAATCAACTTCTTGAAAATGGTAAAGCCTATAAATGCTATTGCTCTTCTGAAGAATTGGAGCAAATGCGTGAAGAAGCACAAAAAGAAGGTCGTCCTACTGCTTATGACCGCAGATGGCGTGATAAAGGCGAAGGTGATGCTCCTGCAGACACCAAACCCGTTATCCGTATTAAGGCACCCCTTGATGGTGAAACTATCATTGACGATGAAGTTCAAGGTTCTATCACTATTCAAAATGAGCAGTTAGATGATTTTATTATCCTGCGTTCTGACGGCTCACCAACATATATGCTTGCTGTTGTTGTTGATGACATTGATATGGGCGTTACACATGTTCTCCGTGGTGATGACCATATGAATAATGCCTTCCGCCAGAAAGTCATTATTGACGCTATGGGATGGAAGACCCCTGTCTATGGACATCTACCAATGATACTCGGACAAGATGGCTCAAAACTATCCAAACGTCATGGAGCCGTCAGTTTAGAGGATTTTGAAGCCTTGGGCTATTTACCAGAGACAGTTTTTAACTACCTTCTGCGCCTTGGTTGGTCACATGGCGACGATGAAATCATTTCAAGAAAACAAGCCATTGAGTGGTTTGAATTGAATGGTGTTAATAAATCTCCTGCCAAATTTGATTACGATAAAATTGAAAACTTGAATGCCCACTACATTAAAGAAATGGATAATAAGAGTTTTTGTAATTTACTTCGTAAATACTGGAGTGAAGATACAGATGATGCAAGCACCCTAAAATCACTAGATACGCTTGCAGATGAACTTAAGAACCGCGCAAAGACTATGGTT
This sequence comes from Bdellovibrionales bacterium, assembly GCA_037968575.1. Lineage (GTDB taxonomy): Bacteria > Pseudomonadota > Alphaproteobacteria > Micavibrionales > Micavibrionaceae > UBA2137. Next base: position 188 of record JBBKVR010000023.1, on the reverse strand, counting down.
CAGGCAGCTAAAGAGTCATCATTTCTCCTTGCGGACAGAAACCTTGAATATGACGAAGATGCAACGCGTGTTTTGGATGAAGATGGTGCGAATGTGCTTTCACAGTTTCAAGAAACAGTGTCAGGAATTGAGGATTTTATTTCTGAAAATATTCAAAATGCTTGCAAAGATTTTGCCAAAGAACATCT
>JBBKVR010000022.1:0-14116 GCA_037968575.1 Bdellovibrionales bacterium | reverse complement strand
ATAAATGTGCCCTCGTACCATCCTGCATCAACAAGTGACATGGCGTTTGTGCCGTCAACTTCTGCGTGGTGAATATCAGGATATTGTGTTGAGGAGTGGTTACCCCAGATAATCATTTTCTTCACATCGGTTGAATGTTTACCCGCTTTATCTGCTAACTGGCTAATTGCGCGGTTATGGTCAAGACGCACCATTGCTGTGAAACATTTAGGGTCAAGGTCAGGCGCATTTTGTTGTGCAATCAAGGCATTTGTATTGGCAGGATTACCAACAACCAGAACCTTTACGTTACGAGAAGCATAATCATTTAACGCTTTGCCTTGCGGACCAAAGATAGCACCGTTGGCCTCTAGTAAATCTTTACGCTCCATTCCAGGTCCGCGAGGACGGGCGCCAACGAGAAGAGCGTAATCACAATCTTTAAACGCTACAGCCGCATCATCGGTTGCAATTACATTTTGAAGAAGTGGGAAGGCACAGTCATTCAGTTCCATCACAACACCCTGTAGTGCGTCCAGTGCGGGTGTAATTTCAAGAAGGTGAAGACAGACAGGTTGATCTTTGCCAAGCATATCTCCTGAAGCGATACGGAATAAAAGAGCATAACCGATTTGGCCTGCTGCACCTGTAACTGTGACGTGGACTGGAGTTTTCATGGGAAATAATGCCTTTCTGATGGTCAAAATTGAATTCTGAAATTCAACATGGAATTATCTGTGTTGAGTTTCAAGGGAAAATTTGAGTCTCTGTACTTTTAAAGGGACGCATTATCCTTTAGAAAGATGGACATGGGTCACGGACATCATCATCACGGCGCGGTACAAACAGGCGAAGGGCACGATCCTTCATCAGCCCTTTTTGCTGGGTGGTCGGCAATCGTAATTGTTTCTATTATGATTTTTGCCAAGATTGTGGCGTATTTGATGAGTGGTTCAGTAAGTGTTCTCTCATCTCTCATAGACTCAGTTGCTGATATCATGATGTCGATAATGGCTTTGATTTCTGTCAAAATGTCATTAAAGCCTGCCGATGACTGTCACCGCTCTGGTCATGGAAAAATTGAAGGGTTGTTTGCTTTGGGTCAGGCCGCATTCATTTTTGTGGCAGGTATTGCGGTGATTTATAGTGCTATTCAGAATATCATTACCCGTGAAGTTTTAACCGACCAGTATTTAGCATCTGCAATTATCATTCTCTCGATTGCACTGACATTTGTCCTAACGACTATTCAAAAGCGCGCAGTCAGAAAATCTGCATCAATGGCAATAGAGGCTGACCACGCCCATTACCACAGCGATATCTTTATGAATGGTGGTGTCCTGTTGGTTTTACTGGCAACGGCTATGGGCGCACCCAGTTGGATTGACGCAGTCGTTGCTTTGTTGATTGCTGGATATGTGTGGTGGATTGCCTACGGAGTTGGCAAGAGTGCGATTGATATGTTGCTTGATCGTGAAATTGACCAAGAAATCAGGCAACAAATTATGGATATTGTTCTCAGTCATACAGAGGTGAAGGATATGCACGATTTGCGCGCTATTCGCTCTGGCATGAAAATGCTGGTGTCTTTTGATATTGAGGTTGATCCAAATATTCTTCTTTGGACAGCCCATGAAATTGCCCTGTCTGTCGAGAGAGATGTTGTCAAAAACATCCCTAATGCAGAGGTGATGATTCACGTTGATCCTGCTGGGGGACCAATGGATTTAAGACACAGCGAGGACGTACATACATGAGTACAAGTGAATACCTACTAGCTGATATTGGTGGTACGCATGCCCGCATTGCCACCTATGACGGTGATAAAATCGGAAAACCCGTTATCCTCAAAATTATTGATTTTGATTCCCCTATTGATTTGTTCAAACACGCCGTCGAAAAATTAAGTGTTTCAAAACCGAAACTGGCGATTGCGTCTACAGGACATGAAGAATCTCCCGATGTTTTACATGCTGCTAATAACAGTAAGTGGGTGTTGGAGAAAAAGGCCTTTAAACAAGAAAACCTTCCCATTGCTTTCTGGGCGAACGATTTTTATGTCACTGCTTATGGTGCGTTGTCATTAGGACATGATGATTTGGAGAGTTTAGTCCCAGGAAAACCACGTCCTTATGCAGCCAAAATGATAGGTGGTCCAGGAACAGGAATAGGGTTGGCTTATGCGGATTATATAAAGGAATTAGAATACTATCGTGTACGTGAAACTTTTGGTGGTTGGTTTGCAGTGAGCACAATTACTGAAGAGCAGAATTTATGTTTGCGCACGGTGCGTTCATTAAAAAACATGGAATTTCAGAAAGCTGTTTCATATGAAGATGTATGTGCAGGGAGAGGTCTACCATATCTTTATGAGGCCATTTGCAAAATTCACGGACAGCAATACAGCTCAGAAATTGGAACCAGCTTGCTATCACATACAAATGCACCTCTGTTTAATGAAACACTTCGCCTTTTCCATGAATTTTTAGGGTTATTTTTACATACGGCTGCCCTTGCTGGGCATGCTTGGGGCGGTATTTATTTAGATGGCGGTGTTATTCAAAAAATTTGCGATAAAGGCTTATTTGATGCCAAAGCTTTAACGTCTACTTTTCATGCTAATCCACAGCCAGAAGGTCAAACAGAAATGATTGTTTATGATGCTTTACTTGCCGTACCTATTAAAAGAATAGATACGGAGTATGTGGCTCTTTCAGGTTTGAAAACCATTATTGAGCAGGGAATAAAAACATAATGCGTGAAGTTTATCTAACCATTGATGATAGTCCGTCACCTTTTTCCAAACAGCTTGGCGAGTTTTTGAAAGAGCGCGATATCCCAGCACTTTTCTTTTGTCGTGGCGACACGCTGGAAAAATATGAACAAGGTGCAGTAGCTCTCGCAGAGATGGATTTTGTTTTGGGTAACCATGCGTACTCACATACACGGTTTTCAGAAATGTCTTACGAGGACTGCATTGCTGAAATCGAGAAGACTGAAAAAATGATTGAGAGCGTCTATAAAAAGACAGAAAAATCACAAATAGTTAAAACGCTACGTTTCCCTCATATGGATAGAGGGGCGGGTGGTTGGATTGTCGATTACGATGCTTTGCCTGAAGAACACCGTGAGTATGTGACAAAACTGTTTTTTGATGGCGTGCGTATTACTCTTGATAGACCTTCACCTGAAAACGTTGAAAAGAAGCATAAAATTCAAGAGTATTTAAAACGCGAAGGTTACGTACAGCCTTTTAAAAGGGTTACTTTCCCTTGGTTTAAAGATACTGAAATGAACGAGGCAGCAGATTGTCTCTACACATTTTCAACCAGTGATTGGATGTTGCTTGATCGCCATCGCGGCAAATGGAAATATCAATCTATGGATGATTTAAAAGCTAAGATGGAAAACGATAAAGCGTTTCAATCCCAGACAAGTCGTCACATTGTTTTGACACATGATAAGCCAGAGCCTGAAGTATTTCCTGTGGTGAGCGAGTTGATTGATTACATGCTCGAAACAGGCGTGAAGTTTGTATCCGTTTAAACTTTAACCAGCATCATCTTTGGAATATTAGTCCAGAGCAAACCACATAAAATTTCTTTCTCAGGATAGATTTTCTCCATCACCTGTTTATAAGCACTCAGTTGTTTTCGATAAATTGTTGGAACATCTTCTTCGCGCTCTGGTGGTGGCCGATTGGTCTTAAAATCGACAATCAGAACCCGAGTATCATCAATTACTAATCGGTCAATTTGTCCTGATACCTTTTGTCCATTATCCAATATTCCTGTGATTGGTGTTTCTGCGCGTGACTTTGGACCAAAGACTTCTGCGAAAATAGCATCATTTAAAATATTCAGAACTTCTATTTCAATCTCTTTTTGCTCACCCGCAGAAAGCTCAAGATGTTTTTGCGATAAGTAAGATTGCAGATAACTCTCATGTTTGTCTTTTGCAATTTCAGGTAAAAACTGGAGAGCTGTGTGAATAATATTTCCGCGGTGAAAGCGTGGATCAATAGATGGTTTTGAATATTGTGACAACGGCGAGAGAACGCGCTCTTCTTCGATACCTGATAAGGATGGGCGAATAATTTCATTATTAAGCGCTTCATCTTCAGGAATTTCATTTATCCATTTTGGAAGCTCTTCATTTGGAGCAGGTTTGTCTATATCGTTTGCTGTTTCTTTTGCATTACTCTCAAACATAGAAAAGGCGTGTGTGCCATCTTCAAATTTATAGGATGAATTATCGGAAAGTGATTTTTCTTCAAAGCGTTTCATCGCATTTTCAAGAGAGACATACCAGCATGTTTCGTCGAGCCTGCTCTCATCACCAATATGACCTGTAATATACAACTCGTCGGCGGCACGTGTCATGGCTACGTACAAAAGACGCTTATATTCTTCTGCTGCTTTTTCTTTGGCTTTTGCTTTGTAGTCTTCTGTTAATTTGTTTTTGAGATCACCACCTACTCCCCAGAAAGGTAGAGATTTGTCTGGCCAAAAAATTTGGTTAGATGGATTTGCGTGGCTAAAAACACCACTACTATGGCGCGCGGAATCAGCCATAAAGACAATAGGCGCTTGTAAACCCTTTGCTCCATGCACAGTCATAATGCGAACGCGTCCGCCGCCTTCTTCCATTTCGCGTTTAATCTCGTTTTTGTTTTTCTCTACGTCTTGAATGTAGGCTTGGAGACCACCACGCCCTTGTGGATTTGACCAACTTTGCGCGTGTGAGAGAAATGTCTCAACAGGATCGATAGCTTCTTCACCAATTCGAGAGTCAATAGCACTCCACCCATTACCATTGGAAGTAATAGGGCAAGGTTGTGCAAGTGTGCGTGCAAAAAATTGATAAGGAGTATGCCTATCCGAGCTGTAAATCAGGTCATCCAGCCAGCGGACAATATTTTTAGAATTCTTATCGTCACGCTTTGCAAGTGCTTCATGTAAAGATTGGTTATCGGGTCGCTCAAAGCAGAGCTCCATAAGCTGGTCTTCATCCCAACCAACGAAAGGTGATTTCAGGATACAGGCAAGAGTATAATTATCTGAAGGAAGTAAAGCAAAGCGAGCTAATGCCAGCAAATCCTGAACGGCGATATGATCCTCAATGACCATTCTATCCAAGCCCTCGACAGGCACATTGAACGATTTCAATGCGCGTACAAGTTCAGTTTGTAAGTTTGAACGTTTGCGAAGGAGTATGAGGATATCGCCTGCACTTACTAATTTTCCAGTTGCACCAATTTGCCTCCCTGAATTTATCCAATGATGAATAGTACCAGCAATTTTTGTGGCTAGTAGTTTTGCAGAAGATGAAGCAGCTTTATTGAGTTTGTCCCGCAGTTCTGGAACAGGCCAATTCTCTAAGTCTTCTTTTTTCTCTTCACTCACAAGTGGCCAGAGTTCGACACGACCAGATTGCTCTGCGCGGTATGAAGTATGATGGATGCCTTCCCCGTTATAAGAGAGACCCTTCTTGTCTGTTTCGGACTCGTAAACATGGTCGACAAACTCAAGAATGGCTGGGACAGAACGGAAAGAGGCGTTGAGCTGAACGGGAGTCCAAGGTTCTTGAGCTTGTTCGAACCTTTCAGAGAAATATTTGCGCATATCTTCAAAGATTGCAGGGTCTGCACGTTGAAATGAATATATGGATTGTTTTTCATCACCCACTACAAATAGGCTTCTTTGTGTGTTTTCTCTTGCACCTTTTCCCTCTGTAAATGGGTCAGTTAGGGCGCGTATAACTTCCCATTGGTCGGGATTGGTGTCTTGCGCTTCATCAACTAAAACATGATCTATACCATTATCAAGTTTATGGAGTATCCATTGATAAGCCTCATCTCGATTTCCACTTTGCAATTTCCCTTGAAGAAGATCAGAGGTCATTTCAATTTGGTCATCAAAATCCAAAACACCTTTTTGCTTTTTAAGTTCGGTGTAGGCATTTAAAATATGGTAGGCAACGATGAGTAAATCCGCGGAGGACCGCGCCACTTGAAGGCGTATGTAGTTTTCTTTGAAAGACTCAAGTATGTCGCAGAGTTGAAGAAATAGTGATGTATGATGTTGAACAGCTTTATTAAGTTTTTTAGGTGCATTTGTCGTCTTCGTATAGGTGTTTGCATGAAGTTCAAGAATATCGTTTTCAGTTACAATGGAATTTAGCGATAAATAATCCGAAATGGCCTGCCCGGATTCTTTATCGTTTTTACCACTTTCGGCTAAGTTTGCGGCAAGGGGTATTAATTGTGAACGTAATCTCTCAATTTCTGTATTTGCTGTATTAGAAAGAAATTTTTCGGACGATTCTTTGGGAAGTTCAAATAAATCAAAAAGCTGTGGCAGTAAATCGCTTTCATTTTTATCTGTGAAAAGTTTCTGAAGCATACGCCTCTTTGACAACAGAGCATTAAGTAAATCAAGAAAACGATCATCACTTTCCCGCACAGATAAGCGTTTGAGGCGCGCGTGCATCTCACTTTTTATATCTTTAATTGCGTCCTGTAGAAAAATATTACGAGCGCTTTCCAATACAGAACGGCTTTGTGTTTCTTCCATAACCTCGAAAGATGGTGGCAATCCAGCCTCTATGGGAAAACGTCTAAGGATGGATTCACAAAAAGAGTGAATGGTCATGATATTCAAACCATTTGGCGCATCAACGATACGAGGAAATAATTTAGGAGCTGCTTTAATCTGCTCTTCTGTTGGTTTGCTACCTAGCAATTTCTCTAGTTCTTTTTCTAAGTTTTTAGAGGACAGGGTGGCCCATTTGCTAATCCTTTCACTTAATTTCAAGGCCATAGTTGCTGCACCTGTCTTGGTAAACGTAATGCATAAAATTTGATGTGGTGGCGTTCCTTTAGGCGAGTTTTCTGAGGGTAAAAGAAGCCGCAAAATTCTGTCAGTGAGAACTTTGGTTTTTCCTGTTCCAGCAGATGCCCCCACCCAAACAGATGTGTCTGGACGCGCAGCTTGGCGTTGCCTGTCAGTGGCATTTTGCCCGATGGTGTCTTGTGCCGAGGGGCTTTGATGTGCAAGTTGTGTCATGCAGCCTCACTATCGTCGCCACTTGTTCCCCATTCTAGAATTCGGGACAAGTGTTCGTAATCTGGGTAAGGAGGCTCTTTACCCGGGAAAGGATTATTAGGATAACCACGTGACGCATCTTCGTAAGCATTTAGAACATTTTCAATGCCCCCTTTTGCCTCTTCAACTATGTCTTTTACAAAAGGTGCTTTTTTATCAAAGAGTGCCATTTCTTCACCGCCATCTTTGCTGCCTGTGGTGTGCCAATAGCCCACATAATTGGTTTCACTATTCGGTAATTCATTAAACCCTTGCCCACTTCCGTCTTGCAAAATAAGTGCTTCAACGGGAAGTTGCGGGTAGAATCCAGCTCTTACTTGTTTGGCAAGGTATTTTGTAGAGCTAGTTTTATAATCAATGACTGCGTATTGACCGCTTTCGTCTTTATCAATTCTGTCAGCACGCGCAGTGAGCATATAGCTTCCAAGTTGTGTTGTGCCTTCAACTTCGGCTTTTTTGAATTGATAACCTTTGTTTCTCCACTCTTGTTCATGCGTAACAAACCACCCAGCCATATTTTCAAATCTCGGCCACCAACTCACCCAAAGCGAAGGGTCATCCAGAGATTCGCCGAACATATCTTTACCAATACGAATAAGTTCTCCTTGCGCGTCATCAGGAAGTTTGTCGGGCCATTCTTCCGTAAACTTATGAAGGATATCGTGGAAATACTTCCCTTTTTCTTTTGGACCTTGGGCCTCTTCCAAAGGATCAAGTGGTCGGAGACGCAGTATCTTTTTGGCGTACAATGAGTACGGATCACGCATAAGCAATTCGAGTGAGCTTACACTAAACTTTTTAGGTCGTTTCTCGACAGGCGGGATAGGATAGGGTGCTTCCAATGTAATTTTTTCTGACTCATCTGCGTGGTTCATTTTTTGTGACCAAACGAGATATTTTTTTGTACTGGTTTTAGGGTCATATTCTATGGATTGGCATATCGCATTTAGGCGTTGTAACCAACGCGCAGGTACTGAGGGGACATTAGCAACTTTTTCTGCGCGCGTGAGGAACACCTCTTTCGCACAAGCTCCTTGAACAAAGTCATGTGCGCTTAGAGTGATATTTCGCTCAGGCAGGGGCAGACCCATTTCTTTTCGCATGCCACGTGACATCCACGGGTCTTGTTTTGGCAATGCAGGCCAAACATCTTCGTTGAGACCAGAGAGAATGACCCTGTCGGCATGAATGAGGCGTGCTTCTAGTTGTCCAAGAATACTTAACCGTGGATGTGTACCGTATTTAGGGCGCACAGAAATAGAGAACATATAAGAGTCAAAAATTGTTGTATAACCTTGCTTAGTTGTATCAGAAAAGAAAGTCGACTCCTTTGAGGTTTCAGAAAAACAAGCTAGTAAGTCTTGGAAAAATCTAGAAGCAACTTCTCCTTCGTCCCCTGCCCATAAGACATCTTGCCCTGATTGTTTTGCGTTTGAGGCAACCTCTTCACATGCTTCGATGTGAGTTTGTGTGATTTTATACAAAGATGCACTGCTGTCTTTTAATTTTTGAGTAAGCGGTTTGAGCGTTTTTTGGATAGAAGATAAAAAGATGTAAAGATCATTTGTTTCTTCTTTTTCTTGAAGTTCAGTTAGTAACTCTTTAAATCGTCCGTTTGTCCATGGTCCACGTAATGGCTTTCTATCGAGCTTTTGAGCCAACCTCCCAACTTCGCCTTCTTCCAACCCAAATCTTGAATAAGGGTGTTTTAGTAATGTGAGAAGTGAGACAGGTGAGAACTCTTCTTTTGCAGCTTGTAGAACAGCACGTATGAAACGACCGGTAATGGTTTGAGTTAATGGCTCTCCAGCAGTGTCATCAATATTGATGTTCCATCTGTGTATATAGGTTTTGACACGTTCTGCTAGAGCTCTATCAGGCGTTACAAGTGCTGCGGTTTTATCTTTTTCCGTGAGTGTTTCGCGTAAAAGCAAAGCAATACTGTGTGCCTCTTGTTCTTGTGTCTCACAGTTTAAAAGGTGAACATTTTGAAATGTATTTTTATCCATATTTTCAAGAGAAGTTTGCCATTGCGAGATGGTTTCCGCAGGGCGCATCACTTCTCGCCAGAGTCGTTCTCTAGATTCTGAAGTCTTCATTTTTGCATGAGACCAGAGCTGTACGCGTGCACGTGGGACGTCCATACGTTCCAATAGAATTTTAAGGGTGGCTTGCGGATGACCCTCTTCAACAGCTTTCCAACCTTCGCTATCTAATCCTAAATCAACACCAGGAAGAATAACTTCACCTTGAGGCAGTTTAGAAATCGTTCTCAAAAGGTCCGCTGTGATAGGAATAGATCCTGTTGAGCCTGCCGCAATTACGGGAGTTTCAATTGGATTTTTCTGCCAATGAGAAATGAGAGCTTTCATTAATTGTCTACGTCTATCGGCAGGATCAATTAGTCCTAACTCTTTGAGCTTTTTAGGCCACGCGTCTTTTATGATGGATAAAAATTGCAGGCTAACTTTCCACTGATCTGATAAATTTTCAGGGAACACTTTGGTCAAATCATCAAAAGTTTTGTCTTCTGTATGTATTTGATCGATGAGTGTTGCTAATGATCCTGCAAGGGCGAAACTATGGCTTTCATCAAGTGAAAGTACACCAACCTTGCTAACTAATTCACTCATTAAAAGCTGGCGTTTGAGTGGAGATATAGCAGGTAGAATGTCAGTTTGAGTATTGGTGAGCGTTGTCAAAGATAGTTCATCGACATCAACGTCGCCTAACGAAGATATCTGCGGAAGAATAAGTGGTTTACCCTTTGAGATTTCTAAAAACTGATCTCTTAGTATGCGTCCTGCACGACGTGTGGGTAGGAGTATGCGGACGTCTGAAAAGAACGGCTTGTATTCGTACTTTTCAAGAAGACCCTGCGCCAGTGTTTTCAAAAATGGCTGAGAGGGGTTAATGGTGTAGATGTTAAAATTCTTACTCATGTGCTAACGGTTACCGCTTCATCAACAGCATGTAATTCTTCTGGTGTGGAGATGTGATGCCAATAGCCTTTATGGACACAGCCATAGAGTCGACCAGCTTTGTCTGCTTCATCCATCAACTTGAGAAAAGAAAACTTGTTTTCTTTTGCTTCTTCAAAAATACGTGGATGACATAGGCGTACACCCGCAAACATATATTTGCCATTCTGATTAAGAGAGCGTACAGCTTTGTTGTTTTCTAAAATATCGTAATCGCCAACGCCTTTAGTTAAGGTCATACGCTCGGCAGGTTCTAAAAGAAGAACCATGTCGCATTGACCGTCATCCCAAATATTATTTAAATTTTCAAAAGCATTATGGCCGATATCATCTGTCCAAAAAGCATCGCCGTTTATAATGTAGAAGGGTTTCTTGCCAAGTTCAGGTAAAGCCTTTTTGACGCCGCCACCTGTATCAAGAAGTTCTTCTTCTTCCGAGAAGATGATTTCGACATCTTGTCTTTGAGAGAGATGTTTTTTTAAAACCCCACCCATATGATGTGTATTGACGACAATCTTATTTATTTCCGCGGGAATTAACTTATCAATGATGTGATCTATAATGGGTTTTCCGGCAACGGATACCATCGGCTTAGGCAAAGTATCGGTATAGGGGCGCAGACGCGTGCCTAGTCCAGCAGCAAGAATAAAAGCAGTGTTAGGTTTGGGAGTCATAGGGTTTTGTACAATTCTTTGCTTAGGTGTTCAATCACCAACGGTAATTTTACGGCTGTTATTATCTTCAATAGAGAAATGGATGTGTTTGACAGGTTTGTGGACATCAATATCTTTCAATCTTTCAGGCCATTCAAGAAGTATAATACCCTCCTGTAATGCAGTGTCCCATTCTAAATCGTAAATTTCATCAGATGATTTCAAGCGATAGAGGTCATAATGGTAAATCTCGCCTTTAGATGAAGAGTAAGTTTGGAGAAGTGTGAAGGTAGGGCTTGGCACATTTAAATTAGGGGTATTTGTGAGCTCTCTTATCAATGCTCGTGCAAAGACGCTTTTGCCTGCACCTAATGTTCCTTCCAGAAAAACCACATCGCCGCCACTGATTTTTTCTGCGAAGGATTTTGCAAAGATGATGGTTTCTTCTTCAGACTTTGTTTGAATAATGCTTGTCATAGGCTGAACGATAATAAGTGGACGGTGTGAAAGCAATTGATTTTCGCCCTTGCGGGAGTTCCAACCTGCTTTTACACTGCAAGACATCATGGCAACAACAAGACGGTCTTTCTTAAAAACGCTGGGGCTTGGGCAACGTGGGTCTTCTGATAAAGAAAACTTACGCCTAAAGGCTTTCCTTGATGGTGTGCCGGGGGAGTATTTTGGTTGGGATGCTCAAGGGCAAGCGTTCTGCAATCAGGGTTTTTTATCTCTATTCGAAATTGCGGAGCTCGCCAATATTGATGCCTTTTCTAAATCTCTTGAGCCTGCGGATGCCATCGCATTTGAAAATACTTTGGCAAGATATAAGCGTGAGCGCCGTTCCTTGGGATTGATTGTTAAAAATCCCAAAGACAAACAAATCCGCCTAAATTTTCGTCCTAGTGACATTGAGAGTAGCTCTTTCAACATTCTTTGGGCTGAAGATGTCACAGATTTGCTCTTTGAAAATGATAGCCTGAAAAAGAAGGCTGAAGATTTTGAGCAACAACACATTCAATATCAGCAGGCGCTACAATCTATAAATGTTCCTGTATGTTTACATACGAGAGATGGAAAAATGGCTTGGTGCAATCAAGCGTATGCTGATTTATTCAGCTCAAACATTGAAGACGTCATCAAAGAACAAACATCACTTTCTCTCAAATCAATTAAAGAAAAAAAGAAAGTCGATGTTTTTGAGAAGGTAAAGCTTGCTCTTAAAGAAAACGCTGAAACAACTTATGACACAACCTCTGTTATTTCAGGAAAAAGACATCGCTTTGATTTAAATGTTACACCAGTTCCAGACATGGGTTTTGCAATCGTCAATGTGATTGATAAAACTTTTGAGGAATCTATAAGTGCAGATACAAAACGTACTGAGTCAGCCTATAACGCGTTGCTTGAAAATATGCAGACAGCTGTTGCGCTTTATAATGCAGATAAAGAAATCATCTTTTATAATTCTGCCTATGCAAAGCTATGGCACTTGGAGGAGGCTTGGTTAAACACGCGACCAAAACTTGGTGATGTACTGGAGAAACTACGTGAAACGCGGAGGCTTCCCGAGCAGGCAGACTTTAGATCTTATAAACATGAATGGCTTGCCAGATTTACTAAACTTATAGAGCCTCATTCGGATATAATAGTGTTACCTGATGGGACGGTGTTGCGCACGCAAACAATCCCTAATCCTGCGGGCGGGTTAATGCTTATTTCTGAAGATGTAACCTCTAATCTAGAGCTTGAATCTTCATATAACACGCTAGTTGCTGTTCAGAGCGAAACTTTGAATAACCTGAAAGAAGGTGTGATTGTGTTTGGTGGGGATGGACGTCTAAAACTTTGGAACCCAACCTATGCAGAATTATGGGGCATGAACCCTGAGGATTTAGAAGGTGAAGTTCATGTTAGTAAATTGGCTGAGCGCTCTAAACATTTTTATGACGAGACGGCTTGGGAGGATCGCTACACCAGAATAGTAAAAGTCATGGAGAACAGAGTGGCAGACTCTGGCATTACTAAGCGAAATGATAACAAAACATTAGCTTATGCTTTTGTCCCTTTGCCAGATGGCGGGTCACTTTTTACCTATGCGGATATTACCGACACGGTAAATATTGAAGAAGCTTTACGTGAAAAAAACAGGGCTTTGGAAACAGCCGAACAATTAAAATCTGAATTTTTAGCTAATGTATCTTATCAACTCAGGACTCCACTCAATGCCATTATGGGTTTTAACGAAATTCTCTCCAATGAATTTTTTGGTGAACTGAATGATAAACAGAAAGAATATACGCGTGATATAGGTGAGGCAGGAAACAGACTAAAACAACTTATCGATGATGTGCTTGACCTCACCAGTATTGAAGCTGGTGTTATGGCTTTGGATAAAAAAGAAATTGATGTTTGTGAATTGCTGAACTCAGTGAAATTACTAGGTGAAGAGTGGGCAATGGGTAAGCAAATAAAACTTGATATCAATTGTGCTAAATCAGTAGGAACACTTCATGCTGACAAGCAACGCTTACGACAAGTCTTAATGCATCTTTTGCGCAACGCCATTAGTTACACTCCTGAAAAAGGTTCAATTACCCTCACTGCTAAGTGTGACGATGAAGCCTTGAAGATCATAATGAGTGATACGGGGGTTGGAATTTCTGAAGAAGATAAAAAACGCTTGTTTGAACCTTTTGAAATCGGTACAGGTCAAATGCATGACCCCAGCCGAACGGGTGCAGGTTTGGGACTCACTTTAGTGCGCAACATTATCGCACTTCACAAAGGTGAAGTTTCAATCGAAAGTGAAGAGGGGAAAGGAACGGATATCATCCTGACTTTTCCTGAAAGCACTTGATTTTCATCTATCAAGCCAGTAATGGTTTTGACTACCTGATCCAAACAAGATCAAATGCGGGTGTAGCTTAGTGGTAAAGCACTAGCCTTCCAAGCTAGCTATGTGGGTTCGATTCCCATCACCCGCTCCATTTTATTCTATGAAAAACGAGAGTTTTACTGTTGACAGATAGGGGTTACTCACTTAAATCATGCAGTGCGTTTTTTCTATTGTGGAGGAGGCGTACCCTTACTGTCATCCCCGTAGACAGGATTATCATAACGGGGATCTAAGGAACTTAATTTTTGTGAAAGCAAATCAGATCCCTGCTTGTTTGCAGGCATGACATACAAAGGAGAATGAGATGTCTAAGGAAAAGTTTGAGCGTAATAAGCCTCATGTAAATGTTGGAACGATTGGTCACGTTGACCATGGTAAGACGACGCTGACTGCAGCGATTGCGATGCTCTATGGTAACGGTGAGACAGTTGATAAAATTGACAAGGCTCCTGAAGAAAAAGCACGTGGTATCACGATTTCTACAGCGCACGTTGAATATGA
>JBBKVR010000021.1:0-5523 GCA_037968575.1 Bdellovibrionales bacterium | reverse complement strand
AATGCACAAGTTGGTGCTCAGCGTGAGGCATACGAGATTGCTTGTATAAATGGAGAGGGTGGTTTGTCGGCTTCTCTATTGTTCTATCAGCAGGGTAATCAGTTTGTGAGTATTGCGCATGAAGGTGGTACAGCACAGATGGAGCAAGCCATGGAAGCGCGCGATCGTTTGGATAAAACTCTACAAAGTTCTTCTTAAATTTTAATGAGTATCGCTTGATGTTGGTGGAGTAGTGCCAACTGTCACAGGGTCAATCTGTTCGATAGATTTAGCTAACTGTCCACTTAACTCTTCTCTATTTTCAACAAAGTTATTGATGGATTTCTCTAGGTAGTCAGGTACTAGGGATTGCAAATTATCGTCATAAAGCGAGATAAGTTTTTTCAAGAAAGGTAAGGTAAAGAGACTGTTTGTTTTTGAGTCCTTTTCTACAATAATTTGGATAAGAACTTGTTTTGTTAAGTTTTTTCCGCTTTTTGCATCAAGTACTACGAAGTCGTATTCTTCTTTGACCATCTCATAGATATCTTCAAGTGTAACGTAAGCGCTCCGCCCTGTGTCGTATAGGCGGCGGTTCGCATATTTTTTAACCACTGTTGGTTTCTTTTGCATGTTTCAAATCATAATGCAGAATTTTGTGCAATGCAAACAGCATGCTACCCCTTTATTTTCCTAAGAAAGGAACTATAACGTTACTGTGAAGTTTAAATTTGAAAAAGGAACATGAAGTCATGAAAACTAAAGTGCTTTCCGGCATATTTGCACTCGTTATACTTTTACTGGTTGTTGTGATGGTTGCGCCATCATTTGTTGATTGGTCAAAATACAAAGAGACAATCACGAGTGAAATTCAGGCAAAATCTGGATACACAGTTAAAATTGACGGGGATTTGTCCCTTGCTGTTTTGCCGTTTCCGCATTTAAGTGCTGAGAAAGTGACAGTCTTAAATGATCAGATACAGCTTGTTTCTGTTGATGAAGCGGAAGTGAGTGTGGATCTTCTTCCTCTTTTATCTAAAAACGTTTCGATCAAATCAGTTAATTTGGTCAAGCCTGTCATTACACTTGCAACAGATTCCAATGGCAAAGGCAGTTGGGTTATTCAGCGCGATGAAAAGCAAGAAGGCGCGGTTAAGAAAGAAATTACAGAAGATAAACAAGAAGCCATAGGGGAAGAGCCTAAAGAATCAAACTTCAAAATTTCCTCCCTGGAGGTAACTGACGGAAGACTTGTTTATAAAGACGGTGTGAAGGGTACAACGACAACACTTGAAAAAGTGAACATGACGGGCGAAATGGATAGTCTTCAAGGTCCTTTCGAAGTTGAGGGTTCTGCTGTTTATAACGGTCGTCCTGTGACAATAGATTTAGAAACCGAGCGCGCCGAAAACGGCAACACACCTGTAGAGATGGCCTTTAGTGCAGATGACAAGGCTGTTGAAGGTGAGTTTGACGGGTCAATCAATCAACAAACCAAAGCTATTAAAGGTAAGTTCTCTGTTAAAGGTGATGATTTGTCTAAATATGCAGGCAATATAGCACCTGGATCATTTGATGCATCAGGTGAAATGGCATTTGGTGGAGATACAATCGTTCTCAATGATTTGGAAGTGGCGCTCGCTGGTCTCAAATTTGTTGGTGACGTTAAAGCTTTAAATGGCAATAAACAATTTCAGTTTAACTTGAAAGAAACAACAGGCCAAAAAGGTAAGGGTACATTGGGACAAGCACTTGCCGGTGCCAATGTTAAGGCAGACTTGACCCTTCAGGAAAACGCTGTTGATATTTCGTCCTACACAGCAAAGCTCAATGGATCATCCCTAAGTGGTCAAGGAAAGTATAGTTTTGCAGATGAAGGAACACCTGCGTCCCTTACACTTGCAATGAATGCTGATAGTTTGAATGTTGATCAATGGATGGGGCTTTCAAATTCCATTCAAAAATCAGAAAGTCAATCAGGAGACAAAAAGGCTGAAAAGAAAACAGCTTCTAAATCGGCACCTAAAGGTTTTTCAATTCCAATGAATTTGGATTTGGATGCGGCCGTTGGTTCGCTTCTTTATCAGGGTAAAACCTATAAGAATGTTAAAGCTGATTTAACGACAAAATCAAATGCTTTGCGTATTGCTGGGGCTTCTCTGCAAACTGCCTTTGACACAACGGCTTCTGCAACGGGTACAATAGGAAACACGCAGAACCTAAGTGGGCTTGACCTTAACCTTCAGATGAAAACTGCTAACGTTGAGAAACTAGCACAAAGCTATGGTGTCAAAGTGCCTGAATCAAAAGTGACTGTTGGCCCATTGGATGCAGATGCAACACTTAAGGGTTCTTTAGATGCTTTGCAGTTCTCTGCAAAAGGGAAAGGTAAGGGCTTGGTTGTAACAGCAAGTGGTACTGCACAAACCCCGATGAGTAATTTGAAAATTGATAACCTAGCCTTGCGTGTTCAACACCCAAACATGGTTCAGGCAATTCAAATTGCTAACCCAGCATTTTCAATGGGACGTTACTGGCAAAAACCTTTGGATATTAAGACATCTCTATCCATGGCTGAGAAAGTGATCTCACTTGCAAGCTTAGAAGGGAAAGCAGGTCCTGTGGACATCAATTCAGCTAACCTGACAATCAATACTGGCGGCTCTATTCCATCTGTTAAAGGTAACTTGGTTCTTGGCTCACTTGTATTGCCAGGAACCTCAACAGAAACAGCCAATCAGCCTTCTGCAAAATCTAGTGGTAGCTCTAATAGGTCTTCTTCAAATAATGGCCGTTGGTCACCACAACCCATTGATTCAAAATGGATGAAATCAGTAAAGCTTGATTTGGATTTGAAAGCCCAATCCATTGCTCAAAACCGTTGGGTGTTAAGCTCTCCATCACTTGATTTCTCATTGTCTGATGGAGTGATGAATGTGTCATCACTCAAAGCAGGAATGTTTGGTGGTTCTGTAAACATGGATGGTCAAATAAAAGGAGCAGATAATGGTCAGGGCTTCTCATCAATTTCATGGAACTCACAAGCTGGTTCGATTGATGCAAACCAGCTTTATGGGGCGATAGTCAATAAATCGACTGACTTGATAGCTGGTCGCATTACATCTGCCTCTGAACAACTGACAACTGGTGGTGCATCAATGAATGCAATCATTCAAAACTTGAACGGTAATGCCAAAGTTAATGGCGAGAACATCGTTATTAAAGGCATTGATATTGCTGGTCTTGCTGGTGCGTTATCCGAAGATATTAAACCAGGAGACACAGTTAAAGGCCTTCTGACATCCTCAATTTATAAAGGGGGAACAAGTTTTGATACGCTGAATGGTAACTTTGATATTGCCAAAGGTATAGTGAACCTCAATCCGCTTTATCTTGACGGTGGACGCGCACGCTTTGACATGACAGGTCGTGTGAACTTGCCTGATTGGACTTTAAACGTGGTTAACAAAGTGACTGTCAAAAACTCTGATGTTCCGCCATTTGAAATGTCATTTAGTGGTTCACTTAGTAATCCAAAACGTCTAGGTGGTGATATTTTAGAAGATTACCTAGAGCGTAAAATCGAGCGTAAACTTGGTAAACTTCTGCAAGATAATGGTATTGTCGACAAGATTAACGACAAACTTGGTATTCCATTACTTGGTGGTGCTAAGCAACAAACGACTCCGACTGAGACTACTACAGAACCTGCATCTGGTGATACAGAAGCGCCTGCACCAGTAGAGAAAAAGCAAGCAACGCCTGAGGATTTATTGCGTGACGCCGTTGGGGAGTTTCTACGTTAATCACGTAATCTATGAAGAGAATAAAGCCTTAATGCACTTGAAAGGCTGATAGGTCCACGGACTTCATCGACTTTTGAGATAAGCGCATTGAGGGAAACGTCCTCTACTTTTGCAATTGCTTTTATCTCTTCCCAGAAAGGCTCTTCCAGAGACACGCTAGTGCGATGTCTGTTAAGAGTGACAGAGCGCTTGAGAACAGGGGCGGAGAAAAGCGTTTTTAGCTTTTCGGTTTGACCATTTCTTCCGGTTTGATCCATTTATCAAATTGCTCTTCTGTCAGAAGTTTGAGTTCAATGCCCGCTTGTTTTAATGTTGTCCCATCAGCGTGAGCTTTCTTGGCAATCTTAGCGGCATTATCGTAGCCAATGTGAGGATTAAGGGCTGTCACCAACATTAAACTCTCATTCAGAAGCATATCAATACGTTCTTTATTGGCCTCGATACCGACAACGCAATTCTCAGTAAAGCTATTACAAGCATCGGCAATCAAGCGAATGGACTGCAACACATTGTAAATGATTACAGGTTTAAATACGTTCAATTCAAAATGACCGCTTGAGCCAGCAATAGTTATGCTGACATGATTCCCCATAACTTGAGCACACACCATGGTGAGAGCCTCACATTGCGTGGGGTTAACTTTGCCAGGCATGATTGATGAGCCGGGTTCATTGGCAGGCAAAGCAATTTCACCAATTCCACAACGTGGACCTGAACCCAGCAGACGAATATCATTGGCTATTTTCATGAGAGAAGATGCTAGAACATTTAATGCACCTGATAACTCAACCATTGCATCATGTGCGGCAAGCGCCTCAAATTTATTGGGAGCGGTTTTAAACGATAGATTTGTGAGTTGTGCAATATGATTTGCAAAGGTTTCTGCAAAGCCTGCCGTTGAGTTGATACCCGTTCCAACTGCTGTTCCCCCTTGTGCAAGCTCCATAACACGCGGAAGCGTATTTTTAACACGCTCAACACCATACTTCATTTGTTGGGCATAGCCGGAAAATTCCTGACCCAGTGTCAGAGGGGTTGCATCTTGCAAATGTGTCCTGCCAATTTTTACGATATTGGCAAAGTCGGTGGCTTTTTTATCCAATGCTTCATGTAGATTTTGAAGAGCGGGGATGAGAAGGTGATGAACTTGTTCTCCCGCCGAAATTGACATGGCTGTTGGGAATGTATCGTTGGATGACTGACTCATATTAACATGATCATTAGGATGCACAGGATCTTTTCCTCCGCGTTTTCCTGATAGAGCCTCGTTTGCTAGTCCTGCAATCACCTCATTACTATTCATATTGGATTGAGTGCCTGAGCCAGTCTGCCAAACGACAAGTGGAAATTCATCATTTCTAGAACCTTCAATAACCTCGTCAGCTGCGCGAATAATGGCTTGTCCTAATTTTTCATCCAGTTTGCCTTGTTCCATATTGGTCATGGAAGCGGCTTTTTTAATTAGCCCAAGTGCACGGATAAGGGGAACAGGCATAGTTTCTGTTCCGATTTTAAAATTCTCGCGTGAGCGTTGTGTTTGTGCCCCCCAATAATGTTCTGCTGGAACCTCTATTGTTCCAATTGAGTCTGACTCTTCTCTAATGCGTGATGAAGCAGGCTTGGGGGTGGATTGTGTCATAGGTATTTCTTTCCATTTGTTTTCTAATTACACTTTTTGAAAGACCATGAACATTAAACACCATGAAGGTTGTGACGCAAGGCAGTTTTTAAATCTGTT
>JBBKVR010000020.1:0-7708 GCA_037968575.1 Bdellovibrionales bacterium | reverse complement strand
ACCCTCAGTGATACAGACAATCAGTTCAATTTCAGCATCAACAGCTTCAAGAATTGAGTCCGCTGCAAATGGAGGGGGCACATAAATGACAGAGGCGTTACAGCCTGTTTCAGACTTGGCTTCGGAAACCGTATTAAATACAGGCAAATCAAGGTGTTTCTGTCCACCTTTACCAGGTGTCACACCACCTACCATATTCGTGCCGTAAGCAATAGCTTGCTCGGAATGGAATGTACCCTGTGAGCCCGTAAAGCCTTGGCAAATGAGTTTCGTATTTTTATTAACAAGAACTGACATACTGTCTCCTGATTAGAAAATTTCAACAGTATTGTTTTACATTTTTTATAGGGTTTCGCAACCTCGGAGAATGATTTATCAAAGACTATTCAAAGTCGTTCGCAGCCCATTGAGCTCCCGAAAGTCTTATATTTATATTTCCATCACCTGATTGAATACGAGACATACCTACATGTTGCATTTTTCTCATTTGTTCATCTGCCATAGTAACCAAATCACTCGTTGATATTTCAGTTTTAGGCAAGACAACAAATGCAAATTCCTGATTAATAGACAACGTTGATGCTACTACACCTACAATAGGTCCTCGTACAGGAGAGTTCACGTCTAAATTGGTTTTTATTCTTAACATTTCAGGTTCTGAACGAGGAACCGAAGCCCCCACAAAGACTAGTTTCATTGTTCGAGCCACTGGTATACCAGAAACGATAATATCTTGTTCTTTGTTAAGTGCTGTAACGATACGCTCAATACTCATCAAAGACGGATCACGTAAATAGCTTATATTGGTTTCTTCTTGTGACATTATGTTCTCTCAAATTTTAAGAGAATTCTTAGTAAATATTTATGTAAATGTAAAGAGGTTTATTCTTTGTCGTCAGAACTCATTTTTTTGAGCGCGTCAGCCATTTTGGAAATCACGGCAGTACTCAAAACGAGGA
The DNA here is from genome assembly GCA_037968575.1 of Bdellovibrionales bacterium. Classification (GTDB taxonomy): domain Bacteria; phylum Pseudomonadota; class Alphaproteobacteria; order Micavibrionales; family Micavibrionaceae; genus UBA2137. The sequence continues at coordinate 6,749 of JBBKVR010000020.1, read as the reverse complement.
CAAAATACGTTCCAATCATCTTCCAGAAGAATTCCTCGTCGAAATACTCAGGAAACCAGATATTAGCGAGAATAATAATACTGAGCAGAATCGTCATAATAATCAGGCAATAGATTGCCCAAGCGGGCAATCCCATTAGATTTTTATATGTCGGTTTTAAACTACGCATATCTTATTAGGCTGCCTTACTTGCTTTTTGTGTTGCTTCAACAATTTTACGTGCCGCATCACCCAAATCACTGGCTGCAATAATATCAAGACCTGAAGAATTTAGGATTTCCTTACCCTTCTCAACGTTTGTTCCAGCCAAACGCACAACCAACGGCACTGAAAGTGAAACTTCTTTAGCCGCAGCAATCACACCCTCGGCAATAATGTCGCATTTCATGATGCCGCCGAAAATATTGACCAAAATACCTTTTACATTAGGATCTGAGAGAATGATTTTGAATGCCGCTGTCACTTTCTCGGCATCTGCGCCGCCCCCAACATCAAGGAAGTTAGCAGGCTCGCCGCCATAATATTTGATAATATCCATTGTTGCCATCGCAAGACCAGCACCATTAACCATACAACCAATATTCCCGTCCAAAGCAACGTACGAAAGGTCGTATTCGTGAGCTTGTTGTTCTTTTTCGTCTTCTTCAGTCTTATCACGCAACTCCGCAATATCTGGATGACGGAACAACGCATTGTCATCAAATGATGCCTTGGCATCCAGTGCCATCACCTCGTCCTTATCAGTCACAATCATAGGATTGATTTCAAGAACTTCGGCATCCAATTCTGTGTAGGCCTTATAAAGTGAGCCGAAGAATTTCACGGCACTTTTGAACGCTCCACCAGATAATCCAAGACCAAACGCCAATTCGCGCGCGTGGAAAGGCTGCATTCCTGTGGCAGGATCAATATCGATTTTAATAATTTTCTCAGGTGTGTTTTCTGCCACCTCTTCAATGTCCATTCCGCCCTCTGTAGATACAGCAAATGTCAGGCGAGATGTTTCACGATTAAGGAGAAGTGAGCAGTAATATTCTTTGGTGATATCTACGCCGTCAGTGACATAGAGGCGCTGCACTTCTTTACCTTCTGGACCTGTTTGTTTGGTCACAAGAACGTTGCCCAGCATCGCCTCGGCAGCATCGCGAACCTCATCCTCTGTTTTGCACAGACGCACACCGCCTTTGCCCTCAGGGTTGTTGGTGAAATGGCCTGCACCGCGCCCACCAGCGTGAATTTGTGCCTTCACAACATAAAGGGGCCCAGGCATATCTGTAGCGGCCTTTACAGCCTCATCAGCAGTAAACGCGACCTTACCGTCTGGCACAGCAACGCCGTATGATTTGAGAAGTTCTTTGGCTTGGTATTCGTGAATATTCATGTGTATCCCGTCTTTTTGGTAAATATCTTCTGCATTTATGTAGCATGGCTAACTTGTTAAAAAAAGGCTGAATTTTGCCTCTCCTACGCATAAACTTTGCGTTCTTTCGTAAAATCAGCTATAAGATAATCATGCAAACAACGACTCATGCACGTCTACTGGAATTACAAGCTGGGACAAGCCTTGGCGTTGATATCCAAGGTTTGCACGATTCTGAATTTCCTGAAGCTATTACGGGAATTCCTCATTCTGCCTCAATATTTACCGATTTTAGCAATAAATATGTTGGAACCAGCCATGCTGGTAATCGTTCCGGTGTTAGCAAATTTTTTCACTACGGCGAAGGGTCATCAGATGGAGATTCTTCAAGCAGTACATTTGACCTCCTAACTAGTGGTACATGGTTGGGCGACAGCTTCATTAGCAAAATGATGACACAGCTTGGGATTTTTATTACTTCAGAGCGCTTTATGCAGGAAATGGGAGAGGCCGTTTCAGCAGCTTGTGCACGCAAAAACCTTAATTTAAACGATCCAGCAGTTATTGATGCACTTGATACAGTTATTGCTCAGGAAGGTATTGTGCTCGGAAATCTAAATATTGGTGACGCCAACGCCGAGCAAACAGCCGAAATCGTACAAAATGCCGTAATGCAGGGTAATCGTGGTTTATTTTCGTCTAAAAATGCCGCGGGCTGCGATACGTCAGAAGAAATTCTTGATCGCTGTGCCACAGGTATGGATGGCGATTTTGCCCTGATTCTAGGGCAACGCGCTTTTGAATTACAACTAGAGCGTCGAATGCCTACAGCCATCATCTCAGGTACCCCGGCGCCCGTATTTAATTAATCCTTTAAAATCAATGTTTTAACCAAATTTTAACCATTTGGACAAAAACGAATTACCCTTTCAAAACAATAGATTAGACATCTACTTTGAATAGAGACCTCTTCTCGCTTTATAATTATTTAAAGTATAGAAATGAGGGAAGTTTGCGCAATGCGCTTTGATGATATCAGACATACAGGTGAATATGATGCATACGCTGAGAAAGTAAATCCTAGCGATAAATCCTACGATGCCATCCTCATAAATACTCCTAAAAATCCGTTTCTAGCTGGGAGTAAACCTGACGCTTTTGCTGGTAGGAATCCCTTCGCTCATGGAACATCTTTCAATATAGGTCCCGACTACGGTGGAGAAGACGCAGTTTCAGGTACTAGTAGTGAACAAAAAGAACTAGGACGATTTGGTGTAACAGCACGCTCTTTCCCTCCCGTAAACAAAGCTTTTACAAAATGTGCCCATGGCCAACCACTCATGACTTCAGAACAGCTAGATAAGCTGGAAGAAGCTATTACACGAAGAGAAGAGATTGCTGCACAACTAGAGCGTGATAGAGCAGCTCAAGAAGCATTAGAGTCCGCCGCAAGAGCCGGATTAATGGCTCTTGATAAAAACGGTAACTTTGCAGTAACACGCGAGGATGCCGTAACCGAAGGGGAAACAATAGAAGACGTTGTGACAGATTCAAATGCCGTAGAAGATAGAACAACTGCTGTTATGAATAAAACTGGTGGGGAAGGTATCCAAGAGCGTAGCGTTGACGTTAGTGCACGTAACGTAATTGCAGGCGTTCGTGCAGAAGCGTCCAATCTAGAAGCTACTGTTGAAAGCGCTGAAACTTCTCATGCAGGCCATGGTCACGGACCAGCAGGGCCAGCACTCTAATGCAAAACCGTGATCAACCACCGGGAATTTTAGAGCGTTTAGAAGGTGCAGGACAACGTATATTATCACCTATTTTTGGTGAAAGCTCTATTATAGATAACCCTCTCCAGCCCATTAGAGACGGGCTAAATACTATTTTCAACTCTGTCGCGCCTGAGCTTCCAACATTACGCATGCATACATGGCTGGAGGAGGCTTATAACAGAGTTACCTCTTTCTTTAGTCCTGTAGCAAATACCCGTATTAACTCGCCTATGTACAGCGATCGTAGACCCACTCATCCAGGTGTAGATATGGCAAATGCAGAAGGTACACCCATTAGAGCAGTTGCAGACGGCATGATTAGTCTTGTTAGACACCCACGCTTTGGAAATGAGAGTAACTCATTAGGAAGAGGAGTCGTTCAAGACCATGGTGATGGAAACTGGGTAAGCGTATACGCACACGCATCAGAAGTCGGCGTTAACCCTGGTCAGATTGTAAGAGCTGGGGAACATATTATGGATATGGGTCACACAGGAAGTGTACGTTCCAGTAACGGTGGGAACGGAGATCATCTACATTACGAAAATATGGTACGGGGTGAAGATGGGTTATTATACCGTATTGACCCTCAATTTGTGTTTAATCAAACTTACGACATGACCAATGTTGAAGTGCGTGAATCTCTTATAAATCGTACTATGCAGACCTATGGAAAAGAGAGAGATGACCTAAGACCGACACGCGGTTTAGAAGCAAGAATCGAAAATGCCTTAGAGCAAACAGGAACATACAATCCAACGCCTAGTATTATAGCTTCAGCAAGGTCAGGTGTTGGTGCGGGCGTCGAAACTGCTATAACAAGGTTACCTGGATTAGGGCTAGGCTCTGAATAAGTATAACCTATTGTTTTAATTAATTATTTAAGTTTTTTTTGTAAATATTAGAGAAATTGAGTATTTTATTAAGTATGTTTAAAAGTTTTGCAAATGGAATTGGAGACCTTGCTGAAGACGCCATAGAGGGTGTGTCTTCTCTGTGGTCAAGTGAAACAGAGCCAAGTGTTCCTACTTCTGCTACGGATAGCAGTACTTTATTGTATGCGATGGCATCGGAATTGTGGCCTGGAGCAGGCATCACTGGAAACGAAGAACAATTTCAAGCCCTTCCTATAGATATTGAAGTTCTGGATCGCTTTCTTATTGCCAACGGCGCACCCACCAGAGAAGATGAAAATGGCAACATTGTCATTGATGATAATGGTGACTGGAGTAACCTTGACCGTGGTGCAGCTAGAACACTTTCAGCTGTTATGGACAGTCGTGGTGGAGATAGTACAAGACATTTTGATAGCAACTTCAACCATACTCCTGTTCACGGCATTGCAACAGGCCCGTATGGAGAACTGTTAAATACACTCGCTCATCATGAGGCAGGTGGTAACTATGATATCGTTTATAATGGTGCACAAGCACACTTTAATAGGCATTTTGGTGGAGAAGGTGTAACTCAACAAACTGTTGGCGATATTCTTCAGTGGCAACGTGATGTTATTAACCAGACAGACTCACCCTCTTCTGCGGTTGGCGCGTTCCAATTTGTTGGCCCCACACTTCGTGGATTGGTAAGAAATCTGGATATTGACCTTAATGCTAGGTTTACGCCCGAACTACAGCAACGTCTAGCTATGGAACTACTTAGAGAAGCGGGTGTTCCCAGACATCTCGAAAGTGGTAACATTGCAGCAGCGGAGAATGCTACAGCACGTATCTGGGCGTCTATCTATAGAGCAGATGGTAGCGGGCAATACGATGGTTATGTTGGTAATCGTGCGTATGGTGACGCAGGTGATGTTCTGGCACGAACAGCTCAAAATCTGCACACTCCCGAATTTACTGCATAAATTCTTAATTCCTAATATTATACAAACTATTGAAATAAAAAGAAAAAATGTGAATAAATTGCATTTTAGACACTTAAAGTGCTATTTTATTAGTAAGAACAAATAAATAGAGAGATTAAGCGGTAAATGTCACATTACAGAGAACATTTCGAAGATGGTGAAGTTCTGGACGAAGAGCGCTTGAGAGCCCGTCTTGCAGAAGTTGCCAATGCTCGTGTTCTCTTAGACGAAAATCCGAACGCAGATGAAGATAGCCCAGAACAACGAGCAGAAAAAAGCCGCTCTAAAGACCCTAGAGAACTGCAGAAAGAAGATGATTTTTCACAGCTGACTAGAAACTATTTAGCGTGGACTGTTTTAGCTAATCCTGATTTTAATGAATATCCTGAAGGTGAAAGCATTCAAGGTATTTTAGCAAACTTAGTAAATCTTGACGAATATTGTCCTGATGAGGATTGCCCAGAATCTCAAGCTGAGGACGCACAACGCGCCGAAAGTGATGAGCATCATGAGGGTGAAGATCACCATGAAGGTGTAGAAGAGCACGGACACAACGATAGTAGCCATACACACTCCCATACCCATCGTGATTTTAGTAATGCTGTAGGAGGACTAGTTAGTGGACATGGCGAATATCGCGGAGATGGCAGCGGCACTTCTGTCAGTATTTCGTCCCTTACAGACGCTGAAGAGCGTGTAACATCTGGCTTTAAGATGAGGACACTTACACGCCCTCATGAAGCTACTGACATTGGCATGTCAATAGGTACACGTCTATATGCCCCTGAAAATGGTCTTGTCGTACATACTGGTACGGCTAGCGGATACGGAAATGTCGCAATTTTATCTCATGGCAATGGTGTTTACACCGCTTATGCTCATTTGCGCAATGGCGGCTTCGTTGCAGAAGAAGGTCAAACTGTGAGGCAAGGTCAGGTTTTTGCGCTTTCTGGTAACACTGGAATTGGTACGGGACCACACCTACATATGGAATTAATTCTACGAGACCAAAACGGAACATTAAGAACAGTAGATGCAAGAAGGGCAGATGGCCGCGACTTAAATGACCCAGCTGTCAGAGCCGACTTGATACAGCATTCTACAGCCACCATAGGAAGTCGAAATGGGTTCAACCTAGCGGGTCGTGTGGCCGAAGCCCCTGAGCCCACTTTCAGCTAAACCACTCTGTAAATTCTAAAGCTCCTGAAATTTTAGTGTGGACCAGAATGACCTGATGGTTTTTGGCTATCTGTGCTTCTATCTGTCAGCAGTGGTCTAAACTCCATTTCAGACCAATCTTTGTCCAATCCCGTTTGTGTACTCAACAAAATTCTGTTTCTTGCCACGGCACGTATTAGAAAATTGTCTTTTCCCTCAGCAAAATCACAATAAATTACGTTATTTCTTTTCTGTTCGGCTCTATCACCTACCTTGATTGCTAAATCTGCTAAATCATAAATAGAGCAATCAACATCCCTGACTAAATTAATAACCATTTCTTCTGCGCTGTCTGGTTGATTGATAGATAAATCTTTAAAATCTCTGTTTATTAAACCAAAATTATTTATTTCTCGCCAAAATTCATTATATAAATCCCAATCATTTATCCAAAACAACCCAATTTTTTCCGAAAGGCTTAAGTTTTCAGCACTATTTAGGTCTTTATCTAATAACCATTCCTTCATTTTTTGGACGATTTCTTCTTTTACCTCCTCGTCTTCGCCATCTTCGAATATTTGGAAGATCAACGTGT
>JBBKVR010000019.1:0-13331 GCA_037968575.1 Bdellovibrionales bacterium | reverse complement strand
TTTTATAACCTTCAATGAATACCTTAAAATAGTCGGTTTCCCTTTATAAACAAGGAAAAAATGAGAATAATTTACGCTGTTTTTTCTTTATCAATTTGTAAGGATTTTTTATCTTTTGAAACAGAGAAAATACACCCGCCTAATGTTCTCTTATTAAAGCCCTCTTTTTCTTCAAAAAGCGCAGAAACTAATTCCTCACTTTTCAGCAAACGCGCCCCATAATCAGTGTTGGGGTTCAATTCGTCCATAGCTTTACGCAACAGGCGGTGCGTTAGTCCCCGCGGTAATCCAAGGATATCATTTAATTTAAAAACAATATGTTTCGTATCTATATTTTGAATTGAATCTTTATATGCCTTCTCAGTTGCATAGCTTGAAATCTTATTTGTCTCTTGCATACGCGCAATTACTCTTAAAATACGTTCTTTAGAAAGTCCTTCCTCTTCTAAAACAGGCATTGAGTTACGAAAACGCACACGTTCAAAACTTTCATTTTCATTGCTTGAGTCCTCAATCCAGTGAAGGTCTCTCCCTTCACAATAAGAAACGCAATCAGTATGAGACACATCCAAAAGTGGTCGTAGAATTTTAAGATTATTTCTTTCTGTGATTGGTCGCATACAAGCCAATCCATCAGGCCCGCTTCCTGCTGTGAGGCGAATAAAGAATGTCTCGATCTGATCATCGGCGTGATGGGCTAATGCTAAATATTCAATGCTATTTTGTTTGCAATATACAGACATTAAATCAAAGCGTGCATTGCGCGCTTGTTCTTGAATAGAAGTCTTCTTCCTAGAACTTTGCCAGTTTAGCGTTTCATGAGCGACGTGATTACCCCACTTTGTGACAGTCTCTTTAACAAACTGCGCCTCATCTTTCGATTCAGCACGAAGTTGATGGTCAACTGTCAGGCAATGCAATTCACCACCCTTAATGCTCGACATATAATCTGAAAGTGTGTGTGCTAGAGCAAGAGAGTCAGCTCCACCTGAAACACCAACGGCGATTTTGGGAGATTTAAAAAATTGAGGGCAATGCTTATTAAAGAAATCTTCGAGATGAACAGTCAAAGAGAAGGCCTCCTTAGCTGCAAGAGAGTTTTTCACGCTCTTTTTCCCCACGCTTTACAACAGCAGAGCCCGTTGCACCAAACGCTTTATCAAGTTGTTTAAGTGCAACACAAGCATCTTTACCACGATCCAGCGCATCAAGAGATAAACCGAGCTTCAATAAATTATCTGCAGCTTTGCTTCCTTTTGGGTCTTTTTGATAAGCCGTTGCGAATGCTTTTGCTGCTGCATCATAATTACCTCGGACGTAGTAAGTTTCAGCCAACCAGTAGCGTGCGTTGGAAGCCAATTTATCTTCCGAATAGACGCCCAAGAATTGCTCAAATCCAGTCTGTGCTGTTTCATTGCGTCCCGCTTTTAAATCAGCAAATGCACGCTCGTATAGCGTTGCCGCGTCAGTTGGTAACGTCGCTACAGGCTCATCAGGAGAATATGGTGCATCTGGATTTTGCGTGGGTGTTACGGTGACCGTTTGAGATTGAGGGACATCAGGTTGGTTAATTTCTACAGATGATGTTGTATCGATAATGCCTTCATTGGGTTGCGCCGAGGAAGGTGTTTGTTCATTTAAACGCATATCAATATCGCTAAGTGACATATCAAGCTTCTTCTCAATCTGCTCAACCTTGTAGCGATTTTCCTCGATTTGACCTGTAAGGTTACGCAATTGCTCTTCAATAGAGTTCAAACGTACTTCCATATTGGCTTGAAATTGCGCATCCGCGCCAGCTGAGAATTGTTGTCCGGGAGGCGGCGCCTCTCCTTTGTAGACAGAACGGGACAATGTATCTATTTCGCGCTCAATTCTTTGTAAACGATTGGAAACATCGCCGCTTTGCGCTACCGCAACAGATGGCGCAATAAACGAGAATAAGGCGATTGCAATAATCGCCTTATTTTTTAGAGGTAAGTATTTTTGCTTAGTTAACAACAGTCACTGCACGTCTGTTTTGTGCCCAAGACTGTGTATCAGTCCCAAAGACAACAGGGCGTTCCTTACCGTAACTAATGACTGAAACACGTGATGCAGTAACACCAAGCGCAATCAGGTAATTACGCACGGCATTCGCACGGCGCTCACCCAAAGCCAAGTTGTATTCGCGCGTTCCGCGTTCATCTGCATGACCTTCAATAGTTATTGTCAGGTTAGAGTATTGGTTCAACCAGTTAGCTTGTCTGTCCAAAGTACCGCGCGCTTCACCAGTCAAATCAGTACTGTCATATCCAAAGAATATGCGGTCACCAATGTTATCAACAAAATCTTGTTGCGAACCAGGGACAGCTTGTCCTGCAACACCACCAACAGTTGTGCCATCGTACCCGGGGCCTGTTGTTGTCGTGTCATATTGCGTTGTTGTAATTGCATCTTCTTCCCCATCACCACTACACGCGGTAACGAGCACAAGGGCTGCAAATAAAAGTAGAAAACGATAAGGCATAATTAAAACTCCAAAAAATGATGTTAAGAGCACTGTTTATAAGCTCGGGGAATCGAGTTGTTAAAAAGAATAGAACTGTTGCAGGAAATTACAAGAGATAGCGCACTGAAATAGATAAATTATTTAGTTTAATTCAGACTCTAGTTCCTGAAGTAATAGAAGACTGTCGTTACGTGTTATGGGGTCATTTGATGTTTCGAGATATTTATGAAGTAATTCAATTGCTTTTCTTCGTTGTCCCAACCTTGCGTGGATAATTCCTGATTCGAAAACAAGCCTATCTTCATGAGGCACAACCAGACGAGTTGTTTCAATCGTTTGCAATGCCCCCTCATAGTCTTCAGAAGCAATTTGGCGAGTCTTTCTGTTGTTTTGAAGGCGTAAAATAATTTCACGATTAGATAATGTCTCATAATAAGTTGCTGACAACTCGGCATCATCGCCCACTACTTGTTTAAGTTTTTGGCGTAAATCATGAGCTTCTGCTACTTTACAATCCTCAAACGGATCAAAGATAAGACGTTCACTCTTATAATCTAAACGCACATAAACATGCCCCGGAAAATTCAAGGCCTTCACATCCCACTTCAACGCTTTTCCAATATGGATATAAAAAAGAGCCAATGCGACTGGTAAGCCCTTGCGACGCTCAATAACTTCAATAAAATCAGTATTATCAAGATTATCGTAATCCTCATATTCGCCGTGGTAGCCCTCTTGGTCACAGACAATATGCTTCATCGCAGCAAGGCGTGTTCCTGCATCATCATCAGCACCACTCTTAAGAAGCTCTTCATGTCTGGCTCGGACATTTTCAACAATCTTTTCAAGATGCGTATAATAACGTTCAGTTAAACGCCCTTCTTTATGAGACGCCGCCAAATCAAGAGCCACCTGCGCGGGACAAAGTTTTGTATCGTCTTTATCTCCCAATGTTTTTAATTTATCAGATATTTTCACGTTTTATTACTCATCCAATTGGTACGATTGGACAGGAGCGCGCCCTCCTCCATTCTCAGAAAAATATCCTGACGGCGGTAAGGATCCTTCACTGGACGGTGGAATAGATTGGTATTCAGTTTGGTAAGTCGTTGTATCGGTTACGCTCCCTTGAAAATCGCGGCGCGCATCTAACTCCTCTTCGGTTAAAGGCTGACCAGAAAATTTCACATAGCTCACCACTTGTTTCACACCAGAGACCATTCTCGCAATATCAATGGCACGATTCAGTTCTTCCTGATTTTTAGCAACACCCATTAGGTATACAACACCCTGCACGGTATCGATTGAGTAATTAATAGACTGGATTTTCTTCTCGAAAACCATCTTGCTACGAAGCTGGGTGGTAATCCACGTATCTTTTGCAAAACCTGCAACACCTTGGCTATCAGCAACACGAATTTCATTAATAACTTGCTCAACACCGCTCACTTGCCAAGCTAGACGCACGGCATCAACTCTATGTTGGGGGTTTTGAACAACACCCGTTATTAGAACCCGTCCCTGATTGACTGTAAGATCAAGCTTTCGGAAAACATCTACATCATGTTGAAACCACAGCGAGTTAATTTGAGTCTGGATTTTAAAATCTGTAATTGCAGCAGGAATACCGCCCTCTTGAGCAGATGCCACTCCAACAGTTGCACCTGCTCCAACACCTGCCCCCACGCAACCTGAGAGTCCGAAGACTGAAGAACATAGTCCTAAAATGATTAGATGTTTTATTTTCATGAGAATCCTCAAATATTTGAAACAGTGTTGATGTTTAGTATGACGAGACAGACCACGCATTGTCCAGATGTCGGACAAAAATAGGTGGGATAAATAATAGAGCATCAAATCTGAAAGCAAAGCCCACGTATTTTGAATTTTGCGAGATGAACTGTTTTGCTGCATTTGTAATACGTTTTTGCGACTGTGCCGAGATAGCCTCTGCACCATCTTTTTCTGTCACTCTTTGTTTAACCTCTATAAAGGCAATCATTTTGCCTTTGCGCGCAACAATATCAATCTCACCAAACTTAGTTTTATAGCGTGTCTTAAGAATACGATACCCTTTGAAAGTAAGATAAACGCACGCAAGTTTCTCAGCAAACACACCTTTTTGATATGAAGTTTTCATGAGTCTCTAATTTCCAACGCCATGTTATAAATGACTTTACGCGCCACACCCGTTTGCGCAGCCAACTGTGATGAAGCCTCTTTTACGGACATGGTTTTCAAATTTTTTGTAAGTTGGTTTCTTAACTCATCTTCTGAAATTTCACTTGCCTCGTAACCTTCAACAAGCAACACAACCTCCCCTTTAATGGGTTTATCTTGAATTTTTGAGATGAGAACTTGCGGAACACCCCTTAAAACCTCTTCAAATTTTTTGGTAAGTTCGCGCGCAACAACGCAAACCCTATCACCATATATTGACTGAATGGATTGAAGCGTTTTCTCTAACCTCGGTACAGTTTCATAGAAAATCAACGTTTCTTCATGAGTCCTATATTTTTTCAAAAGGTTCTCACGTGCTGTTTGTTTTGTTGGAATGAATCCACCAAATGTAAAACTGTCCGTTGGTAATCCGCTAATTTGCAATGCCGTTAAAACAGCACTTGCTCCGGGTATTGAAATAACATCAACTTTCTTCTCAACCGCCTCACGAACCAGTTTAAACCCAGGATCAGAAATCAACGGCAACCCTGCGTCTGATACAAGCGCAACTGCTTTCCCCTTCTCAATAACGTCGAATATCTTTTGACGAAGCCTTTGATCGCTGTGATCCGTGTAAACGGCCATACGCGTTTTGATATCAAATGCCTTGAGCAGTTTTCCTGTGACGCGCGTATCTTCACAAAAAATTGTTTCCACTGTATTGAGCGTTTGTAAACCGCGCATAGTCATGTCTTGCAGGTTCCCAATTGGTGTGCCCACAAGGTAGAGAGCTGGCTTTAATTCGATATTTTCTAGGATAATTTTCAAGAAATGGCTCCTGACCCTTACGAAAAAGAGAATCTTTCTATAATCTATGCTTCATCACTATATTGACTTGCATGCATGAATACCAGTTCAGGAGTAACTATGACACAGACATCCCACATTTTAACTTTCCTACTATTAGTCTTTTCATCTTTTATATTAGCTGCATGCACACCAACTAATAATTCGCCATGGGGTGTTTCAACTAACGCGCCACGCACTACAAATGGTTCTAATGTTATTGTTAATCCAAATGCCTTACCCCAAGACGGCGTTACACCACTAACGGGTACGACTAAAATCGGGTTTGTTGTACCACTAACTGGGCGTGGAGGAGATATTGGGACATCGCTTCTGGATGCTGCGCAACTCGCCATTTTTGATATGGGCGTTCAAAACGTTGAGCTTCTTCCTGCTGATACACAAGGAACACGGAAAGGTGCGTTTGACGCTACAAAAGATGCAATTTCCCGCGGTGCAGGCATCATTGTTGGACCCTTATTTGCAGAAGATGTAAAAGCTGTCAGTTCACTATCCTCACCTTCGCGACCTGTCATAGGTTTTACGACCGATTGGACAGCCGCTAACAACAATACATTTGTGATGGGATTTTTACCTCACGCCCAAGTCGAAAGAATACTCGCCTATGAAGCACGGCGCGGAAAAAGGGATTTTGCCTTCGTCATTCCACAAACAGAATATGGGAGTCTGATTTCTTCATCAGGACAGCGCTTACTTAAAGCTTATAATTTACCACCAGCCAAGATCGTAAACTCATCACAAGAATTAGTCTCACTTCTACAATCAGGGAAAAAAATAGACTCCGTTTTGATTGGAATGGCGGCACCTGAAGCTTCACAAATTGCAAGTGCTATACAATCAACGCCTCAACGTCCTCAAATTTTAGGAACAGGTCTGTGGCAGGAACAATCCGCTGTGAATTATCCATCATTAAATGGTGCTCTTTATGCTTCACCATCACCTAACAATAAACAAAAATTTGAGCAAGATTACCGCCGTAACTTTGGGCGTAGCCCACAAACTATAAGCTCTCTAGGCTATGATGCTACCGCTCTTGTTATTTCCTTATCTAGGCTTGGACAAAAGCCAACCACACAGGCTTTGACGTCCCCTGAAGGGTTTAATGGTCTGGATGGCACATTTAAATTTAGACCTGATGGATTAGTCGAGCGATCTTTGGCTGTTATTCAGATGAGTAATGGCTCAAGAAGCGTCATTGAAGAGGGTTCGCGAAGTACAGACACAGTAACCAACTAAGCTTCAGCAAGCTTCTTTTGCATGGATTTGAAAACGGCTTCGGGAACATTGACATGACAGGCTTGTTCTAACCCCCTAAATCCAGGGAATGTGTTTGCTTCACAAATAGTGAAGCCGCCACCTTCTTTAAAAAGAAAATCAATACCAGCCAGCTTAATATCCAAAACCTTCGCCGTTTTAATGGCCAACTGTTTTCCCTCTTCATCCAAATCATATTCCAAAACAGAACCCCCTTGAGAAAAGTTTGCTTTAAAGCCTCCTGGTTTAGAACGACGCTCCATACAAGCTAATACTTCGCCATCAACGACAAAGACGCGTAAATCACGGCCTTTACTCACAGCTACGAATTTTTGAAAGATAAGTTGAATATCGGGATTAGTTTCACCAACTAGCCCCATCAAATCATGGAATGCTTCTTCGGATTCAATTAGGAATACTCCCGTGCCATTGACACCAAGCAGGGTTTTCACGACGACAGGAAAGCCAATGTGTTTTTTGATGAGCTCTACATCAACAGGAAACTTTGCTAACATCGTAGTAGGTGTTGGCAGACCATGTTCAGCCAAAATTTGATGGGTGTGCATTTTATCAGAAACCGCCTCAATACAGGCTGAGTCGTTATATGTGTAGACACCCATTCTTTCTAACTGTCGAATAACTGCTAAGGAGAAATAGCCATTTTCAATGGGTGGCGTTCTAGGAAGAACAAAGTCTGGCAATTTATGAGGTTTTCCTTTGATGAGAACGGTTTTTCTATCTTTCTCGTCAACGAGCAAATCAAATTTTTCAGGTTCAAAAACTTTGACATCCACACCCATTTCACGGCCCACAGTTTGAAAACGGCGCACTTCATAAGCCTCGTTGGTCGGGGCCTCAATATCTTCTGAAAATAATATCCAAACTTCCATGCGTTTTAGGGGTCATCTTTATATGTGAATTTGCGCCACACCTTATATCAAGGAACATGAATATTCAATGCTTTCGCTTGGCTCATAAAGCCTTAGTAATAATCCTTTATTTTCTAATATACGAGTCGATAAACACTACGCAGTGTTCAAAAAATACTTTTAGAGGTAATTATTTTTAAAAATCTTTACATTTAATGTTGAACTATTATGCAATACCCATTAAGCAATGTGACTGTTTTCAATAATCCAAACGATAAATCTAAAGGCAGTAGAAAAAATGAGTCAATCGGCGTTAAAATATCATGAGGCAGAACAGCAAAGTGATAATAAACCCAAGCGTCGTGGACGTCCTCGCAGTCAAACTTCCAAGAAGGCCATACTGGATGCCACAAACCGTCTTCTTCTACATGGATCAGTCCAAGAACTCTCTATTGAAGGTATTGCCAAAAAAGCAGGTGTAGGGAAAACAACAATCTATAGATGGTGGCCCAATAAGGTTGCTATCGTATTGGATGCCTTGGCTGCACAAGTTGGCAAAACACCTCCTCTTCCGACAACATCAACAAAAGCCGATGCTGTTCGTAAACAGTTGGAACGCTTTATCCGTTTACTTAAGGGCAAAAATGGTAAGATTGTTATTGAAGCAATGGCTGAGGCGCAATCCGATGAAGCAAGCCTGACGATTTTTTACGAAAACTTCATGCTTCAACATGAACAAATCTTGGCCGATCTCATTGAAGAGGGTAAAGGCACAGGCGAATTCCGCAAAGGTTTGGATACATCGTTGGCCGTTGATATGATTTATGGTGCCATCGTGTACCGCCTGATGAGTGGTGCAGAAGCTTTAGACGATACGTTTTCAAACGGGCTGCCCGAAGAAGCCGTTCATATTCTTAAAGCTTAAATTTTCTACTATTATCCTTTAATTTTAGGGTCTCGCGGGTTGTCGTGAGAGCTAAAATGTTACATAACAACATATAACCTTCATTTTTCTTTAAAGGGAATTTGGTACTCACATGCAAATTGCTGGAATATTTCAGAATTATCTTGCTGATACACAAAATTATTTTGTGAAAACCTTCAGTATTCCTGAAAACTGGCTTCAGATCGCTGTTATTGTAGTGGCACTCCTCATTGGTTGGCTTGCAAGACGTCGAGTAGCCCCCAAATTAATTGCATGGATTGATCGTAGCCAATTCCATTTCCGTATACGTCAGACTTTTAAAAATCTCACAAAACTCATTCTGCCAATCACGGCTATTTTGCTCATAGAGATTTTTGTTCAGCTTTATAACAATGAAGTTATAGCTGCCGATATGCGTTTTGCTTCTGCGATTAACAGCTTACTGATGGCCTGGGTTGTCATTCGTACAGCCGCACAGCTCATCCAAAACACCTTTATGCGCCAAACCGTCGCCATGATCGCATGGATTATTGCTGCTCTAAATATTATAGGCGTTCTCGATGAGACAACAGGAGCATTAGACTCTTTTGGCTTCACGATTGGTGACGGGCGCGTCACAGCATTAGCGGTTATCAAGGCTATTCTGCTTATATTTGCCATGCTCTATGCGGCAATTTTCTTAAGCACTTTGACAGAAAGACGCCTATCGCGTGTGAGTAGTTTAACACCTTCTTCTCGGGTGCTAATTTCTAAAGTAGCAAAAGTGGTATTCATCACTTTTGCTCTTCTCATCGGAGTCACGACCGCTGGTGTTGATTTAGGTGTCCTCGCGGTCTTCTCTGGTGCTCTTGGTTTGGGTATTGGTTTTGGGCTACAAAAAGGTGTCTCCAATCTGTTTAGTGGAATTATGCTTCTTCTTGATCACTCCATTAACCCAGGTGACGTCATTGAAATTCAAGGTAGCGGTGGCGGAAACGGCAAAAGTACATTTGGTTGGGTGCATCATATGGGTGCGCGTTATACTGAAATTGTAACACGCGACAACAAATCCTTCCTTATCCCAAACGAAGATTTTATCACCCAACAAGTCGTTAATTGGTCACATGGTGATACGCTTGTGCGTATAGAAGTTGAATTTGGCGTTCACTATGACTCAGACCCACATGAGGTGACAAGACTTGCTATTGAAGCCGCACAAAGACCAGAACGTGTGGTTGATGATAAAAGTCCTGTTTGCTGGCTAACTGGTTTCGGAGACAGTTCTTTAGACTTCACATTACGCTTCTGGATTAAGGATGCAGAGAACGGTGTGACGAATGTGAAAGGGCAAGTTTTCTTGTCGATTTGGGATACCTTCAAAGAACACGGTGTTCAAATTCCATACCCTCATCGTGAAGTTTTTCTTCACGAAGACCCTAAGAAATTAGCTGAACCCGAAACAGCTAAAAAAGCCGCAAGTTAAGCGGATTCTCTATTCTTTTTAGAAAGTGCAGTTTCAGTATTTAGAACTGTTGCAACAGCATTTAATGTTGCGCCAATTCTAACGGCTGCCTGAATTTGGTCTTTTGAGACACCCGCTTTATTCAAAACATCTTCATGTGAATCAATGCACGTTCCGCACCCATTTTGAGCAGACACAGCCAATGACCAAAGTTCGAAATCAACCTTATCAACGCCTGGATTACCAATGACATTCATGCGCAATTTTGCAGGAAGCGTTGCATATTCTTTGTTTGACGCCATGTGCGTGAAACGGTAGTAGACATTATTCATCGCCATAATGGCTGCTGCGGATTTAGCTGCTGAGTAAGCTTCTTCACTCAAATAATCCAAAGCCTCTTCTTCGATTTGCTGGATAAGCGTTGCATTGTCCGTATTCATGGCACAAGCGAGGAACGTCCCCCACTTCTGCTGATCACTAAGGAGTTCTTCACCAGCTAGCGTAGACAGGTTAAGTTTTATATCCTTTGCGTAATCAGGAATCATATTTTTTAAATTATCAGTGGTCATAGCCTTTGTTCCTTTTGAGATAAAAAAGGCGGCATTAAGCCGCCTCTTATAAAATTCTTTAATTAAGCAGCTATGTTGTCAGCAGCCTTTGAAACATCAATTGTTTCGCCGCCCAATTCACGGTTACATGGGCAGAGCTCATCAGATTGAAGGGCATCCAAAATACGTAGTGTTTCTTTCGGGTTGCGACCAACGTTCAGACCGTTTACAGCAACGTGCTGAATAACGCCGTGCGGATCAATAATATATGTCGCACGGTAGGCAACACCGCTTTGTTCACGAACGCCTAAGCCATCAACAAGAGTTCCGTTTGTGTCTGCAAATGACCACTGATTTAGTTTTGCCAAATCAGGGTGCTCCCGGCGCCATGCAAGCTTACAAAATTCATTGTCTGTGCTTCCACCAAGAACGACTGCGTCACGATCTTCAAAATCACCGTTTAGCTTTGCAAATTCAACGATTTCTGTTGGGCAAATAAATGTGAAATCTTTCGGATAGAAAAAAATGACCTTCCATTTCCCTTCAAAACTTTTCTCTGTGAGGGTTTCAAAAGCGGATTTACCGTTTTCTTCATGTTTCATGAAGCCAGGCTTTACACCAGTCACTTCAAATTCAGGGAGTGTATCTCCAATACCAAGCATAGTTTTATCTCCTTTGTATGCGTTGTTAATTCTTAATAAGGAATGTGGTGCATTAAAGTCTAAAAATCAAATGGGTAATTCAAATGTCATATATTTATTTTATTAATAGATAAAAATATTATTTATTTGTATTATAAATATATGTACAAGCCGTCCATTCGCCAAATTGAGTATTTTATCAAGCTCTCCAAGACTTTGTCCTTTAGCAAAGCCGCTGAACAAATCAATATAACCCAATCCGCGCTTTCGAATGCCATACAAGAGTTAGAACATGGGTTAAAATTGCAATTATTTGAGAGAAGCAGTCGCCGTGTATTCCTAACAGAACATGGTGAGTTGCTACGTAGGAAATTCACTCCACTGTTAGAGAGTTACCAAGAGATTCTCCAAGAAAGTGAATCTCTGACCAATCAGGATATTTTAAATATAAGTCTTGGTGTTATTCCAACCATTGCTCCCTATCTTCTCCCACAAATCATAAAGAATTCAGCTGATAAAAAACCGCGTGTTGATTTCTCAATCACAGAAACACTCACACGCCATGTTCTTGAAAAAATCACTTTAAATCAGATAGATGTTGGGTTAGTTGCATTACCTTACCCTCTTACCAACACGTTCAACACAATCGATTTATTTGACGATAGGCTTTATCTCGCTGTGCCCAAAGATGAACAAAACGACTTTCCAAAGAAACTAGACAAAAAAGACCTCAAAGATATACGGCTTTTACTGTTAGAGGATGGGCATTGTTTACGCGATCAGGCGATTTCGGCCTGTAGTATCTCCTCACCACAAATTGATAGCGACTTTGCCGGAAGTAGCCTTCCTACTGTTTTGTCTTTGGTTGCACAAAACCAAGGTTATTCTCTTGTGCCAGAGATGTTGGTTAAACAATATCAAGGAAATGATGTTGGTTTTATTCCCTTTAGAGGTGACGGACCAAAGAGAACAATTTCACTTGTCTGGTCCTATCAATTCTCCAAACAAAAAGCCGAACATCTTGCTCAAATTGTAAAAAAACTTCTCACTATTTAAAAATTATGTAAAATTTTAAATATAAGAGAAAAATAATATAAAAAGTACGTTATTCTTGTTTTATTTCAATGACTTAAAAATACATTAGCACATCTCTAATAATAACAATTTATTAACGATTGACTGTTAAACTTATTAGTAGAGTAAAGGATTGACTCTTTTTAGGGGTAGAAAACAAGACATGCCAGTATATACACTCAGCTTTGACGTATCAGCACTGTTTTCGGCAGGAATGCCGAAACTGCAGATTAAGTATGGCAGTACTAAACTCGACACCACTTATATTGGTGCGGGAAGTTCAACCCTATCTTTCCAAATTGATACAGATAGCGGCAACTTTGATCATTCTCAGTTACGCTTTTATTCATTAAAAAATTACGGCTCTGCCAGCGATACAATTAATGTCTCTAACGTTCGTATAAACAACAACCCTATTGATATGACTGCCTTTACGCATAATAAAGGTGCAACTGGTAACGCCTCTTCTCTTTCACTTACACAGGGAAGCTATTCTGATTACGAAGCCTCTTCTGAAATTCCTGAAACTCCACCGCCATATTCTGCTCCGCAAGCAACAATCACTGGCGATAACGGAGACAACAAAATTTACGGCACAGATGGTGTTGACGTCATTGACGGCTTAGACGGTAATGACAAGATTATTGCCAAAGACGGTAATGATATTGTTAACGGTGGTAATGGTAATGACGTTATCTCAGGACAAGGTGGGAACGACACGCTGAACGGCGATGCTGGTAATGATACAATTTACGGTAATGAAGGTGACGATATTATCAATGGTGGAGCAGACGATGACCGCCTCTATGGTAATGAAGGTGCCGACACAATACACGGCGATGCTGGTAATGATCGCGTTTATGGCGGTGAAGGTGATGACTTCCTCTACGGTGATGATGGCGATGACATTATAAGTGGAGAGCTTGGTAATGACCAGCTCTTTGGTGGGTTAGGAAACGACCAACTCTTTGGCGGTGACGGTAATGACATCCTTAATGGTGGAGATGGAGATGACCGTCTTTTAGGTAACAATGGTGACGACACCATTTATGGTGGTGCGG
>JBBKVR010000018.1:0-11703 GCA_037968575.1 Bdellovibrionales bacterium | reverse complement strand
AAATTTTGGAGATAAAGCCCATGGCTCGCGTTACCGTTGAAGATTGCATTGAAGAAGTTCCTAACCGTTTTGACCTTGTGATGTTGACATCACAGCGTGCCCGTAAAATTGGTTCAGGTAGTCCTTTGACTGTTGACCGCGACAATGACAAGAACACAGTTGTTGCTCTGCGCGAAATTGCCGAGGACACTGTTTCCAAGGAAGACCTTAAAGAAGACCTTATTCGCTCTCACCAACGCATCTTGTTTGCCGAGGAAGAAGAGGATGCTCCTGTGATTGATCTTATGGATGGTGAAGCCGAGTGGAACACAATGACGTCCAAAAGTAATGAGGGTGATGAAGACGAAAAAGCGACACCTTCACTTGAAGATTTGGCAGGCATGGACAGCGAATAAGTTGTTCTTTCCAAATAAACTGAAATTAAAGGGCTTCTTAAGCCCTTTTTTTGTGAGAAAAGCTTGTTTTAGACCCCCATGTGTATCATCTTAAAAGAGACAAGCACCTGAAAGAATTCAACGAATGCACGCAGAATGTAAAGAACTCGCCGACCAAGTTGCCGCATATAAGCCTGATGCGGATTTAAGCCAAATCGAAAAAGCTTATGAATACGCCAAAAAAATGCACGAAGGACAAATGCGTTCTTCTGGCGAACCCTATTACACCCATCCGATGGCAGTTGCCGGCATTTTGGCCGATATGCGGATGGATCCTGCAACCATTATCACCGCTATTTTGCACGACACGGTTGAGGACACCGAGGCTACACTAGAAGATGTCACCAAAGAGTTTGGCAAAGAAGTTGCCAATCTGGTCAACGGGGTTAGTAAATTAACACGCATTGAGAGCCAGACGGTTGAAGGCAAACAAGCCGAGAATTTTAGAAAGCTTGTTCTGGCTATGTCGGAAGACATTCGTGTGTTGTTGGTGAAGCTTGCCGACCGCACACATAACATGCGCACTCTTCATCACATTAGTAAGCCAGAAAAACGCCAACGTATAGCCCGTGAGACACTGGATATTTTTGTGCCTTTGGCTGAGCGCATTGGTATTCACAAGCTCAAAAGTGAATTAGAAGATTTGGCGTTCTCTTATATGAACCCAGAGGCGCGGGAGAGTATTAATAACCGTCTTTCTTACCTGCGGAAAGAAGGAACGGATCTCGTTGAGAAAGTCATTAAGGAACTAGAATCCATAATGAAAGAAGCCAAGATTAAAAACACAATTACGGGTCGTGAGAAAACTGGCTATTCAATTTGGCGCAAAATGCAACGTAAGAATGTCTCGTTTGAGCAACTCTCCGACATCATGGCGTTCCGCATTGTGGTTGATAATGCCGAGGAATGTTATCACGCACTTGGTATTTTACACTCCAAATACCCCACAGTACCAGGACGATTTAAAGACTTTATTTCAACACCAAAATCCAATGGTTACCGCTCTATTCACACCACGGTGATTGGACCATTCTCACAACGTATTGAAATTCAAATTCGCACAGATAGTATGCATGAAGAGGCAGACCTCGGGGTGGCGGCGCACTGGGCATATAAACAGAACGACATGGGTGCAACGCTTAAGGAGGCCAAGAAATATCGCTGGATGCGTGAGTTGTTGGATATTATCGAGCAAGACACCCGTCCTGAAGATTTTCTTGAGAATACAAAATTAGAGCTTTTCCAAGATCGTGTTTATGGCTTTACCCCTAAGGGTGATTTAATTGAACTGCCGATGGGGGCAACGCCGATTGATTTTGCTTATGCTGTTCACTCGGGCGTTGGATCACGTTGTGTGGGTGCAAAGCTTAATGGGCGTATTGTTCCGCTCTCAACCAAACTCGCAAATGGTGATCAGGTTGACATTATTACCTCCAAAACAGGTGTGCCATCGCCTGCGTGGGAGCGTTTTGTTGTTACAGGAAAAGCCAAATCTCATATTCGTCGTTATATAAGACAGCAGCAAAGAGACGAATACATCTTGCTTGGTAAGGCGATGCTTCAAAAGGTTTATAAGGCTGAAGGCTATGATTTCGCCGAGAAGGGCGTGAAGGGCGTTGTTAGCCAGTTTAAAAATGCAGAAAATGCAGATGATGTTTTCTCAGGGATTGGGTCAGGGAACATCGTTGCTCGTGATGTATTTAAAGCCATTTTCCCCGGGCATAAATCTGATCTGCCTTCTCGCCCACTTGAGGAAGAAGACGAGCACACGATCGTCAAAAAACAAAATAAGAGCGATAAGCCCGTGCCGATTAAAGGGCTTATTCCTGGTATGGCGATGCACTTTGCTCGCTGTTGCCACCCGATACCTGGTGACAGGATTGTCGGAATTGTCACAACGGGTAAGGGTGTGACAATTCATACTATTGATTGTGAAACGCTGGAACAATTTGCCGATACGCCTGAGCGCTGGCTGGACGTGTCATGGGGTGATGAGAATGAAGCTTCTGAAAGTCACGTTGGTCGTTTGACGCTTACCATTACGAATGAACCTGGAGCGTTGGGAACTTTATCAACTGTTGTTGGTAAGAATGGCGGAAATATAACCAACTTAAAAATCACCAATCGATCACCGGATTTTTGGGATATGTTGCTTGATGTTTATATTACTGATACCAAGCACTTGAATAACATTATTGCAGCGCTTAGAGCCACATCAATTGTGGTTGAAGTTGAAAGAGCGCGCGGAAGATAGGCATGAAAGGAAATCGATAGGTCTGATGTTTAAGCGTCGTGTCCCAAAATCTCTGCTTTCTAAATCGCGTGATGCGATGTGGCCAAAAATGGGATGGAGACGGACGTGGGTATACGCTAATCATCGACTTGGACGATTAACTGAGAGTATACACTCATTAGCAGGTGGCTTGGCAACAGGCGCAGTCATTTCTTTTCTGCCCCTTCCAGGTACACATATTTTTCAAGCCCTCCTTTTTTCATTCATTTTTGGATTTAATAAAACAGCAGCGCTTGTAGGAACCGTTTTTGGTAATCCTTGGACCTTTCCAATTATCTGGTTCATGGCCTATCAAATGGGGAATTTTGCATTTTCTTTCACAAGTTTTGAGGCTATGCACGAAATGCCGTCTTTCATTGATTTGAAAGCCATCTGGGCATTAATGTTGGAACATCCTGGACGTCTTATGGTGCCATGGAGTGTCGGCGGTTATATCTGCGCAATTCTATTCTGGTTACCTTTCTATTGGTTGTTCTACGGTATGATAGAAAATGCTCGTCAGGCTCGTCGTAAATTGAAAGTCTCACGTGCACACAAAGCAGCAATGAAAATTACAGAGCCAAAGGCTGATACATGATTTTGGGTATAGGAAAAGATATCGTTGATATTAGGCGTATGGAGAAAACCTTTGAAGAACAAGGCGAGCGTTTTGCTGAAAGATGTTTTACCAGAATTGAACAAGACGAAGCTGAGGGTCAAAAGGAAAACGGGAAGCGTGTTCAAAGTTATGCCAAGCGGTTTGCAGCTAAAGAAGCAACCTCTAAGGCTCTAGGTTCAGGTATTGCACACGGCGTTTACTTAAGAGACATTGGTGTTTGCAAAGATAAATACGGTAGACCTTATATTGAGCTTACAGGTGGTGCAGAAAAATGGCTGACCAAGATGACACCTGAAGGTATGGTTGCGAAAATCCATGCAACTCTTACCGATGAACCCCCATACGCAGAGGCCCTTGTCATTATAGAAGCCTTGCCAGAGACAGGCTAATTCGATAAGAAAAGCAATGGCTAAAAAAGACACATCCAAAACAAACGAAAAAGACAGTGCTTCCAATAAAGGGGAGTGGGGCGAATTAATGCGCACAGCGGCCTTTGCAGTGTTGCTAGCATTGGTTATACGCACCTTCTTGTTTGAGCCTTTTAATATTCCCTCAGGCTCAATGATTCCGACACTCAAAGTCGGTGATTATCTTTTCGTGTCTAAATATTCATATGGCTACAGCCGTTATTCTTTCCCATTTGGACTTGGTGGGTTTGATGGACGTGTATGGGTAGACAAACCTGAGCGTGGTGATGTCGTGGTTTTCAAATTACCCTCTGACCCATCTATTGATTACATCAAGCGGACTATTGGGCTGCCTGGTGATAAAATTCAAGTCACTAATGGTCGTTTATATATAAATGGCGCTCTGATTGACCGTGAAGATTTGGGGCTTGCTGAATATGAGAGCGAGTATGGCGGAATGGTTAAAATATCTGAGTTTGCGGAAACCTTGCCCGAAGGTCGAATGCATCTGATTTACGAAGAAGGTGACAATAAACCGCTGGATAACACCGCGAGCTTTACGGTCCCTGAAGGACATTATTTCATGATGGGTGATAACCGTGATAATTCCCGCGACAGCCGTGTAAGTGATGCCGTTGGATTTGTACCTTTTGAAAACTTTGTAGGTCGCGCAGAATTTATCTTCTTCTCTACAAACGGCAAGGCTAAATTCTATGAAGTCTGGAAGTGGCCGTTTACTATTCGTTATAACAGGCTCTTCAAACTTATTTCCTGATATGAATATGGAAGCCCACATCGCTAAAGTTGAGAAATGTATCTCTTATACTTTTCAGGACAAGGCTCTTTTGCAGTTAGCACTTACTCACTCAAGTCTAGGTGATATCAATTACGAGCGTTTGGAATTTTTAGGCGATCGCGTTTTAGGCATTATTATCGCTGAAGATATCTATAGAAGATTTGAGGCAGAGCGCGAAGGCTCACTTGCACGACGTTTGTCTGCGCTAGTGCGCAAAGAAACGCTGGCAGAAGTTTCTGTTGAGTCAGGTTTAAGTCAATTCGTTTTAGTCTCAGAACATGAAAAATATGGTCAAGCTTACGAGAATGAAAGTGTCTTTGCTGATGTTGTTGAGTCTGTTCTTGGCGCCATGTATTTGGATGGTGGTCTAGATGTTTGTAGAGCTTATATAGAAACCAATTGGGGCGAGAGATTGCAAACCTTGGAGAAACCAACTGCCGATCCAAAAACAGCACTACAGGAATGGCTACAAGCACGCGGGATGGATACTCCTGATTACGTGATTGCTGAGAAGCAAGGTCCTGACCATGCACCAGAATTTACAATCGAGGTTCAAATTCAGGGCGTAAACTCGGTTTCTGCAACAGGCAACTCTAAAAGAAGTGCAGAGAAAAAAGCCGCTAAGAAAATGCTAACAACATTAAAGACAGGTCAGTCTTGAATATTTTATCCGACACAAAATGTGGGTTCGTAGCCATTCTGGGAATGCCCAACGCTGGTAAATCGACATTGACCAATCTACTGACGGGTGAACATGTCTCAATTGTTTCTCCAAAAGTTCAAACAACACGTTTTCCTGTTAAGGGTTTGTTTATTGAGGATGACACGCAAGTCATTCTGATAGACACACCAGGACTTTTTCAATCTAAGGGCAAACTGCTAGAAGAAAAGATGGTTGAGTCCGCATTAGCTGCCCAAGGTGACGCTGATTTGGTTGTTTATTTAGTGGATGCCAACCGTGCCTTTCAAACACTAAAGAAAACCCAAGACTTGTATATGCCCGAGTTTAAGCAAGGGACGAAAATATTCTTAGCCTTTAACAAAATTGATATGTTGGAAAAAGAGGCACTTTTAGCTCTGACTGAGAAATACAATGCAGCTTTTGCTTTTTCACAAACATTTTTCATTTCTGCCTTGAAGGGCGCTGGCATTGAGGACTTAAAGAAAGAAATGATAAAGGAAATGCCCGAGAGCCCTTGGTTGTTCCCCGAAGATCAGGTGACTGATCTACCGCTCAAATTATTTACAGCAGAATTGACGAGAGAGGCATTGTTTAACCGGCTTAATCAAGAGTTGCCTTATAACCTCGCTGTGCAGACGGAGGGAATAGAAGATAAAGACGGTCGATTGATTATTAGTCAGGTTATTTTTATCAAAAACGAGAAACATAAACCCATTATTTTGGGTAAAGGCGGGCAAACAATTAAAGCAATTGGCATATCTGCGCGCAAAACAATGGAAAAAGACCTTGATCAGAAAGTACATCTCTCACTTTTCGTTAAAGTGAAAAAGAACTGGGATACTGATAGAGAGCTACTTTCAAGCTGGATGCTCGACGTTTAAAAATCTTTCTTTGCTTTCTGTGTGGATAAAGGTCACGAGATTCTTCCGCTGATTCGCGTGCTTTGTTACAGTCAGGTGACTTCAAAAAGACACACCGCTGATTTCTTAATACGAGGGAGTAAAGAAACTATGAGCAAATGGACCGATGATAGAGTCGACCTTTTGAAAAAGCTTTGGGGCGAAGGTAAAACTGCTAAGGAAATAGCTCATATCTTAGGTGGTGGACTTACGCGTAACGCCGTTATCGGAAAAGCTCACCGCATGAAACTGTCTGGTCGTGTGTCTCCTATCCAACAGAATAAAACAATCCAGCAAGAAAATGCAGAGAACAATGCGCGCTCACAAGGAAAGCTTGTTGATGCGCGCTCAAATGGCACAAAGTCAGCTAAAAGTCAGCCCGTTAGATCATCTGTAAATGCAAAACATAATGGCGCACATCCGCCAATTAAACGGAAACCTGTTCCTGCTGCTGTGAACGAAGCACAAGGCGAGCCAACCCAGTTAGAAAATATTAAAGACAGAATGTGCCGCTGGCCAATTGGCGACCCAAAACATGATGATTTCCATTTTTGTGGAGGTGAAGCAACACCAGGTGTTCCATATTGTGACGTTCATGCTGAAATTGCTTACAACGTTAATGTTCGTAGCAAGTCAATTACAATCAATGAAAGTAAGGGCAAAAACCGCCGTGATGAAGCAGATGAAATTCTCTCTTCAATGGCGAACGCTTCTTAAAAGTTTCTTCAAGTTTTCTCCTAAGCCGACTTTCCCTTCCGCATACTGACGCGGAAGGGTTTTTTTCTGCGTCAAATAGTGTAGATTACCTCGAAACAATAGAAACGTGGGAAGTCCCTTGAACAAAACATCTCTCCTTATTGCTGGCGTACTTGTAATTGTGTGTGTTCTTTGGCTTGGCTCAGGTATTTTCTCTTCTGAAGATGAAGATTCAATAGAGTCCGCTCAAAGCAAACAAGTGCAAACAGAAGAAGAATTTTCCGTTGAAGTTATAACCTCAACCGCAAAGTCATTTGTTCCAGATATTATCATCACAGGTCAATCTAAAGCCTCGCGTATGGTGGATTTAAGCTCAGAAGTAACTGGAAAAATCAAATCTATCGCAAAGGGAAAAGGTCAAAGAGTTGATGAAGGTCAACTTATTATTGAACTCAATACGGATGATAGGCAGGCCAATGTTCGCCAAGCCCGTGAGCGAGTTCGTCAAAGACAGATAGAATACGATGCTGCTATTAATTTGGAGAAAAAAGGATTTTCCCCACGTGTGCGCTCTGCTGAAATGCGCGCAGAACTTGAAGTTGCAAAAGCGAACCTAGAGGGAGCTCAACTGAAACTTGCAGATGTTAATGTCAAAGCCCCATTCGCTGGAATTGTTGATAGGCAATATGTCGAAATTGGCGATTACGTGAATGTTGGAGATGCGCTGGTTAAGATTGTTGATCTCGATCCTTTGGAATTTAAATTATTTGCTAGTGAAAGAGATGTGCAAAATATATCTGTAGGACAATCTGCCGAGATTACCGTAAATGATAATGTCGTTTTGCAAGGCAAGGTTAGTTTTGTTGCAGTGAGCGCGGAGAGTGACACCAGAACATTTCCTGTTGAAATTCAAATTTCCAATGAAGACTTGTCTTACAAAGAAGGTATGACAGCAAAAATTAAATTGCCAGCCAAAGAAACACAGGCGCATAGCCTACCTTCATCGGTTCTTGTATTGAATACCGAAGGCGATATCGGTGTACACACAGTTGATGAGAGTAACGTTGTTGATTTCATTCCTCTGACAATCTTACAAAATGATGTTCAAGAAATTTGGGTAACAGGCTTGCCGTCCACTGCTCGTGTTATAACGCGTGGTCAAGATTTCGTGACGAAAGGTGATGTGGTTCAAGTTAGTCAGGCGGATAGCATGGTAGAAAATTCCGAAACTGAGGCTGTTTCAGATGATCAACCCGATAATTAACGCAGCCTTTGCACGAACACGCACGGTTGTTTCTGTTCTTATTCTAATTATCATGACGGGCTTTTATGCCTATGTTGCCATTCCCAAAGAGTCTTCTCCTGATATTGATATTCCAATAATATATGTTTCCATGGCATTGGAAGGGATTTCACCTGACGATGGTGAGCGTTTACTGCTCCGACCAATGGAACAGGAAGTCACCTCAATTGAGGGCATTAAAGAAATTAAGTCGAGTGCCTATCAAGGTGGAGGCTATGTTCTTTTAGAATTCCAAGCTGGTTTCAATAAAGACCAAGCCATCCAAGATGTTCAGCGTGCGGTAGACCAGGCTCGCCCTAATTTACCCGACAGTATGGATACAGAACCAAAGGTCACAGAAGTTAATTTTAGTTTATTTCCTGTGGTCGCCGTGATGCTTTACGGTAATGTTCCCCAACGTCAACTCATTGATATAGCTCGTCATTTGCAAGATCAAATTGAAGCTGTGCCCAGTGTGTTGGAGGTCAATATTGCAGGTGATCGTGAAGAGCTTGTGGAGGTTATTCTCGATCCTTCACAAATTGAGAGCTATGGACTTAAGGGTAATGAAATCCTGTCTTTCTTTTCTGTATCTAACAGGCTTGTTGCAGCAGGTAGCCTAGATACAGGAACTGGTCGTTTTGCTGTTGAAGTTCCAGGGTTGTTTGAAAATGTTGAAGACATTATGTCGATGCCCGTGCTCACGGTTGGTGACTCAACAATTACACTTTCTGATATTGCGACTATCAAAAAAACTTACAAAGATGCAGATACGTTTGCCCGTATTGATGGGCAATCAGCTGTCGGTTTGAACGTTGTAAAACGCACGGGTGAGAATGTTATTAATACAATTGAGGCCGTGAAAGAAGTTGTAAGGCTTGAGCAAGAAAGATTGCCTGCAGGCATTAAAGTAAAATTTATTCTCGATACGTCTAATGACATTCGAAATATGTTGACCGACCTCCAGAATAATCTGATTTCTGCGGTTCTTCTGGTGATGGTGGTTTTGATTGCAACGCTTGGTTGGCGCGCCGCAACGCTTGTTGGTATTTCTGTCCCAGGAGCTTTTTTGAGCGGTGTTCTCTTCCTCTATCTGACAGGTCTTACGGTTAATGTAGTCGTTCTTTTTGCTCTCATTATGTCTGTTGGCTTACTGGTTGATGGAACGGTCGTTGTTGTCGAATACGCCGATAGAAAAATGGTTGAAGGGTTTTCACGAAGAGAGGCTTATATGCAAGCCTCAAAACGTATGTCTTGGCCGATTATTTCTTCGACAATGACAACGTTGGCGGCGTTTGCGCCCTTGCTCTTCTGGCCTGATTTGGTCGGGGAGTTTATGAAATATATGCCGCTGACTTTGATAGCCGTCTTAGCTTCATCCTTATTCATGGCTCTTGTTTTTATTCCTGTGTTAGGGAGCTTATTAGGTCGCCCAGCAACAGATAAAAGCAGCCCACAATATAAAGCCTTAAAAGCCTCAGAAGATGGTGATTTGAATGATATCAAAGGCTTTACTGGTAAATATATTTCCTTCCTTCGTTTTGCTTTGAATCATGCAGGTCTGGTTGTCGGTGGGACATTTGCGTTATTAATCGCTGTGTTTATTTTATATGGCATCAAAGGAAACGGTGTTGAGTTTTTCCCCGACATAGAGCCTGAGGTGGCAAGTGTTCTTGTTCACGCCAGGGGAAACCTGTCGGTTTACGAAAAGGCCGATATTCTTACGCAGGTTGAAAACCGTATTTTTGATGTTGAGGGTGTAGATGTTTTCTACACAACGGTTGGACAGGTTGGCGGTAATAACGATGAAACAGCCGAGGATGTCATTGGTCAAATTCAAATGGAGTTTGAGGATTGGGATAAACGTCCACCAGCAGACGATATCTTAAAAGAAATAAGAGAACGTACGAGTGATCTTGCGGGTATTAAAATTGAAGCAAGAAAAGCAGAGGAGGGCCCAGGTCAAGGTAAGGCTGTTGAAATAGAAGTTGGCTCTTATAATCCGGAGTTACTAGGACCAACTGTTGAAATGCTCAGACAAGTTATGGATGAGCAGGGCGGTTTTGTTGATATAGAAGACACACGACCGTTGCCAGGTATTACATGGAAGCTCAACGTAGATAGAGCACAAGCCGCCAAATTCGGTATTGATTTATCTCTTATTGGGCAATATGTGCGTTTGATTACCAATGGTTTGCAGGTCTCTGAATATAGACCTGATGGAAGTGATGATGAGATTGATATTGTTATCCGTTACCCAGTTAACCAAAGGACGCTTGATTACCTCGACTCGCTAAAGATTGAAACTGCTCAAGGGCTTGTTCCGATAAGCAATTTTGTAAAACGTGAAGCTATTCCAGCAATTGGCACAGTAAACCGTGCAAAACAAAAACGAGTTCTTTCAGTTAAAGCCGATGTTGAGCCGGGCGTTAATGTCGCGGCACTGATAGATGAAATGAAAGTTTGGTTAGAAGCAAATGCTGATAAAGTGCCACCAACTGTTGCGGTTTCATTTAGAGGCGAAGACGAAGATCAGCGTGCTGCACAACAATTCTTGGTCAAAGCTTTCCTGATTGCTTTGTTTGTCATGGCAGTCATTCTAGTTACGCAATTTAACAGCTTCTATCATGGTTTCCTGATTTTAAGTGCTGTTATCATGTCAACAATTGGCGTGATGATTGGACTTCTTCTTATGGGGCAACCTTTTGGCATTATCATGACGGGTGTGGGGGTTATTGCGCTTGCAGGGATTGTCGTGAACAACAACATTGTTTTGATTGATACTTATCAGGTTTTAAGTCGAAACAATGAAGAGGATCGGTTCACAGCCGTTTTAAGAACGGGTGCGCAACGGTTGCGTCCTGTGTTGCTTACAACAGCGACTACTATTCTTGGTCTTATTCCAATGGTTCTTCAGGTTAATATTGATTTTATTGCGAGAGATATTTCAGTAGGTGCGCCTTCTACACAATGGTGGGTACAGCTTTCTTCAGCAATTGTTTTCGGATTAACATTTGCGACATTGCTAACACTAGTGGTTACTCCATGTGCGCTGTATCTACCTGCAAAAATCAGAAATAGATTTTTTAAAGAAGAGAAGCAACAAGAATTTAAAGAAGAATTTTAGGGATTTTCCTTGACGGTCACGCTTAAAGCTTCGCGTCCTTTTAGGACAGCTTTATAGGAAACCTCTACAACTTGCCCTGCGACAAGTTCTTCTAAACCTGAATTTTTTATACATGTTGCGTGAACAAAGATGTCTTTTACGCCATCATCAGGAAGAATAAATCCAAATTCCTGTTCAGGCTTGTACCATTTGACAATACCGCGGGTGGTAATGATTTGTCCTTGCTCTTCTTCATCAGGAGATTTTGTAAATGGTGTGTTTCCACATTCTATGACGTTCAAAACCTTTTCAACAAAATAGCCATTATTACTCTTGGCAATATTGCATTTGAGGCTCGCGCCTTCACCAATAAGAGGGTGATTGTCGCCTTGTAATGTGCTGGAATGGATAAAGATGTCGGCAGTTAGTCCATTGGCACGCACAAACCCAAAGCCTTTAGAGGTATTGAACCACTTCAACTCGCAGAAAACATCCAAAAGGTTGTCTTCT
>JBBKVR010000017.1:0-3446 GCA_037968575.1 Bdellovibrionales bacterium | reverse complement strand
TGCCCTTCATTAACACTACACAAGAAATAAAGTTCCTAAAATTAAAGGCTTTCACGCACTTCTTGCACTTCAGGAATGTAATGCTTCATCATATTCTCAATACCTGACTTTAAGGTCATGCTTGAACTAGGACATCCTGCACACGCACCACGCATTCTTAGGTACAACACACCATTTGAGAAATCATCGAATTCGATGTCTCCGCCGTCCATAGCCACAGCGGGGCGAATACGCTCATCCAGTAACTCTTGGATTTGATCTATGATTTGTGCATCTTCAGGTGACACATCTTTTTTCTTCTTATCTTTTTTGAAATAGCTGTCATGAAGAACTGGTTCTTCAAATGTGAAATGTTGAAGGAGTGATGTCAGGATGGCTGATTTTAAAACTTCCCAGTCCCAGGTCTCATCCTTAGTCACAGAAACAAAATCACTTCCAATGAAAACTTGCTTAATACCACCAAGGGCAAGTAAGCGAAAAGCCAGCGGTGAGTAACGCTCTGCTTCCTCAATACTCACAAATTCAGCGTTTCCCTTTTCAAGCAAAGTTCTGCCAGGGAGGAATTTGATGGTTTCCGGATTGGGTGTTTGTTCGGTTTCAATAAACATGAGATACGATTTAGAGTGTTTTGGCTCTTAAATCAATACTGGGTGGTATATCTGTCAGACGGATCGCGCGTTTCGATAATTGCGCCTCTTTGCATTTCCAAATTATTTCCTTGAGAAAGCTCGTGGTATGCCTTCTCAAACGAGACTGACTTCATGATACTTTGGAAGATTACTTGATATTGTGGAAAGGCTTGCGCCAAAGCCGAACATTCATAAATAAAAGTTGTGTCGCCATATAACCCAGCAGCAGCAATAGAGGTTTTATGTTGGTTCTTTAAAGGATGAGCCGTCATATACGATGCTGTAACGTGGCTCGCAAAAGCCTGCCCCAGACCCGCACCATCTGTCATGTTATGGATGATGACATTATTATAAGAGGCTAAATAATCATTCCAGAAATCTTCGCTGTAAGCCTCTTCTTGAATAGCTGCGCGGTAATTTTGTGGATAGACAAGGAAACGCCTGTCTTCACGTGCCTTTACACTGCATTTAGCTTGGTCAGCTCCAGGTGCCTCGATAACCAATAATTCATCAGCAGTATAGTCGAGTGCCTGCCTCCATGTATCAGGATAAGACAAGGACACGCCATGCGCGGCATCTTTCCAGACAAAATATTCAGCACGGACAGGAAACGCGAGAACGATAAGTAAAACAGTAAGAGCAAGTAATTTCATGTGCTTATGATGCCTTGGATTCCCATAAATTGCAAAAAGATTACGCATAATTCCAAAAGCCCATCAAGCGCATTGCATCTTCCAGAACAGGTTTCGCGATTGAGCATGCTTTTTGTCCACCCTCTTCCAAAATTTTATCTATTTCGCCTGTGTCCGCCATCAACTCACTCATGCGTTTCGTGATGGGTTCTAGCTTGGTAACAGCCAAATCAGCCAATGCAGGTTTGAATACAGAAAATTCCTGTCCACCAAATTCATTAAGAACAGTTTCTCTATTTGTTTCATTTAAAGCTGCATAAATGGTCACCAAGTTATTGGCCTCTGGACGACTCTCTAAATCCTCGATCTTTTCAGGTAGTGGCGCAGGATCAGTTTTTGCTTTCCTGATTTTCTTAGCAATGGTGTCCGCATCATCAATAAGGTTGATACGGCTCAAATCAGATTCAGCAGACTTACTCATTTTCTGTGTTGCATCTTTCAAAGACATGACACGCGCACCCTCACCTAAAATATAAGCTTCTGGTTGTGGAAAAAATTCTTCGCCATAGCGGTGATTGAATGTTGCTGCAATTTCACGTGCCAATTCTAGGTGTTGGCGTTGGTCATCACCAACAGGCACATGCGTTGCCTTATAAATCAGAATATCGGCGGCCATTAGGACTGGGTAGGCATATAGACCCAATCCAGCTTTCTCAGCATTTTTGCCAGCCTTATCCTTAAATTGTGTCATACGATTGAGCTTTCCAACTTGTGTCATTGTTGCCAATAACCACATGAGTTGCGAATGCTCTGGTACTGAGGATTGTGCAAACAAGGTGGACTTTTTAGGGTCAATTCCGCCCGCAATATAGGCTGCTGCAATTTCACGCGTGGATTGCTTTAAAGCTTGAGCATCATAATCCGCCGTAATTGCATGCAAATCAACAACACCATACAGACACTCGGCATCTTCGTTTTGAAGCTTTACCCAGTTTTTTAACGCCCCCAAGTAATTCCCCAGATGGAGATTATTGGTGGGCTGCATGCAAGAAAGTATTCGTTTAGTCATTAATTAAACCTTTTTCTTCATAAAGAATTTTTTGAAATCAGCTGTTTTGAGCGTCCCAGTCATAAAGATAAGAACGGTGTAAGAAATTAGGCCTGAGGCCACCAATAAAGACAGTTCAAAGATTTTAGTAAATAAGTCATCACTACTCTCAATTTTGACCACGTTTGCCGTTCCATATAAAACACTGCCCATCACGATTGTGGCAAGTAAAATCTTCAAGATATTTCTTTTAAACCGTGCATCTAGAACGGCATGCGCCATATCACCCAATTTAATTTTAAGTAGAATGAGTTGTAACCACCCCACAAAACCTGTTGCAAAAGCTATTCCAGCCACGCCATAAAAACGTGAGAGCGTAAATGCTAAAGCAATATTCAAAAGCGTTACAAATATCGAAATTTTAACGGGAGTGAGCGTATCCTCCTTTGCCCAGAAGGCTGTCGAAAAGACTTTGACAGCTATATAAGCAGGCAAACCAATGGAATATCCCATGAGAACCAGTGTTGTAACGCGGGTATCATCTGCGGTAAACTCGCCGCGTTCAAATAATACGGTTATCAAACTTGCAGGGATGATGAACAAAGCAACCGCCGCAGGCAGAGCCAGCATAAAGCAATATTCTAATGAGCGATTATATAAATCTTTGGACTCTTCTGCTTTTCCTGCCGCAAGTGAACGTGAGAGCATAGGGAGTAAGGCTGTACCAATGGCAATACCAACGACACCCAAAGGCAACTGGTTCAATCTATCCGCGTAATAGAGATACGAAATGGCACCAGTCGGCAATAACGAGGCAATAATCATATCGGCAAAAAGATTGATATGCATGACCCCTGCCCCCAGTGCGCCTGGACCCATAAGCTTGAATAGTTTTTTGATACGCTTGGTAAACTCGGGTTTTTTAATATGAAATTTAATTTTATGACGACGGATAAAGTACGCCATAAATAGTAGCTGAAGAAATCCCGAAATCGTAATTCCCCAAGCCATTGCATGGCCAGCACTAGGCATATATTGCGTTCCAAATACCAATGCCATAACCAGCGACAGGTTAAAGATGATTGGCGTTGCCGCAAATGGTGCAAAGCGATGGTGGGCATTTAGAACTCCGCCGAA
>JBBKVR010000016.1:0-7885 GCA_037968575.1 Bdellovibrionales bacterium | reverse complement strand
CCCATTGCCATGTCACCATCAGCATCTGTAGCTGTGTAACCAAAGCGTAGGTTTAGATTATCATTAGGATTGTTTCCGTCAGCGTGATCCAACTGATCAAGCAGATTGAAAGTATATGTTCCATTTGTATTGATTTTCAATGTGAAGACTGTGCGTCCACCAGCAATACCAGTATAAGTATTACCAGAAAGTGTAACTGTTACCAGATCACCACAAGATCTCAATACACCTGTATCGACAGAACCTGTTGTAGAGAAAGAGCTGGCACCTTTTGGTACAATCGTACCTGGACCATCTGTTCCAAAATCAACATTAATAGTGCCTGATGTCGTCAACGTTCCACTCTCATCAACACTATTAATCTCTGTTGTAACGATAGGCTGCACATCACCTTCTGTAAGGTTAATCTGAAGGTTAGCTGTTGATTTATCACCATCACCATCACGCATCATATAGGTAAAGTTATCAGTACCTGTAGAAGCAGATGTTCTTGTGTATGTGTAGGCTCCATTAGCAGCAATTTTCAGTGTACCAAAATTACCTGCAATCGTTACAGTTCCTGAAGAAGGCACATTAGTGTCGACTCCATTAAATGTGATTTTGATAACGGCAGGGCTCTCGTTGTCTACGCCAATATCATCATTTGTGAGAACATTGCCAACAGTTGTTGTATCGGTATCACCCAATGAACCTGAGTCATCATGTGCAACTGGGCCGTCATCATGAACATCAATTCCGATAAAGGCTGTATCAATATCACCATCATCATCAATAACATTCACGGCAAATTTCAACCAGATAACATCATCAGGGTTGTTTGCATTTGGATGATCAATTTCTTCATATTGTGTATATGTGTATTGGCCAGTCAGTGAGTTGATAGACAATTTAAAGATAAGAGCGCCACCAGCGTCACGACCTTCATATCCGTTACCCACAACCAAAACAGTTACAGGAGAACCACCAGATGAAATCGGAACATTTGGTCCACCAACAACATTCATAGCCATGAATGTACCTTCAGGTACAACTTCCCCTGCACCATCCTCACCAAAGTCAAAGTTCAGTGTGTCAGTTACAGAAATTGAAGCCACACCATCAAGATTACTTTCATCAATTGGTGTAAATCTATCAAAAACAACAGGACCGTCATCAAGAACACGAACAGTCACAGTGCCCATTGCCATGTCACCATCAGCATCTGTGGCCGTTACGCCAAAGACCAAGTTGATTGCATCGTTAGGGTTAGTATCATCAGCATGGTCAAGAACATCTTTAGCTGTAAAAATGTATGAGCCATTTGTATTGATTTGCAATGTGAAGATCTCACGACCGCCAGCCATACCAACGAAAGTATTGCCATTTAACGTGACCGTTACGGCATCACCGTGTGATCTTAGCGTTCCCGTATCAACAGAACCATTTGCCTGGAAAGAACTTGCATCTTTAGGTGTGATTGTACCTGGGCCATCACCAAAGAAATTAGCACTGATGATACCAGTGACAACTTCATCGGCACCATCATAATTTGTTTCATCGACTTGATTTGTGGCATTCACAATCACAGGATTGTCATCACCTTTTGCCAAAGTCACAGTCAGATTAGCTGTGTCAGAGTCACCGTCCTTATCAGTAAGAGTGTAAGTAAAGATGTCTTGACCAGCTTGGTCACTTGTTCTTGTGTAAGTATATGAACCATCCGCTGCAATTTTCAGTGTACCGAAGTTACCAACAATCGTTGCTGTTCCAACAGTAGGTACCGCTGTATTCGAACCATTAAAACGAACATTTGTGACTGTTCCATCGTCATCAAAGCCTTCATCATCGTTGTCTGTAACATTACCGCCTACAGATATCGTTGTGTCACCAAGAGAACGTGCATCGTCATTTGCAATTGGTCCATCATCAGCTACACGGATTGTGATTGTTGACATCGCCATGTCACCATCAGCGTCCGTTGCTGTGTAACCAAAGTTCAAGTTAATAATGTCGTTTGGATTTGTTGTATTTGCATGATCCAACTGATCAAGCAGATTGAACGTATATGTTCCATTTGTATTGATTTGCAATGTGAAGATTGTGCGTCCACCAGCAGTACCAGTATAGGTATTACCAGATAGCGCAACCGTTACTGCTTCACCACATGAAGTCAGCGTGCCACCAGCAACAGAACCTGTCGCTGTAAACGTATTAGCACCTTTAGGTGTAATAGTTCCAGGACCATCGTTACCGTAATCAACGGTAATTGTTCCTGTTGTTGTAAGAGGTCCACTCTCATCAACAGTGTTAGTCTCTGTCGATACGATTGGGATAACATCGCCTGGCTCAAGTGTCACATTCAGGTTTGCTGTATCAGTATCGCCATCTCTATCAGTAAGAGTGTATGTGAACTGGTCAGTACCAGCTGCTGTTCCCGCACGTGTATATGTGTAAGATCCGTCAGCGGAAATAGTTAGCGTTCCGAAGTTACCATTAATTGTTGCCGTTCCTGACGTTGGAACAGGAGTATCAACGCCATTAAAACGAACATTTGTGACTGTGGCATCATCATCGTAACCACCATCGTCATTGTTTGTAACATTTCCAGTTGCTGTCAAATCTGTATCAGACAATGTAACAGGATCATCATTTGCAACAGGACCATCATCAAAGACCTTAATAGTAAATACAGCAGTTGTTGTATCGCCTTCAGAGTCAGTGGCAATAATTCCAAAGTTCAAGTTAATGACATCATTTGGATCTAGCGGGTTTGCGTGATCAAGCTGATCAAGAAGGTTAAATGTGTATTGACCGTTCTCACTTATAGTCATTGTAAAGACATCACGTCCACCAGCAGTACCAGTATAGGTATTGCCAGATAATGTAACCGTTACTGCTTCACCTTTAGACGTCAAATTACCTCCAGCAAGAGAACCATCAGCTGTAAAAGTTGACACTGGACGGGGATTTAGTTCGCCAGGTGCATCGGAACCATAATCAACTGGGATTACACCTATTGTAGATCTTAGAAGGTTTGATTCATCAACCAAATCCATACCTGTTGTGATGATTGGCTCATCATCAGGTTTAACTTCCAACACAAGAGTATCAACGTTTTGTGCCGTGTTATCAGAGAAATCGAGCTCTCTATCTGTTACAGGATCTTCTGTTGAGAACACTGTTACAGTCAAGTTAAACGTACCGGCAGCAGTACCATCTGCAGCTCTTGCCTCAAGACCCGTTAAATCGGCTAGACTTAATTCCCATGTACCAGGGGAGACTTCTGTACCGTTATTAAGAGTTACGCCTGTTGGAACACCTTCAATACGAACAAGTGAAATGCGCTCAGACCCATCTGTATCTGTTGTTGCTACATTAATAACCAAAGGAATGGCCATACCCTCTTCAACACAAGCTGCGTCAGCCTGAATAGTTGGGATATCAGCAACAGCATCTGTAAGAATATTATATGTACCCCTACTGATTTCTGTTCCATCTGGACCTATTTCAGTAA
Source organism: Bdellovibrionales bacterium (assembly GCA_037968575.1). Classification (GTDB taxonomy): domain Bacteria; phylum Pseudomonadota; class Alphaproteobacteria; order Micavibrionales; family Micavibrionaceae; genus UBA2137. The sequence continues at coordinate 4,392 of JBBKVR010000016.1, read as the reverse complement.
CACGAACAAAGAGGTTGTTTTGATCAACATCTGTATCCAACTCTGTCATGATCTTAGGGCCGCCAGTAAAATTAGCGCCAGGTGCTGTTGTAATTGTCCAGTAACCTGTGACTGGGTCAATTGTTCCACCATTCAGGTCAACAACCGTCCAATTTGCAGGAATTTCAATTTCAATTGTGTTCGTCGCAGTAGGACCGCCGTTATTCGTGACATCAATAACAACCTGAACCATATTGTCTTCTTTAACGACAATACTCGGGATCGAGAAATCAGGTGGTGTTGAAGCAGGCGGAGCAGCTGTCGGTGTCGAAGCAAGGAAAAGTGTTTCCTCAGGCTCTGGAAGACCAAACTCAAGTTCTGTTTCACCAATAGGACCAACAGCAGGCTCACTATTAAGTGGCGCAGCATCTACTCTTGATTCAAAACCATAACCACGGCCAGAAGTTACACCTTCAATACCTGCTTCAGGTTCAATATTTGCAACTTGTTGAGCAGTAGGGTCGCCAGCGGCAGGCTCAATGTTAATTACTTCTTCAATTTCAGCGGCAGCAGTTTCAACGTCTTCTTCAATTGTTTCTTCTACTTGCTGAAGAGCAGTTTCTGTAGGCTCTTCACCAGCGGCAGGCTCAACTTCCACAACTTCCAGTTCTTGTTCACCAGAAAGCATTGCGTACATTTCTTCGGGGTAGATGATGCTGTTATCAGAAAGCTGGATAATTGTATCGCGTCCACAACTTTCTGCAGAGAATGCAAGTTCTTCGAAGTTCTGGATAACGACTTTAGATCCGTTAACAAGCGAGATTTCAATTGAACCGTCCGCCATTAGGCGTGGGCTGGAAACCATAGAGTCGCTTGGGAAGGACAACGTATTAACCTGACCAGGCTTAAGCATGATCGTTTCAGTTGTTCCAGCTTCAGGTAATTCGATTTTGCAAACATCTTTAGGCATGGTAATTCCCCTTATTTTGCCTGTTTATATAAATAAACGTATTAATTTAAAACTTTCAAATTCTCAATAAATGCACTCCTATATATAGGAAGTGCCGTTTTCATTCAAATTTTATTCGATTAGAGCGAGAAACTACCTCACTTTATACTCAATGTCAAACTTTATGTTAAACAAATTTTAATTTTTTATTAACCTTCCAAGCTGTACAACCATCTTTTTGTTTTAAATCAGGTAGTAATCATACAAAATAGGTCAAGAATAACCTAGAAATACCGATAAGGCTGTGAAATGCCATAAGAAATACTATTATCCCTTAGCCCGTTTGTTGTTTTCTTGTCCGAAAATCACCTCATTATAAAATTCCAGTTCCAGTTTTTCAGATTCGCATTACTATAACGTTAATAATTCGAGTCGTTTTCTTCATAAAAAATTTTAATTTCTGAGTCGTTCTTAAAATACTTCTCTTCATAAAGAGCTTCTTTTGGCAACAATCGTGACCATATAAAAGTTTTTTAAGATTTTTTTACTTGTGGAGAAGCTGTGGGTAACTTTTGCATAACCTAAATCTTCCTAAACAATTCAAATAATTTAGCTAATTACAGCCACTTACACACTGTGCAGGCGCAGCATATTTTTTAGATTTTTTTAAAAAAAAGGACTCGACAACTTCAAAAATTTCGGACAATGTTGGGATGTCTTCACAGAGATTTTGTTCTTCGGAACACATTTATGAAATGACTTCACCGTTAGATTATAGGTGCTTTGTGAGGGTTGGAAAGTTTAGTCACTTTCCGGGTTTTACAGATAAGCATCTTATGCACTTGTGTATGAAATGTCCTGTAGAGCTCAAGAGAGCAGATAGTTTAAATACAGGATTTGGAGTAAAGACTCGTCGTCGCTGACGTAAAAAAGTGAGTGGTGCTCCAAATAAAGCTGACTTAGGCACTGACCTGTTTTCGAAATGGCTTTTGGAAATGCATAATCAGAAGTCGAGTGGTTGATCGCCACGATAAATAAAGCGATGTCTTCACGGACATCACCAAGAGTTGGATTGAGAGACACGCGATCTCTTCAATCCAAAACTTTGGATCGAAAAGATTGACACCTGGAGTATAACTGGCCTTCGCGGTCAACGTATACCAAAACTTCGGTTTTCTTATATGGGTTATGTTTACAGGATCAAGCTTCCCAGAACAGCCTCGATATGGCTAATCATATTAAGTACTTGTATTTGATTTGATTATGTTCATATCGAGGTTTTCTGTTTTCTGGGTGAAAATCAAAACTGCATAATAAAAAACCGCCTGTTGAGGCGGTTTTTTATTATATATCTTGAAATGACTGTTATTTCCTTAGGTGAGTCAGAAGAGCTTCAACATCTCCACCACCACGCTGGATAACGGATGCAAAGTCTGAGCGTTGTGTCACGCTCATACTGACACCAGAGACAACAACATCGATGATATTAAGCTGCCCATCTTTATCTCTTACGCGCCAAACAACTTTGACTGGTTCTCCACCATCTGGATTATTGATAAGGGATTCAACAAAGGCTTCATTTTTGCCGCTTTCGCGTGCGCCTGTGACTTCAATCGTTTGACCTTGATAGTCGTTAAAGCGTTTTGAATAGCTTCTCACAACCATCTCACCGAACAACCCGAGATATTCTTTTTGTTGAGCAGAACTCATTTGTTTCCAGTAACGCCCAATTGTAAATTTTCCAATAGCGTTCAAATCAAAACTTTTGTTTAGAAGTTTACGGAAGAATTCCGTTTTTTGGGCTTGTGAGAGACCTTCATCAGATAAGAAGGCCAAACCTGTCTGCGTCATATTCTCTACAAAGCCACGTGCGTCATCGGCAGTTGATATTTTAATAACTGAATAACCAGAAACATTACCATCTAAGCTCGACTGTGCCATTGGTGCAGCAGTTACATTTTGTCCCAGCAAGAACACTGATGCTGTTAAACTCATAAATAGAGGTGCTTTTTTCATATTTTACCGCCTTTTTAAATTTATACGTTTTTTATGCTAAAAACCTTCCCCTATCAAGTCATAAAGGAAGGCTTTAAAAACTCTTAAGCTCAAATAGAGCGTTTTAGTATTCGGAGAAGTCTGCACCGCCGGCAAAGTCAGGATCCTCATCCCGAACAAGTGCAGCACGTCTTTGACCGTAAACACTACGCAATGTGGCATAGTAATCAATTGAGTTGGCACGTAAGTCATCTACCAAGTCTAAAACTTCTTCTCTCGCATCCACTAAAGTGACTAATGCACGAGCGTAATACCATTCTTCATTGTCTGTCTCGAACAACCACAAACGAACTGGATCTACATAAGCATCCAACGTACGCCCTGATAAATCACGAACAGAGCTCGGTCCTATGATTGGAACCATTAAGTATGGTCCATGTCCTACACCCCATGATGCGAGTGTTTGACCAAAATCTTCTTGTTCATATGGGATATTTTCTGCACCAGCCACATCAAAGATACCGCCAACACCAATCAACGTATTTACAACGGCACGCACGAGAACGTTTCCAGCGCCGTCAAAATCACCCTGAAGCAATTCATTCATCAATAACGTTGGAGATGACAAGTTACGAAGGAAGTTTCTTACGCCTGATCTTGCAGGTGAAGGAATAAGATAACGATATCCTCTGGCAACAGGCTCTAGTACCGCCTTATCTACAACCTCGTTAAATTCGAAGATACCGCGGTTAACGCTTTCAATAGGATCGGAAATTTCAGATGAGTCTTGAGCTTGCGCAGCTGGAATAACAGCCAACGACAAAACCATAATTGCAAAAATGCTCAGAATTCCCCTAGTCAAAACCTTCATACCAACACCCCTAAATTTCATTTATTCTGTAAGAAAAAAGTTAATAAATTCTTATACATACAAGTAAAAGTGTTTTCTGAAATAAAATCAATCACTCATGTTGCAAAAATACACTTTATCCGTCCTCAAGTGACAAAATTACACCAGTGCCGAAAAGGAAGGTAATGAGTATCGGAGCCCAAGCGGCAACAGCGATACCGATCTGATGAGAGGCCCCTAGCGCTTGTAAAAAATTAGTAACAAAGAAGATAGCAAAGCCAGCACCAACGCCCAGCACAATTAAACCAAAGGTTGCCTGGGTTCGTGGAGGTCGCAAACTCACGCATGCAGCGATGAGAACCAAAGCGGCAAATAGAAATGGTCGTGCCAACAAAGACTGGTAATGGACTTTCAAACTAGCGGGATCGAAACCTGTCGTTTCAAGCGTTTCAACATGACTAGGTAAATTCCAGAAAGACAATGTATCAGGATCAGAAAAGGAATCTTGAATTTTATTGGCCGTTAACGCTGTTTCAACCCGCATCTGCAAGCCCTGTTGTGTTGGACTATTCACTCGCGATAACGCCGCATTTTCAAACTCCCATGCTCCAGATTTAAG
>JBBKVR010000015.1:0-24566 GCA_037968575.1 Bdellovibrionales bacterium | reverse complement strand
ACCGAAGCATCAAGTCCAGCAAATATTAAAGGAGGAATGTTTGGATAGGCATAACTGGAAGAGGTACCCAGTATTGGTTTTAAAAGTGGATTCATTCTTTGAATAATGTCTACATATTCCTCTAGGCCGTACTTTTGTGCAGTCACTAGACTTGAAAGACCCCATCCCGAACCCGCAACGTCTGCCCAAAAACCTTTAAGCAATTGGCCTGTCTTTTCAATCGCTTCGTCAGTATTAGAGGCTGTATTAAAAGCATGAGCTAAGATAAGGGAGTTTAACCCTCCCGCACTCGTTCCCATAGCATTTGTAATTTGAGCTTCACCTGAACGAATGTCAGGATGTTCCATAAGAGCACGCAACGCTCCTGCTCCATAGCTGCCAAAGGAACCTCCACCTTCATGTACAATAGCTATTTTGCCAGAAAGTGGTTTTATTTGTGGTGACGCAAGTATATTAGAACTCCCTTATTTTTTATAAGGATAGCAGAAAATTTTTGAATAAATCTATAAGCAGTGCAGCAATTCTTGTATAAGTAATTGATTTGTAATGTGAATAAAATTGAAGTGAGCTGTTTCGCTAGCTAGTTTATTGCGTATTGTCATGCTAGTGTTCTGTTTATGGAACAGGCTTTTCTTCCCAATTTTACAACAAGTGATTACATCCAGAATCTCGCATTGGTCTTTCCCGATAGAGTTGGAAGCGCGCTCATCGCGCTGTTTTTTACAGTTTTTTTGGGACTCTTTTACGGAAGTTATAAAGGCTATTCGGTACCTTTTTATTGGATTCTGATTGCCAAATTTTTTAGAAAATTCACAGACAAGGCCAACCGCAAAGGTCGGAGTCATTCATCTCTCGCGTTTCGTGGAACATTTGTCACTATTCTTCTTCTTCTTTTAGCAACTGGATTAGGTTGTATAACTGTTTGGCTATCCCAAACATTTCCCCTTTATCGTTTACTAGATATTATTTCACTTATTTTTTGTACGGCAACAGGAAGCGTTTGGCATTTAATAGGGCGCGTTCACAAGACGGTTACGCAAAAAGAGCATAAAACTACGTTTTTCTCACTCGCTGTTTCAAGCCGTACAAATCTTAATTATTACGATGAGCATGCCGTTGCGCGAGAGGCGTCTATATTTGGTGTTGTTCATTTAGAACGAGCCTTTATTGCACCTGTCATGGGGTACCTTTTGTTTGGATTTTATGGGCTTTTTATCGTCTCCGCAATTGCTGCTGGGACGTGGCTTTATGGTCGAGAAGGGCAGGGTAATGGCTTTCAAACACTTATCTGTGCTTTACAAAGATTCATCGGTATATTTACCGCACCAGTGGCTATTCTTTCTTTATTAATCTCTTCTTTTTTGGTGCCGAATGCTAGTATTGCGCGCGCTTTTAGCGGGCTTTTTAAGTTTTCAGGTAAGCCTCCATATCTCTCGGGCGGGAAGAGCCTGCAAGTTGTAGCTTACGCTCTCAATACTATTTTTGGTGGAGGGAAGAAAGATACGGAAGATAAGTCTATCTCCCGTGAATGGACAGGACCTAAGGGACAATCTGCAAAGATTAACCCTGAACTTCTCAAGCCCTTACAATTTATGTTGTTCACCTCAACGTTGATATTTGTTTGCGGGTTATTAATAATACTGGTATCAATTTATGAATAATTTGTGCGTTTTAAAGCCATATACTGCTTGACAGAATGGGCTTTGGGCGTGTAACACTCCAAATCGAATTTGAATTGAAGATTTTAAGAGGATTTAAGTCATGGCTCGTCGTTGTGTAATCACAGGAAAAAAACCAATGTCTGGGAATAATGTTTCTCATGCACATAATAAAACACGTCGTCGTTTTATTCCTAACATTCAGAACACGGCTCTTTTTAGCGAAACTTTACAGCAAAAAGTTACTTTGAAAGTCACAGCTGCTGGCCTTCGTACAATCGACCACAAGGGTGGATTGGACGCATTTCTTTTAAATACATCTGCATCCAAGCTTGAGCCTGAAATGGTTAAGCTTCGCACTAAACTCCTTAAAACACAGAAGAAAAGCTTGGCAACAGCCAAATAATTTTCCTCTTTAAAGGAATTTTCCTGACATGACCGAGCCAAAACGCGACACGGATACACCGGATACGTCGCTTCTAAGCACGTCTTCATCAATTGAATATTCTGGTTTTGCCTTCGATATAACACATAAAGATTCAAAAAGCCGTGCGCGCTTGGGCACTCTTAAAACTCCCCATGGAAGTATTCAGACACCTAACTTTATTTTTTGTGGAACAAAGGCCAACATTAAAAGCTTACAACCTCAACAGGTAAAAGAGGCGGGGGCTGACATCGTTTTGGCCAACACCTACCATCTTATGATTCAGCCAGGTGCTGATATTGTCCAAAAGATGGGTGGACTACATAAATTCATGAATTGGAATGGTCCTATTTTAACTGATAGCGGTGGTTTCCAGATTTATTCTATGGGTGACGGCACAGATGCTGATGAGATTAAAGGACGTAATAACAAATCCAACCGAGCACGTGCTTTAAATAAAATCACGGAAGAGGGAGCATCTTTCCGCTCTTATAAGGATGGAAGTAAGCTCTTTCTTACTCCTGAGAGTGCTATAGAAATTCAACGTAAGCTTGGCCCTGATTTTGTTGTGCAACTGGATGAGTGTACGGCTATGCATGTCAGTCGTGATTACACAGAAAAATCAATGCACATGAGCCACCGTTGGGGTGATCGTTCACTAAAAGCGTTCGAACGCTCACATGATGGAACGCAAGCTATCTATGGCGTTGTCCAAGGCGGTGTATTTCAGGAACTGCGTGAAGAAAGTGCAGCCTACACAGCCAGTCGACCATTTTTTGGAACAGCTTTGGGTGGAACATTTGGCGGTAATTTTGACCAGTTCTTTGAAATTGTATCGTGGTGTATGCCAAATCTGGCTCAGGATAGACCTGTTCACTTGTTAGGTATTGGAACATTTAAAGATATTTTTGAATGCGTACGTTTGGGAATTGATACGTTTGATTGTGTTTCACCAACACGCATCGCACGCCATGGTTGGGCATTGATGAAGGGTGTTCCCGGTGAGCGTTTAAATCTCAGAAATGCAAAATATAAAGATGATCCTGATCCATTATGGCCAGAACTCAAAATCCCTGCTTGCTCTCAATACTCAAAAGCCTATTTACATCATCTTTTTAAGGCTGGAGAACATTTAGGTGGTCAGATTGTCGCTCAGCATAATATTGCTGTTATGAGTCACTTGATGGTGTCGATTAGAGAAGCAATTAAAAGCGATACCCTTGATAAGTTACAAAAAGAGTGGCTTGTTGACTAGTTTTTAAAGAATAAACCTTCACGCGCTTACGCTTTTTGCTATACTTCTATCGTTATAAATCAATTGGTTCAGGGATGAGCGCGTGAGCGAACAAATTTCTCCACAAATATCAGGGTATGAATTGTTACGAGTCTCTATCGATTGGCATGGACAGGTAGTTTTATCTTGGACAGCAGATGAAGCGAATATTACGACTTCCATATTTAAAGAAAGCTTTAAACAGTTCTATAATTATTATGAGCGTTTAGATGGTACAAATTTTATAGAGTTAAGGCGTCTCGAAGATACATTTGAAAAACTTTGCGTGCAGGCTCAAAAAACAGAAGAAAAATCTGAATTTATAGAGTTTTTTTCTGTTTATATGGGAGCGTTGACCAATATACTCCAACCTACCGAAAATTTATCTGAAATGAATTCTTATGGTGAAGGCTACGAAGGTTTGAAAGTTGATTTTCAGCAGGAAATGGAAAGACTAAGTCGGGACGGTAAAGAGTTTTGTATTTGTTTAGTCGGTGCTTGCGATAAAAAGCAGGAAAGCAGGAAAGCAATATGTGACTTAGCTTCAGCCGAATTACGTGGTTTTGATAGAGTATTTCAACTTGATGCAAATCAGATTGCTATATCTTTAAAACAAACAGATAAGAATGGGGCCAGCCGCTTCTTAAAGCGAACTCAAAATAAACTTTTTGGGGATAGCGGTATAAAATTTAATGCCGTCATATCTCAGCCTGTCGCAGGAGAGCTTTTGAGTTCTATTTTAACCAACCTCAAAAAAGATTTAGTCGAACTACAAGCTAATGTGAGCGGTGATATTGTAATATTACAAGAGCTCTCTCCTTTAGAAAGACATTTGAAGGAAATAGGAAGTCAATAAATGCAAACTGATAAACATCTTCATATTAGTAATCATCCCCTTATTCAGGATCGCTTGACGCGTTTACGAGATAAAAATTGTAATAAAGTTGAATTTAAAACCTGTCTGGAATCCATTCTGACATTGATGTTTTCTGATTTTACTAGTGATTTAGATATACAAGAAAAAGAAATTACAACACCTGTTGCGATGATGAAAGGCAAGGTGTTAAAAACCGCTCCTGTGATTGTACCTATATTACGAGCAGCGTTGGGTATGAGCCAAACGTTAGAGAATTTGATACCTGAGGCCGATACAGGCCATATTGGTGTGTACAGGGATGAAGAAACAAAAGAGCCTGTTGAGTATCTGGTAAAACTTCCGCCAATTAAAGACCGTGATATTTATGTAATTGATCCCATGTTAGCAACAGGTGGCTCAGCTCTTTATGCTTTATCTCTTTTAGAAAAAGCTGGTGCTGATATGAGTAGAGTGAAGTTTGTAGGATTAATTGCTGCACCTGAGGGAATAGAGACATTGCGCTCTAAATATAAAACAATGCCTATTCATATGGCAGCCCTCGATAGCCACCTAAACGAAAAAGCTTATATTGTTCCAGGCCTTGGTGATGCAGGCGATAGATTGTTTGGAACACTTTAAGGATAAATGAAAGTAAGATATTTTGAGCAATATTGATCATAAAATTCTCTTTGATGCTATGCCTGTGCCACGCTTTCTGGTGGAGCCAGATGGACATGGACATTACACAATTAAAGAATGCAATCAACGTGGGCTTGAATACTTCTCGCGCAAGCGGGAACAGATTATTGGTACTCCAATTGTTGATTTTATGGACAGCGAGAATGCACGTCATTTTGAGCAAGCTTTTGAGGTGTGCATCAAACAAAAAGTTCCTGTTACTATTCAGGCTCTACCTTCTTTTCCAGGTGGTATTCGTGTCTATGGTTTTTGGATAAATCCTTTGCTGGATATTGCAGGGCAAGCTGTCTTGATTGATGTCATGGCGCAACCAGATACGGCGGATGACTCCATCCTTCAGCGTGAACGTGATGATGCCATTTCACTTTTGACATCTATTTTTGATGTGTCTGAAGTTTCAATTGTAGTTACTGATCACCACCGCCGTATTGTCCGTGTTAATGATAGTTTTATTCGCTCATTCGGATGGAAGCGTGATGATGTTATTGGGGAAGATTTTTCTTTCCTGATTGCCGAGGAAGAACAAGAAGTTGCTATTCGTAATCACGATCGCATGATGGAAAGTGGTATGCGTTCCTCTGGTGAAATGAAAATGCTCAGAAAAGACGGAGCCATAGCCAATGCTTTGTTCACAACGGCAACCCTAGAGCTTTCACAGCGTCGGCGTTTCCAAGTTGCAACAATCATGGATATTACGCTTCGTAAACAGATGGAAGTCTCTCTCCGTATGGCGAAAGAGCGTGCTGATGCGGCTAATAATGCCAAATCAAGTTTTCTTGCCAACATGAGTCACGAACTTCGTACACCGTTGAACGCGATTATTGGTTTTTCCGAAATTATGATGAACGAAACATTTGGAAAATTAGGTAGTGACAAATACATGGAGTATTTGGGTGATGTGCATTTAAGTGCGCGTCATTTGCTTGATATTATTAACGAAGTTCTTGATATGTCGAAAATTGAAGCAGGGAAGGTTGATTTGGATGAGCAACCCTACGGTATCAAAGATCTTATAATCTCTGTCACGCGAATGCTGACATCTCGTGCCTTTACGGCAGAAATTGAAATGATTTCCAATATTCAAGTAGACTTACCTGGTCTTATGTCGGATCCTCGTCTTATCCGCCAAGTCCTTATTAACCTCGTATCCAATGCGATTAAATTCTCGAAAAAGGGCGAAAAAATTTATATTGATGCGTACATCCAAGAAGATGGTGATATGGCTATCCGCGTTAAAGATGAAGGTATTGGTATGCCTGCTGATAAAATTCAAGAAGCACTCGAGCCTTTCGGGCAAATCACAGAATCTCAGCACGCAAAAGAACAACAAGGGACGGGGCTTGGGCTTCCTTTGGCAAAGGCCATGGTTGAATTGCACGGTGGCGTATTGAAGCTAGAATCTGGTGAGGGACTAGGAACAACTGTTACTGTGATGTTCCCACAGCGCCGCGTTATCCCGCTAAGTAAAGTCAAAGCTGTTCCTTTCCAAGAAGAAACAGAGAAAAAATCTTCCAAAAAAGCTAAAAAATAAATGTCTTCATCTGATGATAGGATTCCAACATCCCTTTGGATTGATGCGCATTTGAAGAAGTGTGAACAGCAAGGATTATTTTTCTATATTACCAATAAAGGCGCGCCTTATAGCGGAACAATTCTTCTCAAATTAAATGGGCAAGGTAATGGTTTTCGCATTCTCACACAGGTGCGCGATGCTGACGGAAATTTGGGTTGGATGCATGCTCTTGGCAAAGAAGATGTTGAAGAAGCTGACATTGATGCCTATATTCGCCGCTCAATAGAACGTGATCCCGATATTTGGGTTATTGAAATTGAAGATAAAACCCTAACCAATCCCTTTGAAGGTCGAATCATTGAGTAAGATTGACGACATATTGGAAAAGCGCAAAACCTTCGCGATTATTTCCCACCCCGATGCGGGTAAAACAACACTGACCGAGAAGCTATTGCTTTTTGGTGGTGCTATTCAGCTTGCTGGTGAAGTAAAAGCAAAGGGTAATAGGCGTCGCGCGCGATCTGATTGGATGAAAGTGGAGCAAGAGCGCGGGATTTCTGTGGCCTCATCTGTGATGACCTTTGAATATGATGAGGTAACATTCAATCTCCTCGATACACCAGGGCACGAAGACTTTAGTGAAGATACGTACAGAACACTGACCGCAGTCGATAGTGCTGTCATGGTTATTGATTGCGCAAAAGGTATTGAAACACAAACCTTGAAACTCTTTGAGGTATGCCGCTTGCGTGACATCCCTATTATTACGTTCATCAATAAAATGGATAGAGATGGGCAAGATGTTTTCACTCTTATGGATGAGATTGAGAAGAAACTTGCCCTTGATGTCACGCCAGCGTCTTGGCCAATAGGCATGGGGCGAGATTTCAAGGGGTGTTATGACCTATTTAAAGACCAGCTTGTTCTGTTCGATCGTAAAAAAGGTGACAAACCTAGTGATAGTATAACTTGCAATGGAATTGATGATCCTAAAATTGAAGAACATCTGCCTGCTGATCAAGTTAAAACCTTGCGTGAAGAAGTCAAAATGGTGCGCGAGCTTTGCCCTGATTTTGATAAACAAAGCTATAATGAAGGGCATATGACACCAGTTTTCTTCGGGAGTGCCGTGAATAACTTTGGTGTACGTGAATTGCTGGATGGACTGGCACGTTTTGCACCGTCACCTCGACCTCAAATAACCGAAGAACGTGTCGTCGAGCCAAATGAAAACAAGGTTACAGGTTTTATTTTTAAAATTCAGGCCAATATGGATCCTAAGCATAGGGACAGAATTGCATTTACAAGGATTTGCAGTGGAGTTTTCAAGCGAGGCATGAAGTTAAAACATTCGCGTTCCGGTAAGATGTTAACCATGCATTCACCTCAACTCTTTTTGGCGCAAGATCGTGAAATGGCTGAAGAAGCTTACCCAGGCGATATTATAGGGCTTCCTAACCACGGAAATCTACGTATTGGAGATGTTCTAACCGAAGGTGAGTCGCTCACATTCAAAGGAATTCCTTCATTTGCACCTGAATATATGCAGCGTGTTATTCCTGATGATCCGATGAAAGCCAAACATTTGGGTGAGGCTCTGACGCAACTTGCAGAAGAGGGTGTAGCAAGGGCATTTAAGCCGCTTTTAGATTCTCAATGGATTGTTGGTGTTATAGGGCCATTGCAATTTGATGTTCTGGCTGACCGTATTCGCACGGAATACAATATTCCCGCACATTTTGAACAAGTAAACCTACATACTGCACGGTGGATTGAGGGCGAACCCAAAAAAGTCAAAGAATTTATTGATTCAAATAGAGTGGCAGTTGCCAATGATCATGACGATGATCCAGTTTTCTTGGCACGGAATGCGTGGCATCTCGATGATGTTCAGGATAAATATAAAGATATTCAGTTTTTAGCGACGCGCTAAGTTCTTATCCAAGTGACATTCCATTACGAGCTTGGGCTTTCGCTCTTGTAGGCGCTTTGCGTGCAGGGGCTGCTCCTCCTGCAGAGATGCTAAAATTTGGTGTTAGTGCTTGTTTCATGCTCTAATCCTACCAAACACTCAAAATTAACGCTAATATCATCTATAGAGTATTGATATAATTAGGAAAATTCGGGTGAATTAAGTGGTTCAATACCCTTAATTCCTGTTATTCCAGCAGATAGCTGTAACTTAGCTGTGGCAACGCTCTCAATGTTAAATTGTGCTTTCATAATTTAAGTTTACCTCCAAAACATTAGCGTTTTATTAAATTCACCACAAAAATCTAAGAATTCCCTTGCTTTTGGTGCCTTTTGGACGATATAAACCGTACGAAATTAGTACGGATTAGGAAAAGCCAAGAAATAACATGATTAGACTGTCAAAAATGGCCGATTACGGAATTGTGGTTCTCTCACATATGAGCCACCACGACGCTTGCTTGTCTTCTGCGCAAATTGCTGAACAGACGCATATTCCTGAACCAACGGCCGCTAAGGTTTTAAAGCTTCTTTCACACGGTGGAATTGTAACCTCAACACGTGGAGTAAATGGCGGTTATAAACTCGCTGCCAACGCTAATGAAATCTCTGCTGCGCGTATTATAGAAGCAATTGATGGTCCTGTGGCTTTGACGTCTTGTGTCGATGAAAGTACACATAAATGTGAAATCGCGTCTACATGCAAACTCAACGGTCGTTGGCAAAAAATTAACGGTGCTGTACGTGATGCCCTTGGAACCTTAACTCTGAAAGATTTCTCATGAGCAGTCGCATTAGCGCCCAGACAATTGAAAGCGTTGAGTCCCTTAAGAAATACGAGGCGGGCTTCGTTACTGATATTGAATCCGATAAAGCCCCAAAAGGCTTGAGCGAGGATACTGTTCGCTTTATTTCGGCAAAAAAAGGTGAGCCTGAATGGATGTTGGACTATCGCCTCAAGGCGTACAGACACTGGCTGACGATGCCAGAACCCAAATGGGCAAAGGTGGATTATCCAGAAATGGATTATCAGGATGCCTATTATTATGCAGCACCTGTTACAGGCGATAAGCCAAAATCACTTGATGAAGTTGATCCTAAACTTCTGGAAACTTACGAAAAGCTTGGTATTCCATTGCGCGAACAGGAAATGTTGGCTGGGGTTGCCGTTGATTTCGTTTTTGACTCTGTGTCCGTTGCAACAACATTTAAGGCAAAACTCAAAGAGTCAGGTGTTATTTTCTGTTCAATTTCCGAAGCTATTCAGGACTACCCCGAACTTGTGAAGAAATATATGGGCTCTGTTGTGCCCTACCATGACAACAAACATGCCTGTTTGAACGCGGCTGTTTTTACCGATGGCTCATTTGTATACATTCCCGAGGGGCTACGTTGCCCTATGGAGCTTTCTACGTACTTCCGCATCAATGAGCTCAATACTGGTCAGTTCGAGCGTACGTTGATTGTGGCCGAGAAGGGAAGCTATGTTTCCTACCTTGAGGGCTGTACTGCACCTATGCGTGATGAGCGTCAATTACACGCGGCAGTTGTCGAGCTTGTGGCGCACGAAGATGCAGAGATTAAATATTCAACTGTTCAGAACTGGTATCCAGGTGATGAAAATGGCAAAGGCGGTATCTATAATTTCGTAACGAAACGCGGAATTTGCGAAGGTGCGCGCTCTAAAATTTCATGGACACAGGTTGAAACTGGTTCGGCCGTGACATGGAAATACCCATCATGCATTTTGAAGGGTGATTATTCCCAAGGCGAGTTTTACTCTGTTGCCATTACCAATAACTATCAGCAAGCCGATACTGGTACAAAGATGATTCATATGGGCAAGGGCACACGCTCGCGCATAATTGCCAAGGGGATAAGTGCCGGACATTCCGACAGTACCTATCGTGGACAGGTCAAAATCTTGCCTGGTGCCGAAGATGCCCGTAATTTTACCCAGTGTGACTCCCTTTTGATTGGTGAGACATGTGGTGCACATACAGTGCCCTACATCGAGTGTAAAAACCCGACAGCCCAATTGGAGCATGAGGCAACGACCTCGAAAATCAGCGAAGATCAGCTTTTTTACTGTCGTCAGCGTGGAATTAACGAGGAAGAGGCGTTAGCCCTTATCGTCAACGGTTTCTGTCGTGAAGTGATGCAACATCTCCCCATGGAGTTTGCTGTTGAGGCGCAGAAGCTTGTAGGTATTAGCCTAGAAGGGAGTGTGGGGTGATGAAAAATATTTTGAATAAAATAGAGTCCCATATTGTTGAGATTTTATATGCTTCAGCTTTTATTATTTTTATAGCCAGATTGCTTTTAGGCATGGCTAGTATTTTAGATATCCCATACCACGACACAATTTCTCTAAGTTGGCGAAGCTTTATTTTTGTTCCAGCTTACATAATAGGTTTAATTTTTGAACCAGTTCTATTGCTTGGAATAGCATGGATAATTAAGAGGCTAAAAAATGATTAAAATCGAAAATTTACACGCCGAGATAAACGGCAAAGAAATATTAAAGGGCTTTTCACTTGAGATTGCTGATGGCGAGGTTCATGCCATCATGGGTCCCAATGGTGCGGGGAAATCTACCTTGTCTTATGTGTTGTCTGGTCGCGAAGGTTACAAAGTCACTAGTGGCTCTGTCACCATGAATGGCAAAGATATTCTGGATATGAACCCAGAAGAGCGCGCCGCCGAGGGCGTATTTTTGGCGTTTCAATACCCTGTCGAAATTCCAGGCGTACAGATGACTAATTTCCTGAAAACTGCAGTTAATTCTGTGCGCAAATCGCGCGGAGAAGAAGAATTGGACTCTCTTGGTTTCTTGAAAAAGATGAAATCTACCCAAAAAGAACTTGGCATTGCTGATGACATGATTAAACGTGCCGTCAATGTTGGCTTTTCTGGTGGTGAGAAGAAACGTAATGAAGTCCTGCAAATGGCAATGCTTGAGCCTGAATTCATTGTTATGGATGAAACAGACAGTGGTCTGGATATCGATGCGCTGAAGACAGTCTCTAAGGGCGTTAATGCCTTGCGCAAGAAAGACCGTTCATTCCTTGTGATTACCCATTACCAACGCTTACTGGATTACATCAAGCCCGATCATGTTCATATTATGGCGAAAGGTCGTATAGTGAAGTCTGGTGATGCCGAGCTTGCCAAAGAGCTGGAAGCTAAAGGGTATGAAGATTTATTAGGTGAGGCAGCCTAGTCATGCACGCAAACGCCATCCAACATGCAAATGAAGACGAGGTTTTAATTAATCTCAATGATTTGCCGTCTGCAAAAGCAGAGGGGTGGCAGTACACGCCTTTAAAGCAACGTATTAAAAATCTGTCTCTTGCGAGTGTTTCGGGAAATACAGATATCGAAAGGCTAGATTCACAATCAATTCAAAGAGTTGAAAGCGGAAGTAAAGACGCAAAAAATCTCTTAAGTAATTACATTAAGAGTTATAAAAATACATTAAATAACAATATATTATTTAATTTTTCTAATATTTTAAATGAAGAGTTAATTCATCTAAATTGTAAAGAAAATGGATCAATTGAACTGATAAATGAAGTGGCGAGCGATTCCGCCTATGCACCTGTAATCATAATGAATGTTCAGGCAAACTGTCAGATAGAGTTATATGAAACCCTTATATCTGGTGAGAATGCATGGTTGAACGCTTGTTTACTGGTGAATTTGGGTAAAAACGCCTCATTTAAGCACTATAGAGCCTCTCCAAGGAGTTCTAGTGTTGTGACTGCTCTTACACATCTGAATGCCTCTGAAGGCGCCAATTACGGCCATTATAGCCTATCGGGGAGAGGTGAAAAGTCCTTATACAGACAGGAGTTAGTGGCAAATGTTCATGGGGCGCATGTAAATATTGATATCAATGCTCTTAACTTGCTGAAAGATAATGAAATATCTGACCTGACAGTTACAATTAACCATGAAAATGGCGAGAGTGTTTCGCAGCAAACGGTTAAAACTATTGTAACTGATAAGGCCAAGGGTGTGTTTCAAGGCAAAGTTTATGTGGCAAAAGATGCCCAAAAAACAAACGCTAACCAAATGTCCAGAGCCATTCTTCTCTCACGATTGGCTGAAATGGACACAAAGCCTGAACTGGAAATCTATGCAGATGATGTGGAATGCGCACATGGTGCTACCACAGGGCAGTTGGACAAACACCAGTTATTCTATCTGCGCAGTCGTGGTATTCCTGAAAAAGACGCTAAAAGCCTTCTTCTAGAAGCTTTTGCGAAGGAATTGCTTGAGAAATTCGAGAGTGATAACTTCCGCGAACAAGCACAAAAATGGCTAGATGAACGCTTGCAGGGTATGGACTCATGAAACAAGCCATTCAACAAGATTACCAAACTAATCCGTGGAAAGCAGATTTTCCCGCGTTGAATAAACCCGTAAACGGTAAACTGCCTGTTTATCTGGATACGGCATCGAGCGCGCAAAAACCGCAAGTCGTTATTGATGTTATGCGTGCTGTTTACGAAAACGGGTACGCAAATGTGCATCGCGGTGTGTATTCCTGGTCGCAAGAAACCACTCGTGCCTTTGAAGATGTACGTGCAAAGGTTGCAAACTTCATTCATGGCGAACCTGACCAGATTGTCTTTACACGAAATACAACCGAAGCAATCAATTTGGTTGCCCACTCATGGGGGATGGATAACCTTAAGCAAGGTGATGAGATACTCCTTACCGAGATGGAACACCACGCAAACATAGTGCCGTGGCAATTACTTCGTGATAAAATGGGATTCAAGATCAAAACCATCCCGATTCGAGAAGATGGTTCTTTAGACATAAATGCGTACGAAGGTCTATTATCCCCAAGGGTTAAGCTGGTAGGGATTGTGGATATTTCTAATGCGCTTGGTTTGGTTAATCCGACTACCCAAATTATTGAAATAGCTAAGAAATATAATTCTGATATTAAGGTTTTAGTGGATGGTTCCCAATCAGTTATCCACAGAATTATCCACATACGCGCGCTAAATTGCGACTTTTTTACCTTCACAGGCCATAAACTATATGGACCAACGGGTGTGGGGGTGCTGTGGGCTCGCAAAGAACTGCTTGAGCGTATGTCTCCCTATCAAGGCGGTGGAGATATGATTGAGTCGGTTTCTTTTTCAGGCACAACATACAAGGAAGCGCCCGCAAAGTTCGAAGCAGGAACGCCTGCTATTGCTGAAGTGATTGGTTTGGGTGCTGCAATTGATTACATTGAATCGATTGGTATGGAAAATATCATTACCCATGAAAAGTCGCTAACTGACTACTGCACGCAGAAGTTGCAAAATATTGAAGGGCTAAAACTTTATGGAGAGGGTGAGCGTACGGGAATATTTTCTTTCAAACTTGATGGATGCGCAGATAATGATGTTGGCATGCTTCTCGATCAAATGGATGTCTATGTTCGCACTGGTCATCACTGTTGCATGCCTTTGATGTCTAAACTGGGTATTGATGGAACGGTAAGGGCATCCTTTGGTCTTTATACAGAACTTCAAGATATTGATGCTTTATGTGATGCTTTAAATAAATGTAATAAGATGTTGAAATGAAACAAGTAGCTAACGTTGAAATGGTTAAAAATGCAGTTGGAGACGACAATTATGATGAATTGGCGGTTCCACCCAATGCTGAAATTCTGATTGAAGGTGATTTGGCAAACCGAGCACTCGCTGCATTGCGTGAAGTTTATGATCCAGAAATCCCAGTCAATATTTATGAACTGGGTTTGATTTATAAAATTTCAGGAACAGAAGTCAAAGAGGGTGACGATAAAGGGCAAACAGATTTATATGTTGAAATGACCCTGACATCACCAGCCTGTCCAGTTGCACAGGAAATGCCAATGATGGTGCAATCTGCGTTGTTCCCATTGGAAGGGGTGCGCCATGTGGATGTTGATATTGTTTGGGATCCTACCTGGGACCCCTCGATGATGGCAGAAACAGCAAAATTGCAGCTCAATATGTTTACGTGAGAGAATGGAATCATGTTTGGATTAACGACTAAAGAACTCAAATTAACCGATTCGGCCAAGGATTACCTTGAACGCCAAGTTTCCGAGGACGCCGTGGGGATTCGCCTGTCTATTCTGACGGGCAAGGGGTGTAGTGGTAATGAATATGATATGCACCCGCTCAAAAGCGCCGATATAGACGAAAAGGATGATGTAGTGGACGTTGACGGGCGTTTTAAGCTCTATGTCCCTAAAATGGATGCGATGCGTTTCTTTGGAACAGAAATTGACTATACAACTGATTCTTTGGGCAATAAGCGTATTCTCATACAAAACCCCAATGAAACATCCAAATGCGGATGTGGCGAATCTGTTGGATTCTAGCCTCTAGTCATTACGAAGAACGTTAATGACGCGGTAATCCAAGTATTTATCTGGATTGCTTCGCTTTTGCTCGCAATGACAATTAAGTAAATTTACCCCAGATACACAAAAGCCCACCAAAAGGCGGGCTGATGAAGAAATTAAGCTGATTAAAGATTAGCCAGCTGTTCTGTTCAAGTGTATAGCAGTTGTAGGAACTTGTGGCTTAAATTGTGAAGCCTGCCTTCTATTAGCTTTAGGTGTATTACCTGCTTTTAACTGTGATAACGCCATTTTTACTCTCCTTTATTACCCTCTTCAAATGCTTTATTTTCACCTTCGATAAATAAATCTATAAGTTCATTTTCGTCAGTGTTTTCCTTATAAGCCTTGTATATATAACCATGCCCTAATTCATGAACCAAGTCAAGTGGTTTTGTAAATCCCAACTCTTCCTTGAGCTCATCTGCAATTATACACAAATGCATAATTATGTCAAGACTTTTTGAGAAGGTCATTGAAGCATATTCGGCTGGGTCAGAATCAACGGGAGGTCGCTTAAAGCCAGCAAAAGATTGTTCCGCGTCTCTCAATGCAACTCCGTACGCCAAAACGACGAGTTCAAACTCTTTTTCATAGAAAGGGCTTAGCATAAGTAAAACCGCACTATCTTCTGGCGTAGTATAGGTGGTTTCTTTACCCGAAACCACGGTTACTGGTATTCCATAACGCTTTTTAGCCTTGAGTAGAGCTTGACCTTTGGGGATTTTCTTTAATATTTCTTCAGATTTTTCGAGAACGGCCTTCTCATCAGGATGAGCTAACTCCCCAAAAGACAGAGCTCCTGCTCCACTAACATCGAAGCTCCCACTTAAGTGTCCTGTGTGCGATTCATCGCCAGTCATGTTAATTGGTCCTTTGATGTTTCTGAAAACGCTGAACTTGTTCCAACAAAAAGAGGTTTCAATCCTGTAATTTCAACTTTACCAGAGCCGTTGATCGATAGCGACCCTGTCATTAACCCGCCATCATAGAACAAAGTGCAGTCCGCCTCAAAATCGGTTTCACTTTCTGCTGTAATATCAAATACATAAGCGTTATCAGGGACTTTTTGTTGGGTGGCGTGAACATTCTGGTCATCTAAATCAGGAATCGGTGATTTTTCAAAAACTGGATATATTTCACCGTCTTCTTGAGTAACGTTCGCGAAGTAAAATTGCAGATATGCCCCGAGATTATAAACGTCTATATCTAGTGTAGATAAAGAAAACGCCTTTTCAAAAGGCGTGAATGTTCCATCCAGATAGTAAAATTGAGATCCGTCACCTAAAAAATCCATTGTAAAAGACGGCATGGTCATATTGTTACTAATGCGAAAAAATAAGACATTTTCAGTGAAAGGTAGCCGCATACACTTGGCCTCACTACTCTGCAAGTTAAACAGAGTCGATCCACCCATCTTCTTAATGGCATCAAGAAGTGTTTGTGTTTTCTCGTTATCAAGCCTGTGCCACTGCATTTAATGGAAAGCCTTAAGTTAATTCATGAATATCGCATTGCGGTGCAATGACAACTATAGCAACTAAATGACATGGAAATCAAACGCGATTGCCCGATTCACGCCACATCCTGAGACTCTTTTAGTTTATTTTCGTGAATTTGCCTATAGATGTCATAGGCTTGGGTAAGCATATCATTGCTCTCGGGTAGGGTTGCCAGGCTCTGGCGCCATATTTTTCCGCCGTATAAACCTTTGAAAAGTCCTGTCATATGCCGCGTGATGTGACGAGGGCGGGTTTTATCGTCTTTTGAGCATTGTTCCTGAAGATAAGTGCTCATTTGAGCAATGATTTTATCCATATCAGGAAAGGGTGTCCCAAAGAGATGATTCTCAATTTCAGCTAAAAACCATGGATTTTGGTAGGCTTCACGTCCAATCATGAATCCGTCAATGTTATTTGCATATTGTTTGATTTTTTTCAAAGAGTTAATTTCACCATTCAAAATAATCTCTAATTCAGGAAAATCCTGCTTTAGCTGAAGAACTAAATCATAGTTTAAAGGTGGTTTGGTTCTGTTTTCTTTTGGACTTAAACCTTTTAACCATGCTTTGCGGGCATGGATAATGAAGGTTTTACAACCTGATTCTGCAACTTTGCTGACAAAATCATATAAAAATTGTTTATCTTCGCATTCATCAACGCCGATTCTACATTTAACAGTGACGGGCAGGGACGTTGCTTCAATCATAGATTTGACACAGGCCTCAACATACTCAGGTTCTTTCATTAAACACGCACCAAAACGACCTTTTTGAACGCGGTCGGAGGGGCAACCACAGTTAAGGTTAATTTCCTGATAGCCCCAATCTTCACCAAGTTTTGTACAAGTTGCCAAGTCTTGTGGCTCACTTCCGCCAAGCTGTAGGGCTAAAGGCTGTTCAGCAGAATCAAAATCGAGATGTAAATCTTTGTCACCGTGGATGAGTGCGCCTGTTGTGACCATTTCTGTGTAGAGCAAAACAGTGGGTGCAAGAAGACGATGAAAATAACGGCAATGACGATCCGTCCAGTCCATCATTGGTGCAACTGAAATCTTTGTTTGCTCTGTGTTATGTTTGGCTTTATCCATAACTGTCCTTGATATTGCCCTAAAAATCAGGGAAATTAAGGACTTTAAATCAATATGTCACTAAAAATGCGCACCATACCTTTCATTTTACTTTTATTTTCACTGGTTTTTACTGGTCAAACGGCGCGCGCAGATGATTCTAAAGTTGAGTATGCTTCGCTGCGTAAAAGTGAGGTTTATGTGCGTTATGGTCCTTCACAAGATCACCCCATCAAATGGATTTACCGTGCTAAGAGCTTGCCTGTTAAAGTGAATCGCAAATTTGATCAATGGCGTAAAATTGAGGACATCTCTGGTGATACTGGTTGGGTACATGCAGCATTACTGACATCAAAGAAAACGGCTCTTATTTCTTCGGATGCCCCATATGTTTTGATAAGGAAGAAACCCGAATCTAACTCCACGGCAACTCTTCGTGTAGAACCTGGAAATATTCTCAATATTTCAGAGTGCGAAGGTGATTACTGCAAAGTCTCAATATCAGGTTATAAAGGCTACGTTGAAAAAAATGTCCTTTGGGGTATTGAGTAAATTCTGAAATCTGCCTAAGCTTAACAAATCAGGCAATTCTGCCGTTTCTATCTAACTGTTCACATTCTATCCACAGAATCACCCACACGTTTTCGGGAGCGTGGCTTTATGCAGATTACTCAGGACAAGACAGACCTTGCATCATTCGTGCATGCACATATTAGCCGTTTGTTTGAACACGAGGACAGAGATGGCCCGCAGAAAATTGCTGATTTCATAGAGGTTTTATCTGGTTTTTACGTCGAATCCTGTTTCTTGTTTGAGAAACCTGACCGCTCAATGAGTGAGGGCTTTAAAAAACTTTCAAAGACATTACGCTCTGATCCTATTGCAGGTGAGTTACCTCAATGGGCAGTTTCAAATCCGCAAAGAGTAGATGCCAGATCAGAGCAGGGGCGAACACTCGCGCGCTTTGTTTTAGAAGAATGGAAAGAGTGTGAATTTTCTTATTTCGAGTTTGTTGTCTGGCTGCTTCAAAGTTATATCTGCGCTTGGGAAGGCGAAGATGTCCCCCGTGAAGAATCGCTGAGACTTTTCATCGAGACGTCCACGCGTTGTATGGCATTCGAAATTGCAGCACAGGAATTATGCGACTTAGTTATTGAAAAACGCATTGGTACGGGGCAATGGTCTTTGGCCGATGCTG
Organism: Bdellovibrionales bacterium; assembly: GCA_037968575.1. Lineage (GTDB taxonomy): Bacteria > Pseudomonadota > Alphaproteobacteria > Micavibrionales > Micavibrionaceae > UBA2137. The sequence continues at coordinate 6,003 of JBBKVR010000015.1, read as the reverse complement.
TGTGCGGCTTAAGCGCTTATGCGGGTTACTGTGATGCCAAAGATAAAATCGCCGAGAACCGCTCTTCAAATCTGTTTGAAAGCGAATCAATCGTCAATGTTATGACGCAAGAAGCCGCTCGTATGGGCGTTCCTGCTGGTAGTGATTGGCGCTTGGGGCTAGCTGCAAATGATTCTCCTGCTGATCCGCCAATAGAGCTTGTTGAATCTATTGAGCCACTTTGTGCACATTTCTTTGATGTTTTGTCATTGTTGAAAGAAAGTGAAAAAGCTGTTGCCTGTGCAAAGGCTGCTGGACGTATGCTCGCTGTTGTTGCAAGTGGCGATACACCTGATATGCCGCATGCGATAGCCAAGCCATTGGCAATGGCGGCACTGGTTGAAAGTTACCGTGGATTGGAAGCTTTACAGCCAATATTATCCAATGATTACTTTCAGGAAGATAAGACCGAACTCTAATTTTGTAAAAAGGGGTTTTTTTTCTCTTCAAGAGGTCTTATAACAGTGAGCCATGACACTCACTCAAAACAGCAAAGCGGATATGTCTTTTACACCTCAATCTTCTTATACAAAAGATGAACTCATTCAGTGTGGTGAGGCTAAATTATTTGGGCCCGGTAACGCGCAACTACCTTTACCGCCTATGCTCATGTTTGATCGTATTACCCTGGTAACAGATACAGGCGGAACATATGATAAGGGCGTTATCGAAGCTGAATTTGATATTACGCCAGATCTTTGGTTCTTTGATTGTCACTTTAAAGGTGATCCCGTTATGCCTGGATGCCTTGGGTTGGATGCTATTTGGCAACTACTGGGATTCTATCTTGGCTGGACAGGAGCAAAAGGTTCTGGTCGCGCGCTTGGTCTTGGTGAGATGAAAATGATTGGTCAAATTCTACCAACAACTAAACTTGTGAAATATGTTGTTGATATTAAACGTGTAATCAACCGTAAGCTTGTTCTTGGTGTTGGTGATGGACGCGTTATTGCTGATGGTAAAACGATTTATGAAGCAAAAGATTTAAAAGTCGGATTATTTGATAATACTGACTCGCTTTAGGTCAAAACTCTCTTTTAACAAAGGAAAATAATTCTTATGACGATTTCCAATGGAAACAGACGTGTGGTTGTTACAGGACTTGGTATTGTCTCTTGTATCGGAAATACTCAAGCTGATGTTCTAGCCTCACTTAAGCAAGGAAAATCAGGGATTACATTTGCGCCAAAATACGCGGAAATGGGTTTTCGCTCTCATGTTCACGGACAACCTGACATTGATATTGAAGAGCGTATTGACCGTAAAATGCGCCGCTTTATGGGCGATAGCGCAGCTTATAACCATATTGCTATGGAAGATGCCATTACTGATTCTGGGTTAGAAGAAAGCGATGTTGTAAATGAGATGACAGGGATTGTTATGGGTTCTGGTGGCCCATCAACTCGCACTGTTGTTGCCGCTGCTAAGACGGCTGAGGAAAGTGCTGTTAAGCGTATTGGCCCCTATGCTGTGCCAAAGGCGATGTCTTCAACAAATTCGGCTAATATTGCCACTCACTTCAAAATTAAAGGTATCAACTATTCAATAACGTCAGCATGCTCAACCTCAGCACACTGTATTGGTAATGCTGCAGAGATGATTGCTTGGGGTAAACAAGATATTATCTTTGCCGGTGGCGGTGAAGAACTGGATTGGACACTTTCTGCACTATTCGATGCGATGGGTGCCATGTCATCCAAATATAATGATACTCCTGAAAAAGCTTCTCGTGCTTATGATGCTAACCGTGATGGCTTCGTCATTGCTGGTGGCGGCGGTGTTGTGGTCCTAGAAGAACTGGAACACGCAAAAGCCCGCGGCGCAAAGATTTATGGCGAAATCACAGGTTATGGGGCAACATCTGATGGAGCAGATATGGTGGCACCAAGTGGAGAAGGCGCAGTACGTTGTATGAGACAAGCTATATCAACAACGAAGTCACCTGTGACATATATCAACACACACGGAACCAGTACTCCCGTTGGTGATATCACCGAGCTTAATGCTATTCGCGAAGTCTTTGGTAATCTTGAACAAGGTTATCCATACATCAGTTCCACAAAATCTATGACCGGGCATTCTTTGGGGGCTACTGGTGTTCAGGAAGCTATTTATTCTCTTCTAATGATGGAGAATGATTTTGTTTGTAAAAGCATCAATATTGAAACACCAGATGAGGGAATAGGCGAGATTCCCGTAGCTCTTGAGCGTATTGATAATATTAAACATGAGACTGTTGTTTCTAACAGCTTTGGTTTCGGCGGTACAAACTGTACCTTGGCTTTCTCCAGATACGAAGATGGAGAATAGATTATGGGCATGATGAAGGGTAAAAAAGGACTTATCATGGGGGTGGCAAATGACCACTCCATCGCTTGGGGAATTGCAAAGGCACTCCATGATCAGGGCGCAGAAATGGCATTTACTTATCAAGGGGACGCTTTTAAAAAGCGTGTTGAGCCATTGGTAGAAGGCTTAGGGTCGAGTCTTGTTTTACCCTGTGATGTCAGTAAGGAAGAAGATGTTGATAAAGTATTTTCTGAACTAAAATCAGAGTGGGGAGAGTTAGATTTTGTCGTTCATTCTTTAGCCTATTCAAACAAGGATGAATTAACGGGACGCTATGTTGATACAAGTCTCGAAAACTTCCTCAATTCCATGCATATCTCCTGCTATTCATTTACATCTATCATGCGTCGTGCTGTGCCTCTGATGAAAAATGGAGGCTCAGCTGTAACGCTTAGTTATTACGGCGCGCAAAAGGTTATGCCTAACTATAACGTTATGGGCGTTGCTAAAGCGGCATTGGAGGCCTCTGTGCGCTATTTGGCAGCAGATTTGGGTGAAGATAACATTCGTGTGAATGCCCTCTCTGCAGGTCCTATGCGGACATTGGCAGGCTCAGCAATCGGCAGTGCGCGCAAAACATTCAAATACAATACATTGACAGCGCCACTTAAGCGCCCTGTGGGACTTGATGAGCTTGGACAATCTGGTCTTTATCTGCTTTCTGATATGTCTGCGGCCGTCACAGGCGAAATTCACTATGTGGATTGTGGTTTCAACGTTGTTGGTATGTGTGATTCTGAAAATTGGGATGAGCTTGTAAACTAACGGAAATTTAATAAGCACATTGTTCTGAAGGTGGGCTCAACTGCTATTTGAGCCTGATGAACCATGAGGGCGCCGTAATTTATTAGATCATAAGGATCAGGTGTTACGAAATGTCTTTCATCAATAGCCATATCAAACTGATGCCTGAGAACGGCACCGTAATGCTGAATTACACCTTCGGGATCGGTTGTGTGAGGAATAGGCAGTTCCTCGGGTAACAGAAGTGGCTTTGTATAAAACTGTGTAGGCAAGGCATCCGAAACAATATAGGTGTCAGTGGGCAAATAAGTTGTTTCTGGGTAATTTTCCACAGTGGCATCAATGTGGCGTTGAGTAAGCCTTAGGTTCTCCCCTCGACCTAACTGCGCCTGACTTATAAGAATTTCTCCATGCGTTACAATATTCCCTTTAAGTTTAGCTAGGTGTGCTGCGCAAGCCATTTCAACAACTTGGTGAAACTGCTGGGGAACAGAAGAGAGTTCAGGGTTTACTGGATTACCAATAATAATGTCTCGCATATATGCATTTTCAGATACAGGTCTTGAAAACTCCTCAGGATTAGGAATGCGACCTAAATTATTTAAGGGGCGAGGCTCAAGTAAGGCATCTCTAAGATTTGTGATAATCATTAATATAAAATAATATATTTGCCATAACTATACAAAGTTAGGGTTTAGTACATTGAAATAGAAACAGAATTTTAAATACATTCAGCGGATGCTGTACGCATAATTTCTTGTCTGCCTTTAGTGTCGGCTGTGTCTAAATAGGAGTTAGTGGGGTAATTTCCCTTATATGCGTAAGGCATGAACCTTACAGCTATAAAAGTTCTAAAAGTTTCGTCCTCTTTAGCCATTCTTCCTCTGTGCGGAGATATAGAAGATATATTTACAAGGGTATTAGCGCCAAATAATCTTTCGCATTCTGGGTTTTCTTTTACACGTTCTAGAAAATGCGCACTTAATGCGCCCTGAAAAGGAGGCTCGTAGTTTTCTCCAGCGTCTGGCATAGCACCAAATTCACTGGAAGCATGCCTTTTTAGCTCAGCTACTTCATTTGAACTGATTTGTTTATCTGGTAATTCAAAAAACTGAGTGTCGAGACATGATGAGGCACAAAAAATATCTTCTTCAAAAAAATAACCTCGAGAGTCTTTCAGTGTAATGTCTGCGTGTAAACCAACATAAGGATTTAACTCTTCACCTTGGTTTATCACTCCCTGAATGATATGTAGGAAAGCGTAATCATCATTGCTAAAACCATTTACCACGTAATGTGCATAGGTCGCTTTTTCAACAATTTCAGCTAAAGGTCTCATTGCTGGGGGTAAAATAATGTTAGTTTGTGGCCTTTTTACAGGTAAAAATTTGTAAGCGACTGTTTTATTTGGGTCATGAGCAGCATTTTCAAATACAATTTTTGGGACGTTCACCTTATCTACTGGGCGAGGGGCAGGAATAGACTCAAAATCTTTAATAGATAAGTCAGTCTTAAGAGCTCTTGTCCCTGCAGAAAAAGAACTTACGTCGACAATCTCACAATCTTCTAATTGGATATCTGAAGTCATAACTATCCTAATTTTTGCTCTGCTGCCTTTTGGATGAAGCCTTCAAGAAGGGCGTGAGCGGGGTGGCTCAGGTCTTTGAAAAGTTTTTCCTGATGCCACTGAATACCAATGGCAAACGGATGGTCTTTCATTTCAATGGCTTCTACTATTCCATCTTCAGCTTGAGCAGCGACAGTAAATGTACCTGATATATGATCTTTGCTTAAACAGGTATTGTGAATCGAATTTACATGAATTGTGTCTCGACCAATAATTTCGCGAAGAACAGTATCCTCTGTTATGCGAATGTCATGATCAGCACTGATAGATCTACCATTAACAATCTCACCAACATGATGGATGGCATTGGGGAAATCGGCTCTTAAGCTTGCCGAAAGCTTACAATCATATAAACACCCCATAAATTGCATGCCAAAACATAAGCCTAATACAGGCTTTTTGGTTTCTATAAATCTTGGAAGTAAATATTTAAGGTGGTCAAATCTTTCAGAGTAGCGTTCAGCAGCAGTTTCGTCACGTGTGTGCCATTCATTAGGAAAGCCAGTCATTCCGCCTTGGATTATAAGAGCATCGGCTGTTTCAATGATATCATCAGCAGAGCTTTTAAAATAAGGGTACATTCGTGGCGTACCCCCATAATGATCTATCATTTTAGGGAGTAATTTTTGCGTTTCGTAATATTCGCCATTGCCGCTTGGAATATCTTCATCGACTGAGATTGCAACAATAGGTCTTTCCATAACATTAATCATGAAATATGTCTAATGTGCAACAAGCAAATTGTCAAGAATTACATCAGGGCAATCACTAAAAAATCCATCTATTCCCCAGCGCTGTAATTCACGCGCACGTTCAGGGTCATTGACTGTGTAAGCGAGGAGGGGAAGTTCCGCTTCCAATAACCAATCACAATCTGACTTTGAAAGGGTTTCTCCTTTAACATTAATGGTGCTGACATTCAGGTAATCAGCCAAATCAACCCATTCTTCGGGGATTTCCTCTCTGAGGAGTAATCCACGCGCCCAATCATCGGCTAAATCTCGTGCGATTTCTAAACAACTGGTGTGAAAACTAGAGATTAGAATTTTGTCATGATCTGTCCAAACCTGAGAGAGCATGTCTAAAGCTATCTTAGTGGTGTCTTCCTCGCGTCCAGGTGAAGGTTTAATTTCGACGTTAACGCCCAAATCATGCTCTATGAGGACTTCTAAGGCTTCTTCTAGAGTAGGAATAGATATTCCTGCAAAACCTCCTGAGAACCAGCTACCTGCCTCTAAGTTCTG
>JBBKVR010000014.1:0-4842 GCA_037968575.1 Bdellovibrionales bacterium | reverse complement strand
GTATCTTTAAGCTGGAGTTTGCGCTTCTTAAGGCGTTGTAGTTGCAAGGCATCCACAACAGACATATGAACCAGCCTATCGATGGCTAAATCTAAATCCTTATGTTCAGCTTTGAGTTCAGCGAGTCTTTCTCGCAGAGCGTCTTCGTCTTCCATATACCCTCTAATGCAATTTTCTTTTAAGTCTTTTCCTTTTGGTTCAAATAGTTTACCAAATTTCTAAAGGTTTTTTAAGGGTTTTATGAAGATGACGAAAAGAATTGGTATTTTAACTAGTGGTGGGGATTGTGCAGGACTTAATGCAGTCATCCGCGCGGTTGTACACAGCGCAAGTCTTCGAGGCTGGGAGGTCATTGGTATTCTTGATGGTACACATGGGCTTTTGCAAGATCCTCCTGAGTACAAACTGCTGAAAGCAAACGACTTTGATGGTGTTGTTATGCGCATGGGGGGAACACTCCTTGGTACAACAAACAAAGGTAATCCCTTTGCTTTTCCGATGAAGGATGGTTCAACTAAAGACCGTTCTGGTGAAATTATCGAAGGCTTTAAGAAATTAAAACTGGATTCAGTTATCGCCATTGGTGGAGACGGCAGCTTTGCTATTTTGAAAAAGCTTGCGGAGCAGGGCGGTATTAACATGGTGGGTATTCCAAAAACCATTGATAATGATATTGGCGAGACAGAAACTTCAGTTGGATTTGACACGGCTGTGTCTGTCGCAACAGAAGCCCTTGATCGATTACAACCCACAGCGGCATCTCATGACAGAGTAATGGTCTTGGAAGTGATGGGGCGCGATGCAGGGCATATTGCTCTCACAGCAGGAATTGCAGGAGGTGCAGACGTTATCCTTATTCCTGAGATTAAATATTCAATGGAAAAAGTTGCCAAGAAAATAAAGGCCGTGATGGAGGGAGGGCGCAATTTTGCCCTTGTGGTTGTATCGGAAGCTGTAAAAACAGAAAATGGCGAAAAGTTTGAAGTGACCTACGCAGGCGGCGAAAAACGTTATGGTGGTATTGGTAACTATGTCGGCGCACGAATTTCTGAACTGACTGGAGCCGAGACACGTGTCACCGTTCTTGGTCATGTGCAGCGCGGTAGTCAGCCAACCTACAATGACAGATTGCTTGCATCAGCTTTTGGTGTGAAGGCAGTCGAGTTGATTGCGGAGGGAAAATTCGGACGAATGGTTGCATGGAAAAATAGAACAGTAGTAGATGTTGCTATTGAAGATGCAATTGCCGCCTATCAGGTGGTAGACCTCGATAGTAGTTTGGTTCATACTGCAAAAGCACTTGGTATTTCACTCGGAGAATCTTAAGAAATATGCTCTACGTTCAACAGTCACTTGCGCCTGATGAAGAAATCATCCATATCGGTCACTTTCACTGGATGTATGATGTGAAGGCATTTCTTAGTCTTTTTTGGGGTGTGGTTTTTGCGGTTATCGTGATTTGGGGAAGCTTGTTTATACAAGATAAAGTAGGCTTGCCATTGAGTAGTTATGCAGTTGCTCCTGATGCGGGAACACTTGATAAATTCCGCGCACTTCATCCAGGTATTAAGTTATTAGCTTTCTTAACCTTCCTTTTTGGTATCTTTCGTTTCGCACAAATGATGGTCTATAAAGCAACGACTGAAATCGCGATTACAACTTCGCGCCTAATTTATAAACGTGGACTTGTTGCGCGCGCAGTCATTGAAATTAATATTGACCGTATTGAGAGTGTTAATCTTTTGCAGGGTATTCTAGGTCGTATGCTTGATTATGGCCGCGTAATGGTTCGTGGAATGGGTGTTGGTGAAATTATATTACCACCTATCGCACGCCCGGTTATCTTTAAGAAGGCAATCGAAAAGGCACGGACATCATGACGCCGGAGCCTTCTCGCTATGCGGGTATCTCATTAAGAGAGGGGGAAAAAATGCTTGCCGCTGGTGATATCTCCGCAGGTATTTTCTGGAAATCGTTTGCTATTGCTCTCATCGCTCTTTGTATTGGTCTGTTTGCTTGGCAACTAGGCGCCTTTCTTTTTGCGGTTGCTTTGGTCATGTTCCTTGTAGCTAGCCTCACAAAACGATTTTTGCTTCTCGCGCTTACGGATTACCGTGTTCTTGTGCGTTACGGAATTATGAATTTGGAAACGCTCCAAATACGTTTTGACTCACTGGAAAGTGCTGAGGTTCACACAACATTGATGGGGCAATTTTTGGGGTACGGGAATATTGTCCTAACAGGAAATGGCACACGGAGGATTATTATTCCTTTTGTCTCAAACGCTGTCTATTTCAGAGACAAACTTGATCAAATTCTCTATAAGCGTGAGAAGGAAAGACAAAAGCCAACAGGTAAGACCTAATGCTTTATTAAGGTTTAGTCCTATATCATGGGCGTTATAGTCTTGAGACAATCATGAATTTATTATCGCTTATCAGAACTGCCTTTTGTGTTGCCCTTGTGGTATTCACATCAGCAATATCCTATGCGCAGGAAAACTTATCACCCGTGCAGGCTGATATTCGCGCCCTTGCACAAAAAACCCATATCAGTGTTCTGCCGATTGAGGACACCAAAAGTTTCTATACGTTTTATCAGGAAAGAAACTTTGAGCCTCTCTGGACAAATAACGGTGATATCAAGGGTGTTATTGAGGTATTTGAAAATTCTTGGACGCACGGCCTTAATCCCCAGAATTACTTAAGTGATATTTTACTAGATTTGGTGAGTAGCCCTCACGATATTGATAAAGCAGCGCTGGATGTCATGATGTCTGCGGCAGTTGTTCGTTATGGCCGTGACTTAACGGGCATGCGTGTCACCCCTGATGAGATTGGACAAACATCTGCTGCATGGCGCAAACCAGTCTCGGCGTATGCTATTCTCGATTACGTTACAGGTGAAAGCAATAGACGGGAAGCATTAGAAGCGCTCCCGCCCCAAAGCAAACTTTATAGTTCCTTGCGTAAAGAACTCGTTCGTCAAATTGAAGATTTAGATAAATCTGATCCATTTGAACACGTTTTGCCTATCCGTGTGCAAGGGACATTGAGGTCTGGTGATAGGCATGGTGTAGTTCATAATATTCGCTATCGTTTGGGTATGGAGGCGGAACCATATAACGATGTTTACGATGATAATCTTGTTAAGGCGTTGATGCAGTTCCAACAGGCAAATGGTTTACGTCCTGACGGTTTGATAGGACAGCAAACATTGGATGCAATGAACAAAACAAGGCAGGACAAGATAGATCAAATTATTGCCAATCTTGAGCGTATCCGCTGGTTGGACCCCAGAAAACCTAACAAATATCTCATTGTAAATATTCCCGCACAAACACTGTGGGCAGTTGAGAACAATCAAATTGCCTTGGAAATGCCTGTGGTTGTTGGTCGCCGTGGTCGTGAAACCATGTCATTTCAGGCGCGTGTGACAGGCGTACGTTTTAACCCTACATGGACTGTTCCTAAAACCATAAAGTCTGAAGATTACATCCCAAAACTAAAAGAAAACCCACATTATCTGGACGATAAAAATGTGACCTTCATTAAGGGATGGGGAGAGAATGAGCAAGTTATTCCTGCTGAAGAAATTGACTGGCAAAGCTTGACTGAGAATGAAATTAAACAAATCAGAATAGTTCAATCATCTGGGACTAATAACCCTTTAGGACGTATACGTCTGTTGATGTACAACAAATACGATATTTTCTTACATGATACGAATACAGACCAGTATTTTGGACATTCAGCACGTGCGCTAAGTTCAGGATGTGTGCGGATGTCACAACCAGAGCGTGTTGCCAATTTCGTGCTCGCTGATAATGCAAGCTGGAGTAATGATGTTTTACAAGACGTGTTGGCAAAAGGAAAAATGCGCGATATTCCTGCTACCACCAAAATTCCTGTTTATCTTATTTATCAAAGCGCATGGATGGACGATACAGGAAGGCTTGTTTTTAGCCCCGATCTCTATGAATGGGACCGTGCATTGGTTCAAAGATTAAAAGCCAAGCATGAGATTTTTATTCCTCAAGCCGTTTAAAATAATAAAGTTCTTGTACAACAGCGTAAGATTCCGTAAAGTAAAAGTTGGCTGTGGGCAATCTACGGCAAAATTTAATCAAGACTGTATTTCATTTTTACGATTTGTTAAGCCTTAGTAAGTCATACTGAAAAGGTTCTGTTTCCAATTTTCTTATTCACAAGAAATTCTAATTTAAAAAAAGTTTACGGGTATACCAATGAATCTTGAAACTCTTCTCGAAGATAAAACGTTCGACCGTCGCACACTATTAAAAGGCACACTGACACTTTCTGCCGCCACATTAATTTCAACAGTGGGTATTAAACCTGTTTTTGCAAGTGTAGAAGGTGGACGTTACAATCTTTCTGTCTTTAATTTACACACACATGAAAGCTATGAAGGCCTCTACCGTGTAGGTAACCAGTACCTACCTGAGTCATTTGAACATATTAACTACACGCTTCGTGACCACCGCACGAATGAAGTATTTCCTATGGATCCACGTGTGATTGATATTGCTGCTGCCATTCATAAAATGTCTGGCTCAAGAAAGCCATTTAAAATTCTCTCAGGTTACAGGTCACCTAAAACAAATAAGATGTTAAGTAAGGAAAGCGGCAAAGTTGCCAAGCAGTCGCTTCATATGTCAGGGCAGGCAGTTGATTTAGCACTTGATGACGTACCTTTGGGCCGCTTGCATCAAATTGCTACAAAACTTAAAGCCGGTGGCGTTGGTTATTATGCCAGAAGTGGCTTTGTACATGTCGACTCAGGTAAATTCCGTACCTGGTAATCTCCAAAAACTTGGTATTT
>JBBKVR010000013.1:0-3150 GCA_037968575.1 Bdellovibrionales bacterium | reverse complement strand
GCATAGTTCTTTTTACCTTGTTTTTCTGTCCGTTCTCGGGTGAAATGGTCGTTCAATGTCTGACCCCTTATCCCTAAATCGAGTTTATACGCTTTGCAAGCCAGAAGGCGACATTCATGTGCCTCTTTTTTTCGATTCACCCCATAGTGGTCAAACCTATCCAAATGACTTTGCCTATAGTTGCGAAAAAACACAACTGGACTCTATGGCAGACCTCTATGTTGACGAGCTTTACGCACATGTTTGCACGCAAGGTTCTTATTTCCTAAAAGCTGAATTTCCACGCTCTTACGTTGACGTGAATAGGCACGCAGATGATATTGATACGCAATTAGTTGATGGGTTATGGAGTAAACCGCTTTATCAAAAAGGTCGTGCCAATGCAGGTTACGGAGTGATTTACAGACTTGTAAAAAGTAGGCCTATTTATAAGGAGCGTTTATCATCTCAAGAAATTAACAACCGTTTGGAAAACTATTACGCACCCTACCATCAGGTCATAGCAGACACAATTCAGGTTCTCCAAGACAGATTTGGCTGTGTGTATCATATAAACTGTCACTCTATGCCCTCTTCTCACCGATTTATTGAATTACCTGATATTGTTCTAAGCGACCGTAATGGTTCGAGCTGTACTCCCACCTTCGTTGCTTTCGTGAAAAGCCTGTTTGTTGAGAAAAACTATAGTGTTGGCCTAAACCATCCCTATAAAGGCGCAGAAATTTTGAGAAAATATGGACAGCCAACCCTTGATAGACACAGTCTACAGATAGAAATTAATCGTTCTCTTTATATGAATGAACAAATACTACAAAAACACGAGAATTTTGAAAGGCTCAAAGCTGATTTAGCCGATATTACACGAAGCATTAGCGATGCTTTGAAAAGTTCATCTCAACAACTACTCGCTGCTGACTAATTCATCCGAAAGTAATGGTATTTTGTTGATTGTTGTCTGCATGGCTTCATCAAGTTCCTGCAAAGAAATTTTCTCACCCAAATCATGGAAAGACGTCACGCCAAATTCTTTGATACCGCAGGGTACTATTCCAGAAAAATGTGATAAATCTGGGTTCACATTGATAGATAGTCCATGATAGGTCACCCAATGGCGAATACGTACACCAATGGCCGCTATCTTTTTCTCACCCGTTCGGGTTTCAACCCAAATTCCGATGCGTCCTTCACGCCTTTCGCCTTTAATATCAAATTCCTTAAGGGTTTGAATTATCCATTCTTCTAAAGACCATATATATTTTTTAATATCAGGAACTTGTTGCCTTTTTTTAAGATTACACATTATATAGGAAACACGCTGCCCAGGACCATGATAAGTGTATTCACCACCTCTTCCTGTGTCAAAGACAGGGAAATCATGTGCTATTAAATCCTCAGATTTCGCACTTGTTCCTGCCGTATATAATGACGGGTGTTCAAGGTTCCAAATCAACTCATCTGCATTGCCTTCACGAATATCTGCAACGCGTGCTTCCATACGTTGAACAGCCTCCTCGTAAGGCACGGGTTTTTCTGAAAAAATCCACTCCATAATTATGTTGAACCTTTATGTGTTGGTCGTTGCACTTTCCTATCAAATTTGATATCTCATGTCACCACATAGAGTTTTCGGACATGACTTAAAACTCTGGCGCAATATATAATTGTGCGGCCATGGCGGAATTGGTAGACGCGCAGCGTTGAGGTCGCTGTGGGCAGATAACGCCCGTGGAAGTTCGAGTCTTCTTGGCCGCACCATTATATCTTTTAATACTCTCATAAGGGGACAACCATGAGTGACGTATCAGAAACATATACAAATAAGAAAAAAGATCTTACTGAGGCTGCTCTTGAGTACCACAAGCGTGAACCCAGAGGTAAAATCTCAATGGTTCCGACAAAACCCCTTACAACCCAACGTGACTTGGCCCTAGCCTACTCACCTGGAGTGGCAATTCCTTGTGAAGAAATCGCCAAAGATCCTCTAAAGGCATTAGATTACACATCGCGCGGCAATTTGGTTGCTGTTATTTCAAACGGAACAGCTGTTCTTGGGCTTGGTGATATTGGCGCTTTGGCCTCTAAGCCCGTGATGGAAGGAAAATGCTGTCTTTTCAAGAAGTTTGCTGGCATTGACTCTATTGATATCGAAATTGATGAAACAGACATTGAAAAATTTGTTGATACGGTCGCAAGACTGGAACCTACATTTGGTGGTATCAACCTTGAAGATATTAAAGCCCCCGAATGTTTCGAGATAGAAAAGCAACTTCGCGAACGCATGAATATTCCCGTTTTTCACGATGATCAACATGGAACAGCGATTATTGTATCTGCTGCATTTCTGAACTGGATGCACCTTACAGGGCGCGACTTTAAGAAAACCAAGCTCGTTGGTTCTGGTGCGGGTGCTTCTGCTATTGCCTGCCTACGCTTGCTTGTAGAAGCTGGACTGCCACGCGAAAACATTACAATTTGTGACCGTGAAGGTGTTGTCTATAAAGGGCGCAACAAAGGAATGGATCCTGCTAAGGAAGAATTTGCCAATGACACCAAGGCTCGTACCTTGGAAGATGCTATTAAAGGCGCAAACGTATTCTTAGGGCTATCTGGTCCTGGTGTTTTAAATAAAAAACTTGTCTCCAAAATGGCTGATGCACCTTTGATTATGGCGCTTGCCAATCCTACGCCTGAAATCATGCCAGAAGAAGCACGTGAAGCCAAACCTGATGCTGTCATTTGCACAGGGCGCTCTGATTACACCAATCAGGTAAACAATGTTCTTTGTTTCCCTTTCATTTTCCGTGGTGCATTGGATGTCGGTGCAACCACAATCAACGAAGAAATGAAACTCGCTTGTGTTAAGGCGTTAGCTGATTTGGCGCGCAAAGAAGTCACAGCAGAAGTTGCAACATTATATAGTGGTGAAAGTTTGGAATTTGGTCCTGAATATCTTATTCCAAAACCTTTCGACCCGCGTTTAATTGTCGAAGTCTCTGCTGCTGCGGCTCAAGCTGCAATGGATACAGGTGTTGCTACACGTCCCATCAAGGACATGGACGCCTATAAAGAAAAACTTCAGCAGTTCTTTTATCGTACCGACCTTGTTATGCGACCCGTCTTTACACGCGCAAAATCAAACCCGAAGCGCAT
>JBBKVR010000012.1:0-4741 GCA_037968575.1 Bdellovibrionales bacterium | reverse complement strand
CCTCCATAGAAGCATCTATTTTTCCGTAAGCAATGTTGGCGGCAACCGTATCGTCAAAAATAGTGATGTCTTGTGACACAAGAGCTATGTGATTACGTATATCTGCAATCTTCAAATCTTTGATTTTTTCATTATTAATTGTAATTTCACCAGACTGCACATCATAGAACCGAGGAATAAGGTTCATAATTGTAGTTTTACCGCTACCTGATGCACCAACCAATGCTGTGACCTTATTTGGTTCTATCTTAAGGCTAACACCATTCAAAGCGCGTTCATCCTTATTGCCTTGATAAGAGAAAGCTACATCCTTAAATTCAATTTTACATTTTTTAGCCGTAAAGGATTTGGCACGGGCCTTATCTTTGATTGACGGTTTTACATCCATCATCACCAAAATTCTGTCAGCCGCACCAAGCCCAATCTGCAAGGAATTATTTAATTTTGCCAGTTTTTTCATAGGCTCATACGCCAAAGCAAAAGCAGCAATAAAGGAAATTAATTTTCCTGGTGTCAGTTGACCTTCGGCGATTTGATAAGCGCCATAGATAATTACACTCGCAATCACAATACCGACCATAATTTCATTAATTGGTGTGGAAAGATTTCCAATGCGTACGGATTTAATGTTGAGGTTACGCACACTCATTACAGCACCACCAGCACGCTCTTTTTCTTTTCCTTCCATGCCGTATGCCTGAACCTGACGAATACCTTGAAAAATACCAATCAGCGTTTCCATGAGACGAGCGTTCTCGGATTGAATAGAATGTGATACACGACGAAGTTTACGCCCAATAAGAGTAATCAGAATAATTGCTGGGGGGAAAATAACCAACGTCATCAATGCCAGTTTCCAGTCCTGCCAGAACATGACACCAATCAAGAATAAAAGCGTAAAAAGATTTTTTCCTATACCAGTCACACTATCAGACACAGCCGCACGCATAACGTTTACATCGTTAATAATGCGTGAAACCAGTTGTCCGCTTGGGTAAGCGTGGAAAAATGCCAAATCCATTGTCATGAAATGCGAAAAAACATCACGCTGAATATCGGCCACAATAGATTGTGAAATTTTATTCATCTTAATGACGTGTATGTATGTTGCTAATCCACTGATGAAGAACACACCAAAGATGGTTAACCCTAGCGGCCAAATCTCTTTAAGCCCGTCTCCACTTTCCTGAACAGAGATGAGACCTTCATCAAGTACAGGTTGCAAAAGCTTAGCAAATCCGGCCGTAGACGCGGCAGCAATTATCATAAAAAAGAACGTGATAACGAGCTGCCCTGTATATGGCGCAAGATAGGTTTTCACCAAACGCTTAATAAGGGACATGTTACCAGAAGATATGATTTCAGTTTGGGGCATTTGTTAAGGCTCGCAATAAGCAATTTTGCTTATTAGCTGTCTTTTTTATCCTTTACAGGACGGCGACGCAAGCGTCTCTTCACACGCTCACCTGGTTGAAGCCTACGTCTGTGCTTACGATCAGGTAACACACGCCCCCACTGAACGTTATTAATCAGGTACGTTGGGCGGATATTATATTGGGCGATCAGAATATTAAGCTGGGTATCAATGTCTGCAGCAGTTTCAGCATTTCTAAATGCGCCAGCATGGATACCAGAGCGGACAAAACAAGAGTCAATTTCTGACATATGTGCGCCCATCATATCATGTGCCATGGTATCACCTACCATAACGCACTGACCTGGGAAGATGTCTATTTCCTGTAAGAATTCACCACACTTTTGGAACATCGGCTTGTAAGGTTTTCCCACTGAGTAAACCACTCCGCCATATTCACGCAGTTTCCTGACTAAAATACCTGGTCCCATAATGTAGTTAGGGCTAAGTAATGCGCGACTATCAGGTAGTGCAAATATTGTCTGTAAGCCTCTTTGGACGACCTTTTTAAGTGTTTTTTCGTAATCAGGCGCAGGTTTTTCAAGCTTGTCCCACCCTGTAATCAGAACAAATTCGGCATCATCAACATCATCAACATATTTGATATCAACACCATCCAAAAATTTGTGTCTTTCGCCACTATGGAAGGTAAAGCATTTCGTTCCAAGCTTATCAAACGGCTTGAAATCACGTGTCTCAAGTCCCGAGGCTATAAACTCACCACATGTATAGATTTTATCGTAAAGGCTAGGACCAATACCCATTTTCTTGAGCATTGCCTTGTTTTCTTTTTCACGCATATCGTAATTAGCCATCAAAATAATGATTTTCTTACGACTGCGGAGCTCTTTCAAGCAATCAACAACACCGTCATAGGCTTTCTTCCCATTATGGAGCACACCCCATTGGTCAAAGATAACAGCCATATAGCTGTCAGAAATGTCTGATAATCCTTGGCAGAATTTGGTTTTAGCCATTGAGAGAACCCGAAGAAAAAGTGTGAAAAGGTATAAACACCACTGATTTATAACTATTTTATGGTTAATTTTCAGTGAAGTTTAGCATCACGCAATGATTTGTCACGCGCAAAAAGGGTTAAAGCACCCTTTTACTTTATGAATTTCTTTACGTATGCCTCCAAATCCTTCTTAATTTCAGGTGCTAACAGATAAAGACCGATTATATTGGGTATCCCCATTGATAATATCATTGCATCAGTAAAACGTATGACATTGGACAATTCAGCCGATGATCCAAGCACAACACATCCTAGAAATACTATTTTTAAACAAGTTCTTACAATTTTTTTCTCACCCATCAAGTAAGCAAGAGCCTTTTCGCCATAATAATACCATGTGATCATGGTCGAGAAAGCAAAAAGTACAACAGTGAGCGCTAGAACGTAAGGAAACCAAGAAACAGCACTTCCAAAAGCCTCAGAGGTTAAAGCAACACCCTGCATGCCTTCAGCATTTTGATATACACCCGTTACAACAATAACTAGGGCTGTCACATTACAAATCACCACCGTATCTATAAAGGGTCCTAACATTCCTACAAAACCTTGTCTGATAGGATAATTTGTTTGCGCTGTGGCATGGACAATTGCCGCGGAGCCAAGCCCTGCTTCATTGGAGAATGATGCACGTTGTACACCAACCAGCAATCCCCCTATCAAACCACCTAGACCTGCTGCGGGCGTAAAGGCCTCATTAAATATAATGGTAATAGCTTCAGGCACTGCTGCATAGTTCATCAGCACGACAATAAGCCCTGCTGTGATGTAAATAATGCCCATTAGAGGCACTAGTTTTGATGCAACATTAGCTATCGAGTGAATACCACCAAGAATAACCATTCCTGTACAAGCAGCCAGAATAAGCCCGAACAACCAGCCTTTTTCAAAGAAAACGCTATTTTCTCCGCCTGTTATCCCTAAAATTTGGCCATAAGCCTGATTGGCTTGGAACATATTACCTGCCCCTAACGAGCCGCCAATGGCACAAATTGCAAATACAGCGGCAAAAACAAGCCCCAACGTTGGCAAGCCTCGCTTGGCGAAGCCTTCCTTAAGATAGTACATTGGACCACCAGAAATGCTTTTTGGATCATCTGGATCGCGGTGATGCCTATATTTAACCCCTAATGTAACCTCAAGGAACTTGGTATTCATGCCCATCAAACCCATGATGGTCATCCAGATCATGGCTCCAGGCCCTCCGACAGAAATCGCAATTGCAACACCCGCTATGTTTCCTAAGCCTACCGTACCTGACAAAGAGGACGCCAAAGCTTGAAAATTACTAATTTCACCATCGCTATTCTTTTCTTTGAACTTGCCCTGCAAGATTTGAATAGAGTGCTTAAAATAGCGGAAATTGGCGAAGGTGAAATAAAGAGTGAAAAGTACACTTGCTAACGCAAGCCAAATAAGAATAAGAGGAACTGTATGGACTACAATTGAGCCATCGGCATTTTCTACTGACCAATCTTTACTGTAGAAAACAATAGCTTCTGCAACATCTGAGACCTTTGCAAAGGCGCAATTTATCATGTCATCTGCGCCAAGCCCTGCGCCAAAGCATTCTGTTGTCACTGTATCCACCTCTGCCATTTTACTCACCCCTCAACTCATTGAAATCAAGAAGAGCATACGCCCGCTACATCGTGTTTTAAAGATAGTGGCGGGAATTTACACACAGGAGTTAAATGACGTTTAGCGTCTTGCAGTACAAAGAGGATAAGTCACAGGATGCTCATCAAAGAAGGTTCCTGCCCATTTGCGGAGCTCGCGATCATTCATTAAATCAGCTTTATCTATGCGTTGTGCGTAGTGCGAGCAGAAAATATCGGGGCGCATTTTAGCGGCATCATTTGAAATTTTATTTGCGTACATAGTCCGCAAAGTATTGATTTCGATTTCCGCGTTTTTTCCCTCTGATTTGAAAAACTCTTCAAGGGTTCTTTCATATTCAGCAAAAACATAACCGTTCCTAGCCGTAAAACTACGATATTTTTGGTAAAGCGTTTTGGGCTGTTTTGGCCACATATGCTGGCAATTTAGAGAAATAACCATCAATTCACTATGAATGCGTATCCCCTGTTCTGCCTCTGCTTGAGGGACTGTATAACAACCATTAGTGGCAAAAGCTTGACTGGAAAAAAGTAGAACTAAAGCAAAAACAGCAAATCGAAGAGTGTGGCGCAGCATAAGAATATCCCTGTTATTTTGATGCACAGTTATGCTGAAAAACGAGGTTCCTGTCTAGTAAAACTTGATTTTTTGCCGACGGCATGGTTAAACGCTTCATCTTAATTGGAGACACA
>JBBKVR010000011.1:0-6029 GCA_037968575.1 Bdellovibrionales bacterium | reverse complement strand
GCGCTAAAAGAACGCGGCGTCAAAAGAGGTGATCGTGTCACCATCTATATGCCAATGATTCCAGAAGCTGCCTATGCAATGCTGGCTTGTGCACGTATCGGTGCCATTCATTCGGTGGTTTTTGGCGGGTTTTCACCTGACTCACTTCGTGACCGCATTCTGGACTGTGAGTCAAAGTGTGTCATTACGGCAGACGAGGGATTGCGCGGTGGAAAGCCTATTCCACTGAAGGCTAATACAGATGAGGCGTTAAAATCATGCCCCGAAGTTGACACGGTTCTGGTCTTCAAACGCACCAGTGGGAATATCGACTGGACAGACGACCGAGATGTCTGGTGGCATGAGATTTGTGGTGAGCAAAGCACAGAATGCCCTTGTGAAAAGATGGGCGCCGAGGATCCTCTTTTTATTCTCTATACATCAGGCTCAACTGGAAAACCCAAGGGTGTTTTACACACAACAGGCGGGTATATGGTTTATACGTCCCTCACCCACGAGATAACGTTCGATTACAAACCTGACGATATTTATTGGTGTACCGCCGATGTCGGATGGGTCACAGGACATTCCTATATTGTTTATGGTCCTATGACGAATTGCGCCACACAGGTGATTTTTGAAAGTGTTCCCAATTACCCTGATTTTTCAAGATTTTGGCAAGTTGTTGAAGACCATAAAGTTTCTATTTTCTATACAGCGCCAACAGCTATTCGTGCGCTTTTACGCGAAGGTGACACTTATGTCACAAAAACTGACCGCTCATCCTTGCGTATCCTTGGTTCTGTGGGTGAGCCCATCAATCACGAGGCATGGATGTGGTATTACAACGTAGTTGGTGAGAAACGCTGTCCAATCGTTGACACATGGTGGCAAACAGAAACAGGGGGGCATATGATTACACCCCTACCTGGTGTCACAGATTTAAAACCTGGCTCTGCCAGCATTCCATTCTTTGGTGTTCAACCAGCCATCGTTGATGCTCAATCAGGTGACGTTTTAGAAGGCGAGACTGAAGGCGCACTTTGTATTCTGGATAGCTGGCCAGGACAAATGCGCACACTTTACAAAGACCATGAGCGCTTTATTGAGACCTATTTCAGCACCTATAAAGGTAAATATTTTACAGGTGATGGCGCAAAGCGTGACGAAGATGGCTATTACTGGATTACAGGGCGCATGGATGACGTCTTAAACGTTTCTGGTCACCGTTTAGGTACAGCCGAGATTGAAAGTGCTATAAATGAGCACGAGAAGGTCGCAGAGAGTGCCGTAGTTGGTTTTCCTCATGATATTAAGGGACAAGGCATATACGCTTATGTAACGCTCAATGCGGACGAAAATCCATCTGATGATATTCAGACCGAGATTGTAAAGCTCGTGCGTAAAATTATTGGGCCAATTGCCACTATCGACACCGTACAATTTGCGCCCGGGTTGCCCAAAACGCGTTCTGGTAAAATTATGCGCCGTATTTTGCGAAAAATTGCTGCCAATGAGTTTGATTCATTGGGCGACACATCGACACTTGCCGATCCATCTGTCGTTGAGAATTTGATAGAGGGTAAAAAAACGCGGCTTAAGCAGCCATCGAGAAACGGTTAAAAACGTTTGAGCCCGTGTTTAATGCTTTTTCCGTCCAAAAACGGGCAATATAAAAAAGCATGAAGGCTGCGAGTAGTTCCTGACAATATTCTTCTTCGCGTTTCTTACGTTGTTCTTCGATTTCTTTATCTTTGGCGTCTCTGAGCGCAAGAAAAGCTTCCTCGTTGTCCCAAGAATTATAGGGGGCCCTTCCGGGCAGGGATTTTCCCAAGCGTTCCTCCTCCAAAACCATGAGGCGCTTACCTAGGAGTCTTGCGGCATCAGTATCTTCACGAAGCTCAAGAATGCGTGTCACAACAGCCGACCACGCACTATCAACACGATCAGCTGCAACCTCTACCATAGGCTCAACCTTGCCTGATGAAGATTTCACCTGATTATGCTCAGTTTTTGCTGTGCGGTAATGCTTATATAAATCGGTTAAAAGGGGGTCTACGTGACAGTAAAGCGCAACTTCATCCAGTTTATTTTCAGGCGCGTGATTGGCTTCCTGCAAAGAGGAAAGCGTATCCGCATCAAAATCTTCCAAAATGGAAGCAAGTGCCTGATCTAGTGATGTTGTTTCAATTGTCATGAAATCCCTCAATAATTCCTCACTACACTATCGAAAAAGGATTACTACAATCTTAACAAAAGCGGGGATTTTAAGGAGTTCTACACCAAACCAATTGCTGATTTGTAAAGCTCAAGAAGCTCTTCTTCTTCACGACGTTTCTCAGTGTCCATCTTACGAAGAGACACAACTTTGCGTATAATCTTAGCATCAAAACCAACGGCTTTGGACTCTGCATAGATTTCTTTGATGTCTTCTGCGAGAGCTTTTTTCTCTTCTTCCAAACGCTCAATACGCTCAACAAAAGCTTTTAAGCGAGCTCCACCTACTCCACCAACATCTTTTGTTTCACCTTCATTTGTTTCTGCATCTGCAGGGAAGCTTGTTACGTTTGTTTGATCCATTTTTCTCTCCTTAAATAATTAAATTTACTTTGTTTTCTTTAATTCTTTGGCTGTCCAGCGCGTGACCGACATACCCTGTACAAATTGCTGCGTATTATCTGTACGCTGAATTTGAATTCTAATCGTTCCCGATTGTGTGCTTGATGGGTTTATACGTGCCTTATTTGTCCCGTTCAACGGCAAATAACTCAATTCAACAGGAACATCCACAACCCAGTAGTAGATATCTTCTGCCGTCCCCTTTTGAACGATTTGAGGTTGTGATGAAATATAGCTCGCAAGCCTGTATTTATCGTTTTGTAACTTCCTTACAATATCTGCACGCGTTAGAAATGATTTAAAATTCTGAATAGCCGAGGCAGAAAATGATGGGCGTAAAACAGGTGCAAAGTTCTTCAACTCCTGCATCGAAAAGTTCAAAGCTGTGGCAACAACATTTGTTGCCCATTCGGTGATTTGACCCTCTGTGCGGTGCGCAACTGACAATTTTCGAATGTCCGCCGACTGGCTTTCATCTAAACCAGTATTCGCAGCTAGATCAGCTTCATTATATATCCGCATCAATTTGTTATTTCCAGAAGCTTCATTATCTACAAAAGGCGCGCGCAAGGTTTCATCAGGGCGCGGCCCTTCATGTTCTTGTGGCGGTTTGAACCAACTAACAATTTTATCAAGTATTGAAGCCTGTGCCTGAACAGGTGATATCAGGCTAAAAAGCAAAGTTATAAGAGCAAGGCTGGTAATGCGACGCATGTCTTTTCCAAATTAGGCAGGTTTCTTGAAACGTCCCATTACTTTACCGATTTGAAGAACGTTTTCAATGCGGCGATCCAAAAAACCAACTGTTTTTATGTGTTTTGGCGAGTCATCTTGCAACCAATAGAGAATTGTTGACGCCAAAACGCCGCAGAGAAGTGAGCGTTTGGTATAGCGATTATAGTCTGTGGCGGTATCGCCCGCCCATTCCCAGATAATATCAGATGTTTTCCAAAGTGATTTAGCTCCAATGCCTCCGCTCCAAGGTTTGAGCCAATATTGTGTGATATTGCGTAGACTCTCTTTATGAGGGTTAAAAAATTTTAGACGAATTTCAACGCCCTTTTTTACTCTGTCTCTAATGCGGTATTCTTCGGGATTAAGCTTGGAGAGTTCTGCCTTCATTTGAATATCAAAATAAACAGATATCTCACGTGCAACCTGTGCCAACCCGTCAGGGAACAATGCCTTAGCAAGATTTGGGTCATAACCTGTATCTACGAGTATTTTTTCTACTGAGCTCATACGAAATCCTTCAAAGGTAAAGCCCTCGAGAAGTATGGGAATAACGTCTTGTGGTGAAACGGGTTTGGTCATGCGTTTTTTATAGACAACATGATATCTAAATAAAAGCAAAGAAATTGAAATGAAGGCTGGACTTTCAAGCCATACAGCGCAATTTATAGGCAACATGGCAAAAGAAAAAACAGCAAGAAAAAAAGTAGGAAATGAAGACTCTTCCATCTTAAAGCGCGCACAGCGCTATGGTCGTGTTTCAACGGCAATGACAGGTTTGGCTGCAAAATTAGCAGGTCAACGTTTCTTTGGAATTGAAATTGAGCGCGGTGAACACGCGATACAACTCACCAGCGCGCTTGGTAATCTTAAAGGTCCTCTCATGAAAATTGGACAAATTCTGGCAACTATTCCCGAAGCCTTACCAGCAGAATACGCTCAAGAATTTCAAAAACTGCAATCCAATGCCCCACCTATGGGTTGGCCGTTTGTCAAACGCCGTATGCGGAGTGAATTGGGCTCCACATGGCAAGATAACTTTAAGGAATTTGGACATGAGGCTTCTGCTGCGGCAAGTCTGGGGCAAGTACATCGTGCCACTACAAATGACGGGCTAGATGTTGCCTGTAAGCTCCAATATCCGGATATGAAGTCAGCAGTAGAAGCGGACTTGAAACAACTCAAATTGATTTTCAAAATTTTTGAGAGTTACGATAAAGCCATATCGACAAAATATATTCATCAAGAGTTGAGTGAACGCCTTATTGAGGAGCTTGACTACAATCTAGAAGCCAAAAACTGCAAGCTCTACCAAAAAATACTTGAAAGTGAGTCAAACGTACATGTTCCAAAGGTCGTTGACGAACTGTCTACCGAGAGATTGCTGACAGCCACTTGGTTGGACGGAAAGCCACTTATGGGATATGTCAATAAAGACCAAGAAACACGCAATCAGATTGCTTTGAATATGTTCCGAGCCTGGTATGTGCCTTTTTATCAGTACGGTGTGATACATGGTGACCCCCATTTAGGGAATTACTCACTTCGGGATGACTTATCTCTTAATCTTCTTGATTTTGGTTGTATTCGCATTTTTCCACCTTCATTTGTTGGCGGCGTCATTGATCTCTATAACGCCCTCATGACTAAAAATGATGAATTAGCCTATCACGCCTATCAAACATGGGGATTTGGTGAGTTGAATAAAGAACAATTAGAAACTTTAAATCTCTGGGCAGGCTTTCTCTATGGGCCCCTGATGGATGATAGTGTAAGACCAATTGGAGAAGTCACAAACGGCATATACGGGCGCGAAACAGCCGAAAAAGTGCATAAAAAGCTTAAAGAAGTCGGCGGAATAACGGTTCCAAGAGAATTTGTCTTTATGGATCGCGCAGCCCTTGGTTTAGGCTCCGTTTTTCTGCATTTGAAAGCTAAGATAAATTGGTATCAGTTATTTAATGAACTGGTTGATGGGTTTGACGTTAGTGAGTTAGAGAAAAAGCAAGCCAAAGCTCTCAAATCTGCTAATCTCATGGCCTGATTAGGTCCTGACCACAAAAACAAGGGGTTTCACATGGGTGACTTTTTTCAATCGATTTTCAGTAGCGATTTTATGCCGCACGGCTATTGTTTCCTCTGGCAACCAGGACTTATCTGGCTTCACGCAATATCAGACTTGGTTATTGCCCTTGCCTATATGTCCATTCCAATCACGATTGGTTACGTTGTTTATAGAAGAAAAAGGCATGTGCCCTTTCAATGGCTCTTCGTCCTGTTTGCTTTATTTATTTTTCTTTGTGGCTTAACACACTTGCTTGAACTTATTGGTATCTGGAAGGCTTTTTACTACTTTGAAGGCATCATAAAGTTGCTGACTGCTGCAATCTCAATCGCGACGGCTATCTTAATCTTTCCGCTCATTCCAACTCTTTTGGCTAAGCTCAAAGAGTATGAAGAAACAACTCACGGCAAGAAAAACGAAAGTGATGAAAAATGAAGGTCTTCACCAAGGATTTAGACACACTTTCTGGTTCCTTTGCGGCCTATAAGTTACCAACTCTCATTATCTCAATAGGGTTGATTTTAGCAGTCGCTGGTTTTCTTATGGCTTTAAATTATGAGCTTGAAAAAAGCGAACGAAATTTCAATGCGTTCGCCGAGCAAACCTACAGAACTGTTGATTCTGAAATACGCCG
>JBBKVR010000010.1:0-15633 GCA_037968575.1 Bdellovibrionales bacterium | reverse complement strand
TATGAACGCCTGCCGATGCTGGATATTGTCTTTGACCGCTTGGTACGCCTCATGTCCACATCCTTAAGAAATCTTACTAGCGATAATGTTGATGTTAGCCTCGACCATGTCTCAACTGTGCGTTTTGGCGATTACATGAATTCCATTCCGCTTCCTGCCATGCTTTCGGTCTTTAAGGCAGAGGAATGGGACAACCATGGACTAATGGTGACTGACAGTTCACTGATTTATTCCGTTGTTGATGTTTTGTTGGGTGGACGCAAAGGCACACCGTCTGTCCGCGTTGAAGGGCGTCCCTACACTACAATTGAAACAAAACTGGTAGAACGTATGGTTAATGTTTCTCTGGCTGACCTCTCATCTGCCTTTGACCCACTATCACCTGTAAGCTTTACACTCGATAGAATGGAAACAAACCCACGTTTCGCAACTATTTCACAAGCAGGCAATGCCTGTGTGCTGGCGCGTATGCGTATTGATATGGGTGACCGCGGTGGCAGAGCAGAAGTGCTTATACCCTATGCAACATTAGAGCCTATTCGTGAGCTTCTCCTCCAAATGTTCATGGGTGAAAAATTCGGGCGTGACTCCATTTGGGAAAACCACCTGACACACGAGCTTTTAAAGACAGATGTCTATATGCAGGCCATCTTAGGAGAAATTACAGCCCCTCTTTCAGATATGTTAAACTTGAAAAAGGGACAGACTTTGTATTTTAATACAAAACCTGAAGACAAAATTGAATTAAGATGCGGTGATTTTCCGATTTTTAAAGGTCCTATGGGACAAAAGGAATCTAGAATTGCCGTGAAAATTGAAAACTATATTCCTCCGAAGAAGGATTAACTGCTTACTTTTAGAAAGAGACGGAAATGGAAAACACTATTTCATTATCCCTTGGAACAATAATTGATCTGGTCATACTTGGATTGCTCTGTGCGACAATCTTCTATGCATTGCGCTTGTCAGGACAGCTCAAAATTTTGAAGCAAAGCAAAGCTGAACTAGAGCAACTTGTTTCCAATCTGGCCATAAATATCACGCGTGCTCAAGAGGCCATTCAGGAAATGCACGAAGTCGCTGACCAATCAAGTGACCAGCTACACTCCCTTATCAAACAGGGACGTGGACTTTCAGAAGAATTACAACTGATTACAGAAGCTGGTGACGGTTTAGCCCGTCGATTGGAGAACTTAGCGGTTGATAACAAACAACCCCAAGAAACAAAGGTCGCGGCAAAAGCCACGCCACGTGAGGAGAAACCTGCCCTTCTAAAACGTGAAGAACCACAAACATTCCAAGAGGAATTGAAAAAAGCAGACCCCATTGAGGCACACCGTGAGGCCCTCGAAAGTCTTGAAAGAGTAAGACAGCAACCAACGCGCTCGACAAGTGGTGGCATGTTCATGATACGTGACCGCGAATTTGAGGATGGCGACTTTGAAGACGAAGACGAGGGTTACGAAGCCCGCGTTGATGAGGAATTTGAAGCCTTAACATCACGTGCAGAGCGTGAACTTGCCAGCGCTTTAAAGCGTCGCAGAAGGTATGATGCTTAACCTGCGTATCAATTTAGTGAACACCAAAGAGAAAACCTAATTTATGTTTGAGCAAAGCCTAAAACATCTAAGACTGCTTCCTGTGCTTGTCATTGTTGCCACAGCAGCCTTTGCTATACGCCTTGGTGATTTCATGTTGCAGACAGGTTCTGTGAATGCGCAACAAATGAGTGAAGAAACAGCCCCTTCTGAACAGGTTTTGGAAAAAACGACCGTAATCGAAACCGATGCAGGAACAGATATCACTGTTGAAGAAACAGCATCTGGGGAAACAATAAAAATTGACCCTCCACAAACAGGATGGTCAGATGCTATCGATAGTGATTTTGAATACTCAGACGTTCGTGCAGAATTATTCGAAACACTTACAAAACGTCGCAGATCTCTGGATGAACGTGAAGCTATGCTTGAGAAAAAAGAGGCTCTTCTGAAAGCCACAGAGCAAGAAATCACGCGTAAATATAAAGAAATGACTCAGGTACGTAATGAGATTAAGGAACTTCTTAACTTGCAAACTGAAGAAGAACAAAAACGTATCTTGTCTTTAGTTAAAGTATACGAAGGTATGAAAGCCAAAGATGCTGCACAGATTTTTAATACACTTGATATGGATATTTTGATTGAAGTGATGGGGCGTATGTCCGAGCGTAAACTTTCACCTGTCTTGGCCGAAATGGATCCTGACAGAGCCAGAAGTGTCACCATTTTTCTGGCAGAACAAAAAAGTTTGCCTTCACTTCCAAACACAGAAGGAAATTTCTAAGTCGTGGACGAAGAGCAAGAAAGCGCACAATCTTCTGCAACCACGCTTCTGACGCTTGCGCTTTTCATTATCCTGCTTTCCTTTTTCATTGTCCTCAACAGCTTCTCAACATTTGAAGAACAAAAAGCTTCCTCTGTTTTACAGAGTGTTGAATTGGCATTTACATCTCGTATCTTCAAGGAAGATAAAGCTCCTTCAACTAAACCTGACCAACTTCGTCTTATCGGCGAAGGTTACTCACTTGAAAAACTTCAAGGTCTGTTCCGCGCAACGTTTCCAACAATCGATAATATGCGCGTTGATACACAAAGAGGTCTGTTTTATGCCGAAATTCCTTTCAAGGATTTAGGAACGCGAATTGAAGAGCTCACAAGGAATGCAGAACAAGATAATATTCAACCTGGTTTCATGCGCACCATCATAGACATGGCAAATGAAGATAAATTAGATACGCGCATGGATATTCTGGTTTTAACACCAGATAACGTCATAAACTCATATCAAGATTCAAACAACAACCTGCGCAAGCATCGCGAACGTTTATCAGGTATGGCGGCCTTCTTAGAAAGAGCCGGTATGCCTGCCTCACGCATTACAATTGGCTTCGATAAAGGGCAGAAAGACTATGTCCGCATTCGTGTGAGAGGCGCTATTACGGATAATCCTGCAGGAGAGTCCGATGAGTGAAATTGATAATATTTTCCATCCTCAAGTCAAAACAATTAGTAGGCGCGCGCAACCAAAAAAAGTTTGGATGACCACTTTCACGGACATGATTGCTCTTATGCTGACATTCTTTGTGATGACTTACGCAATGTCCGAACCAAAACAAGAAGCCTTCGATAAAATGAAGAGTGAAGCACAAGTAGAAACTAGTAAGTTTGAAGGGCCTCCTCTCGAAGGTGCTGAGTTAGATACAATTACACTTGGACGTTTATCGGTTGAACGCTCACTCGATCTTGATTACTTACAAGCCTTACTCGAAGAACGGATGGCAGATGTCAATTTGAGCGATGACATTTTACTCTCGCACGACACATTGAACCAACAACTTGTGATTAGTCTGCCAAGTAAATTGGGTTTCGTATCAGGCTCATCTGATCTCTCAGAGGAAGGACAACTTTTTGTCTCAAGATTGGCTCCTGTTCTCTCCCAAATTAAAAACAGTGTCGAAATTACAGGACATGCTGATACCTCACCACTTTCGAAAAGTAACGCGCTTTATGCCTCAAACTGGGATTTATCTCTCCAGCGCGCTCTTTCTGTTGCAAATGAACTGAAACAAGGCGGATATGAGCGCGATGTACTTGTGACAGGACAAGCGCATACGCAACAGGAACTGCTTTCAAAGAATATTTCTGTTTCACGTCGCAGAGATTTATCCCGCCGTGTCGATATCCTGATTAATAAGGATTCTTATAAGTCTCAGGACAAACCTTAAGGGGATAGTTTCCGTCCCTCCGCTCTGCTTATCTTGTCGCTGCAGGCGATATATGGCATCGTTTAGCCATGCGCTTACAACTCACTCAAAAGCTTTGTCTCATCAGCTCCATCTGCTTGATTGGAGTAAGCGCTTCTATGCAGGCTCAAAGTGCCGAAATTAGAGCAAGTGAGAAGAGTGATTATTCGCGCCTCGTCTTTGACTTTGAAAATGCAACTTCTTACACCCTAAATAAAACAGATGGTGATGTTGTTACCCTTATCCTCAAAACAGACGAGGTAATTTCAAAACAGGAAGATGTAAGTAGTCTATCGCGCCTTTCGGGCTTTACATCCAAGAAGAGTGATAATGAAATTATAGCCAACTTCCAAGTTGATGGCTCGGCAGAACTGCGCCATTTCTCTACGGGCTCACGCATTATCATAGATGTGTCAGGTAACGTTGCTCCAACCTATATTGAGACACTCCCAGAAGAGCCTGTGCAAGAAGAAGTGGTAGAAATTGAACCACCTGTAGAAACCGAAGAGGTCACAGTAACAGAAGAAACGCCAGTTGAAGACATCGTACAAACTGTCGAAGAAGAGCCTGTTGAAGAAGTTGTCGAGATTATCGAGGACGAACCCAAACTAGAAATAGCTGCCTCCTCATTAACATCGCTTGAAAAACCACACGTCATTACTGTCAGTTCAACCAATGCTGTTGGACTATCCGTTTTTAAAGATTGGCAACGCTTATGGATTGTTATTGATCAGCCTGATTTTGCTTTTACCCCTGCATTAGCAGGCGAACAAGTAAGTGCATTCCCTGACTTCCAGCGCGTTGATTTTGCAGATGGCTCGGCCTTTTATCTCGATCTTCCTGATTTGATAAATAATATTGGCTTTAGAGCAGAAGGTGGTGGGCTAAACTGGAAAATCATTCTGTCTCCTGATGCAACACGCAAAAATATGTCTGACTTTGTCCTTCAAAATAATGGGCAAGGTGTAAATCTCAAATGGATGACTGCAAGCCCAACCAAGTCCCTTGCTTTCGTTGACCCTCTAACAGGGCTAACATTCCAAACAGTGACGCTAACTGCTCCTGGGCACTTTATCGCTCCATCACGCAGTTTTCCTGAATTTGATGTTTTCGAGAGTGCTGTGGGTTTGGCAATCGCGCCTAAAATTGATGAACTATCCGTTCTTATTCAGGGCAACGACGTTTTGATTGGCAAAGAAAATGGGTCTCTCGCCATTGCACCAGATGCCAGCCTTACGTTTTTACAAAATCCTGAGAATCCTGAGAATACAGAGATAGTGATAACAGAAGAAAAACCAAAATCAGTCATAGGGCAAATTTACAAACTGGATGAATGGATAAAGGGTGGAGAAACCCGCATTATCGAGAATGAAAAAGTTCTCCTGTCTGAAATTGCCCGCCAAGACAGTGATGAAGCTAAAGTCGAAACCTATCTTGATCTTGCAAAACTTGAAGTTGCCAACGGCAGAGGTTTAGAGGCTGTTGGATTTTTGGAAATAGCACAAAGCCTTAATAAAGATTTACTCGTAACGCCTGAATACCTGGCGTTACTGGGCGCAGCACATAATTTATCAGGTCATTATGAGGAGGCTTTTAAAGCTTATGCTCACCCCTCTTTTAAAGACAATAATGAAATCGCTACATGGCGCGCCTGGTCACTTTCAGGCCTTCAGGATTGGGAACAAGCTGGAAAAGTTTTACCCAAAGATTTGAAATTTTTAAGTGATTATGCCTACCCTGTGCGCCACCAATTGGCCTTAGTTCTAACCGAAGTTGCGCTGCGTGAAGGTCGTAGCGATATTGCACAAACCCTTCTTGATTTGGCAGATAAGGACAAAGACCGCTTTTCACCGTCTGATAATGCAGCCTACACTTACCTCACAGGTGAATTGTTCCGCCAGCAAGGCGATGAATCTCTGGCCATTACCACATGGGAAGTTTTGGAGAAAAGTAAGGATGATTTCTACCGCGTAAAATCTCAATTTGCACTCACCCGTCTTCTTAATACGATGAATGAAATTACAACCGCCCAAGCGATTGACCGTATGGAGGGTTTACGATTTGCGTGGCGCGGTGACGATTTAGAAACACAAATTCAATATCATCTTGGAAAACTCTATCTTGATGAGGGACAGATTGTGAAAGGCTTTGCATTATTGCGCCAAGCCGCCAGCCAATCCCCTGACCGTGAACTCACCCGCCAAGTCACAGAGACAATGACCCAAGCCTTTGCAGACGTCTTCTTAGGCGAGAAACTTTCGACCATCAGTCCCGTAGATGCTGTCTCTTTGTATGAAGAATTTACCGAACTTGCACCAACAGGTGCGGAGGGTGATTTACTTGCACGCAAACTTGCAGATCGTTTGGTTGAGGTCGACCTTCTTGACCGTGCAGCCAAATTGCTTAAAAACCAGCTTGATAAAAGGTTAGAAGGTCAATTAGCATTGAATACATCCATTGATTTGGCACGCATTCAGTTGATGGACAGAGATGCCAAAGACGCATTGGTAACGGTTGCCAAGGCAGAGAAAATCTACAGTGCGCTCAAAAAACCAAAACCTGAAAATAATAAGGTTGGTCCTGAAACAGAAAGCACTTTGGAAAATAACGCCACTTACGAAGATTTGATGCTTTTGAAAGCCCGCGCTTACTCCATGCAAAAAAATCCTGATGAGGCCTTGAAGGTTTTAGCAGGTTTAAGAAAAACCGTTGATGTCGTGCGTATGCAAGCCGATGTTGCTTGGCGTACCCAGCGTTGGGAAACCGCTGCTCGATCTCTTGGACAACTTGTGACTCTTCAAAACGTCACCAATACACGTCCCTTAGATGAGCCAGATGCCGCTCTGATCTTGAATTGGGCAGTAAGCCTTAATCTCGCAGATGACAGAGAAACACTTGAAGACGTGAAAAAACGCTATAGTGCATTGATGAAAGCCACCTCACAGGCACAAGAGTTTGATGTGGTTACTCGCCCGCACAGGGATGTATTTCTTGCTGACCGTCAAACAATCAATCGTATTGTCACCGAAGTCGATTTATTTGAGGATTTTCTAGAGGACAATAAAGACGAAGCGGTAAATTAATCTACTTTTTCGTAGTCTTGGGGAACATTGTCTCCATTGTATATAAGTGGGGTATATTTTTTACCTTCAAAATTTTGAGATTCAATTCCTTCCAAAATTTCATAAATTTCTGTTTTTGATTTTTGATCAAAAGATGCTTTCTTAGGTGAAGACGGGTCTTGATAAATAGCCATATCTAGCTTCCCTTCAATACGACCCAAAGCTCGTTGGATATCAGCATTTATGCGTGCTTCTTCAGTAATTTTGTTGTCTAAATTATTATAAACTGTCCAAATCCCACCCAAAAAGGCTGTTAAAATCACTACTACACTTGTGATTGTCGTTGTAATTA
This sequence comes from Bdellovibrionales bacterium, assembly GCA_037968575.1. Lineage (GTDB taxonomy): Bacteria > Pseudomonadota > Alphaproteobacteria > Micavibrionales > Micavibrionaceae > UBA2137. The sequence continues at coordinate 8,438 of JBBKVR010000010.1, read as the reverse complement.
TCTTCAGGTTTTCGCTCATCATCTGTCATCCGTTGTAATCGGCATAACATCGAAGCTTTGAATAAGCGATCCAGCGAGCAGATTCCACCCGTCGACCAGCACAAAGAACACAATCTTAAACGGCAGTGAAATCATGATGGGCGGGAGCATCATCATCCCCATCGACATGAGAATAGCGGCTGTCACCATATCGATTACCAAAAACGGCAGGAATATCATAAAGCCAATCTCAAAGGCACGACGCAGTTCGGAAATCATAAATGAGGGAACAAGAACAGTTAGGGGAACATCTTCAGGGGATGCAAAAGGCCCCTTCCCGCTTAATTCACTAAACAAAAGTAAATCTTTTTCACGTACATGGCGCAGCATAAATTGCTCAAATGGCTCTACAGTCCTCTCAAACGCATCCATTTCGTCAATTTCTTCATTAATAAGAGGCTCAATACCTTGCTTATAGGCTGCTTCCAGTGTCGGCGACATAATGAAGAAGGTGAGGAACAATGCCAATGAAATCAGAACAGTATTAGGCGGTGTTTGCTGAACGCCCATCGCGGTTCTCAAGAACGACAACACCACGATAATTCGTGTAAAGGACGTCATCATCACCAAAATGGACGGCGCCAACGACAGAATTGTAATAATGGCCACAAGCTGGATAACTCGGCCTGTTACCGTGCCTGGATTGTCGCCAGCACCCATATCAAGTTGAATGCTTTGTGCCAAGACATCAGGAACAGGCAAAACAACAATTGCCAATAACAGAGCAAAACCCATTAAAAATGATTTAGACATCATCTTAGGCATTGGTGTTTTTCTTTCCCCGCGTGGTACTTTTTGGCGTTTTTAAATTTTGTTGAACAATAGTCTCACCTGATTGGCTCAAAATAACAAGATGCTCATCTTCGTCACATTTCAAAATCATGGCGCGCCGTTTGGCATCTAAGCCTAGGACCTCTACCACTGACAGCCGACGATTAGAGTTTTTTGGAGCCAGGCGATTTTGCGAGATATATTTGAGGATAAACGCCAATCCGCCCATCAATGCCATCACCATGGCGAATGCGAGAAAAAAACGAAGAAGCGAGGGTGTATCCATATTTAAATGTTTTTCTTTAATGTTTGCCGTGGTTATCAATTTTACTTTGTAAATTGGCACGGTGTATTTCAAGTGCCTGCACAAGCTCCTCGGCTGCACCAATCATCTCTTTCATATCATATTTAAGCGCATGTGCCACCACTGGAGGTGACTTTTCAACCTGCTCACACAAAGAAATAACCTCTTCTTCAAAACCACCTAACAAAGGTGTTTTTCCTTCATTCAACTGCCTCAAAGCTTCATTCATTCGTTCTTTTTGCACACTCAAAGCCATTTTAAAGTGATTTATGGCATTTTTTTGTTCTAAATCATTCATTTTTCTTCAATTTCACTGCTATTTTTATCTATTAAGCTATTTTTTAGGCGTTTTTCTAGCATTTCCTGTACTTTTTCCTGATCTTCCCATTCCTCCATCACCTCACCGAGGATAGCGTTAAAGGGATCCGGCTCACCATTCGCCCTAAATACATACGATAGTATTTCTGCAACTGCCAGAAAAGCTTCCGAAGGGATAGGTGAATCTAGGTCTATACGCGCCAGAATTTCTGCCAAATCGGCATCTTCACGCACTTTTACCCCTTGCTCGAAGGCCAGTTGCAAAATTTGCTCGGCAATTTTTCCCCGTCCAGAGGCAATAATCTTGGGAATTTCCCTTAGCTCCGTGCCAGATTGGATAGCAACGGCTATCGGATTAGTCGGAATTTCCTTTTTATTTAAGGTACTTAACACCTTATCTGGTCCGATTTTATCTTCTGGTGGAGGTCGCTTGGGCATCTGGCACAAATCCTGCAATCCTTATTGGGTGGATCGAAAGTAATTAAAAAATAAGGGTTAAACACATGACACTACAAAACATAGCATTATTTCAAGCCATGGGTGCAAAATTAGACTATTTGGACCATCAGCAGAAGATTACATCTCAAAACATCTCCAATGCTGACACACCAAATTATAAGGCACGCGAGCTTACAAAGCCTGATTTTGGACAGGTTTTGGGTAAGGTTGTGAAAGATAATCAGGTGCGTATGAACTCTACTAAAGCTGGTCACATGCCTGCTGCTGGTGAAGTCAGAGAAGGTCGCGACCAGAAACAGGACAGTTTCTATGAAGTTGCACCAGGCAAAAACGCCGTAATTCTAGAAGAACAAATGCTAAAAGCTAATCAAACGGCCGCTGAGCATTCATTAATGATGAATATCATGAAAAAGAACGTTGGAATGATCCGCACTGCCATCGGGAATAACGGCGGTTAAGGGTAACTAGGGATAAATAGGGAAAGGATAAGACAAATGACTGATATGTTTTCAACACTTAAGATTTCTGCTAACGGGATGCGCGCTCAAGGCGAACGCACACGTGTTATCGCAGAAAACATGGCAAATGCTGACACTGCGCCCAATAAACCCGGTGAAGACCCATATGTGCGTCAAGTGATTACATTTGAAAATATTTTAGACAAAGAAATTGGTTCTAAAATCGTAAGAGTGAAAGACGTTGAGAAGGTAAATAAAGAGCAATTCATCCTCAAATACATGCCTGATCACCCTGCCTCTGATGGTGAAGGCTACGTGAAAATGCCAAATATCAATCCTTTGATTGAAATGATGGATATGCGTGAAGCCCAGCGCTCATACGAGGCAAACCTTGGAATGGTTGAGCAATCACGCGATATGATGCTTAGAACCATTGATGTTTTACGTTAAAATTAACCTTTATTGTGCTACAATAAGTATCAGGAGTTAAGTTATGGACAAAATTGCAAATCAAGTCGCCGCTAATATCTACGGCAATACAGACAAGTTCGCTGGCAAAGGCGCTTCTCCTGTTGCCAAAGACGGCGCATCATTTGAGGAAATTCTCAAGCAAACAGCAACAAGCGTTGTTGATACAATGAAGGGTGGAGAAAAAATGTCCGCCCAAGCTGTAATGGGTAATGCTGATTTGAACGATGTCGTGCAAGCTGTAACAGCTTCTGAAATCACACTTCAGACAGTCGTCGCCATTCGTGACCGTATGGTATCTGCACTTCAAGAAGTCCTCAGAATGCCTATTTAGACTGAATTAGTCTTTATTACGTCTCGACAGCTTATTTTTCACCCTTTACACTCCCATCCATGGAACAAGGTGAAATCATTGCACTTATTCAAGAAACAATCTGGCTGACTATTCGGCTCAGTACACCTATCATGATGATTGGTTTGTTTGTGGGCGTTGCAATCGCTCTTGTGCAAGCTCTTACCCAAATTCAAGAAATTACACTGGTCTTTGTGCCTAAGATTCTATCTATCTTCATTGCTATCTTTGTTTTCTTGCCTGCCTTTGCGGCTGCCTTAATTACCTTTACCCAACAAATAGCGGACCGTATTATCGGGATAAATTAATATGGAGACTCTAACCACGTTTTTTGAAACTGGTGTCTTTTTCTTTCTTCTCACATTTGTGCGTATCGGGACAGCTATGATGCTGTTCCCAGGTATTGGTGATACTTACACTCCTCTGCGTATCCGCCTTTTTATGGGACTGGGAATAACTCTTGTAATTTTTCCTATACTTTCGCCGATTATGCCAGCGGAAGTTCCGGGAACATACGAGTTCTTTATGCTGTTGATGCGCGAATTTGTAATTGGCGCATTTATTGGAACAGCCGCGCGGATTTTACTAATGGCACTTGATACGGCGGGGATGATTATTTCTCTGCAAGCTGGTCTTTCAAACGCACAGCTCTTTAACCCTGCACTTGCATCACAAGGTTCAATCGTTGGTGCATTTATGGTGATTACAGGAACAATGCTTATATTTGTCACCGACCTTCATCACTTACTTATTTATGGTTTGGTGAACAGTTATGAACTATTTCCTGTTGCCACCGTTCCTGCATATTCAACCATGGCTGAATTTGTTGCCAAAGCGGTCGGAACTGCCTTTTACACAGGTGTGCGCGTTGCAGCACCTTTCTTGGTCATCACACTTCTTCTTTATATTGGTATGGGTGTGTTGGCGCGCTTGATGCCACAAGTGCAGGTTTTCCTTTTGGCTATCCCTGTTCAAATCATGCTTGCTTTCACAGTGATGAGCCTAACTCTTGTGGCAGGACTGACCTATTGGCTTGCCTTTTACGAACAAGGTATGCGCTTTTTCTTTGGCGGCTAAAAGATGTTAGAATAAAGATATGAGTGACGAACAGGACGACAGCCAGAAAACCGAAGAACCCACCCCGAAAAAACTCGAGGAATCGCGTAAAAAAGGGCAAGTTGCACTCTCTCGTGAGGTGAACAACTGGGTGATGCTTTTGGCAGCTACCATCATGATTGCTGCTGTTATGAGCTCTTTCTTCAAACAAATGACTGTGTTTTTACGTGTTTACCTCGAAAAAGCACATGAACTTCCAGCAATGCCTGGCGGGTTCATGGCAGTTATAGGCGAAAGTTTTGCCAACATTGCCATGTTGATGATACTGCCTTTCGGAATTTTGTTATTTGCCGCGTTCATTGGCCCTTTTGCACAAATAGGCCCTCTATTTGCACCAGAAAGCATAAAACCTGATTTGGGAAAAATCTCTCCAATTAAAGGTTTTAAAAGGCTTTTTTCTGCGCGCTCATTGGTTGAATTTGTTAAAGGACTTCTTAAGCTTTTTTCCATCGCACTAGTCGGCACACTTCTCATCGTCCCCTATTTTGGTGGAATTGAGCATACAGTTGGACTACCAATCCCCGAACTCATGATCGAAATTAAAGGGCTTGTCTTGCGGATGATGGCAGGGATTTTAGTTGTTCTTTTAGTCATTGCAGTGATTGACCTGACATTTCAGCGTTACGAAAATTACAAGAAAATGCGTATGACAAAACAGGAACTCAAAGATGAATACCGTCAAACAGAGGGTGATCCGCACGTCAAATCAAAGTTAAAACAGTTGCGTATGGAGCGTGCACGGCAACGCATGATGCAGGCTGTTCCAGACGCAGATGTAATTATCACTAACCCAACCCACTATTCCATTGCGCTTAAATATGACCCTGAGGAAAATGATGCACCCATGCTGGTTGCCAAAGGTGTCGATGATTTGGCTATGCGCATCAGGGAAGTCGCAAAGGAACATGATATTATTCTTTACGAGGACAAACCTTTAGCGCGCACGCTCTATGACACAGTTGAGATAAACGAACCTATTCCACTTGAGTTATTCCAAGCCGTGGCACAGGTTATTTCTTATGTTTTCCAACAAAAAGGAAAGATATAAATGAAACTTGCCAAATTTGAAGATTTAAAATGGGAATATGACGAAGAAGCTAATTTTCACATAGGTTTGCACAAAAATTTACCCGACAATAAAAACGCCGATATCGTTTACGGAAAAATAGACCCTCATCAAAGCCTAAAAACGCACTATCATGAACGACCAGATAACACAGGTTATATTTGTTTTTATTTTTTCAACGGCGGAAATATCCGCGTTGCTTTACCAGACTCAACAGATGAAGTTATCAATAGCAACAAGCCATTTCATTTCACCTTTGAACATATGGAAAAACATGGCGTTGAAAATTTAGCGAATGAACCCATAATTTTTGAGGTTCTTTCGGCACCTAAATATATAGAAGGTGAAGAAACACAAGTTTAAATGACCTAATTCTCAAAAAAGCGAACATCACCGTCCACGTCACGGGAAAACGCTTTCACAAAGCCGTTGCGGAAAATACTCCCCACGGTTGACCAAGCATTTGTTTCTGGACTGTCAAGAGAACCCGACAAAGGTATGCGCAATGCAAATTGATCTTGTGATTGGTTCTCTACAGTTTCAGCAAAAACAGAAACCAAAGATTCCCATATAATGTCAAACGGATTTGAATCTTGATTCTCTATATCAACCATATTGACCTCTGTTAATATTGGTTTCACATAGCCGTTTATTGAACCATCTTTTGCAACTAATTCAGAGTAAATCCCTAAATTTCCACTTGCAAAATCAACGCCTATAAAGTCATTGGTATAGTCGTTGATTGCAGGTAAGTTGACGTTTTCCAATTTAATATCCAATTCAAAGTCTGGAATCTTTTTCAAGATATTCATTTTTCCTTTGAGAGAAAAACGGCCATCTCCGATAGATCCTCCTGCTAAATCAATGTCTGAAGGTAAGGCGCTGTTTTTATCAGAAACATTTCTTAAGTTGGTAATACTGCCATCAAGGCTATTTACGAATAAATTGACATTAGGGTCGGCTGAAAAGTCTCTATAATTAATTTGCCCATTATGAAACCCTACACGGTTAATATCCAAAGGCATTAGATCTTTTACTGCCTGTGTCCAGTCCATATCTGTCCCCGTTTGAACACCACGATCTCCTGAAAAAACTAAATTCATTTGTGGGTTGTAAAGGTCTGTTTCGGCAACAACACGTCCTCGGAAAAGCGCGCGCCATTCCACCGATAAATCAGTTTCCGAAATTTTTAAGAAAGGCACACCTTTAGGACCATTATCTTTAACAAGTAAGAGGTTGTCGATTTGGTAAGCGCCGCGCCACAAGGCAACATCGATATCGCTTATTGAACCACTATAGCCATCAATATTATCTAGTGTCTCGTTAACGTAACCTTTTAACCAATATGGGAGGTAAATTCTTGCAGCTACCAATGCGAGTACAATCACTATGAGCAGATAGCCGATTTTGCGTTTTTTATGTTTCATCTTTTCACTAACGATATAAACCTATTAAAAGTTCTTTTTAACCGTCAAGTCTCTGTCCAACCACTTGTTTTTATGGCACTCTTATCGCCATGAGTCTCGACCACACAGCCTTTATTAAAAAATATAGCGCGCCTGAATCTGAACCAAATCCGGATGGTCGCCCACCTATCCTTATATTTGTCTCTGTCGTTCTAATACTGGTAGCAATATCTCTAATCGATCTTTTTCTTTATCAGGCAATGCAGGACATGAATATGTCTCGGGTATGGCTCGCCCCCATTGTTGCCGCTTCCATGCTTATGGCGATAGGAATTTGTAAGCTTGCAACCCGTTTTTCACCCCGCGAAAAATACTTTCAGATTTTAAAAGAAGTCATTGAGGGTAGTCGCGGCTCACGTTTGGTGACTAATGCTTCCAATCAAACCGTTCACACCAATTACAACTTTGATGTTTTTTGTAAGTCAGAAGGCAAAGCCTCTTTCGAAACAATGTTAAAAGTTTTGGCTTCAAATTCAGAAGCTGAAAGTCATATCAAAGGTTTGGCTGATGAGGCGCGCCGTGGACTAACAGCTACTATGGATATTCCTATAGAAAAAGATAAAGCTACTTTTACCTATTCTGTAACGGCGCAACCTGTTCCTGGATGGGCTGGTTATATCCATTGGCGTATTGATGACATTACAGAGACACATTTACGCCGCAAGGCGGTGCAGGAAGAACGTGAAAAGCTTATTGATTTTACCGATAACGCGCCTGTCGGATTCTTTTCATGTGATGAGAATGGACGTTTTATTTTTGTAAATGCTACTTTTGCAAGATGGCTTGGTACTAACATTGAAAGTCTCATAGGCACAGGAGGTCTTCACTCCTATATGAAGGAACCTCCTAAAGACGAAAGCCCTTACGACATTGTAAAAGACGGCGGCGCACGCCAAGTGGCCGAAATTAAACTGAAAGGTCCTCAAGGGATAGATTTTCTTGTCTCCATCAACCAAACGGTTGTTCAGTATGATGATGGCGCAGTCAGAACCCGAGCTGTTGTTAGTGACATTCGCGCCGAGCGTGAAATGGAGCGCGCGCTGAAAGAATCCCGCAACCGTTTCCGTCGCTTCTTTGAAGAAGCCCCTCTTGCTATTGGTTTTCTCACCAACGATCACATCATGACGGATTGTAATGAGGCTTTGGCGCAAATCTTAAAAGCACCTCTGAAAGAATTGCAACACAAAGACTTCCTTAATTACGTCGATAAAGGTAACCGCCATGAATTTAAGGGTGCATTAGAAAGAATTGTTTCAGGGAAAGACTTAGCGGAACCTTTAGAAATCAATCTCATCAGGCATAAGAGTGATGATGTAGTGCCTGTTAGAGTTTACGCACATAAACTTAAAGGTGGGGCAGATATTGTCCTCCACTTCCTTGATTTGACTACTCAAAAGGCACTGGAACAGCAATTTACGCAGTCTCAGAAAATGCAGGCTGTCGGACAATTGGCTGGTGGTGTTGCGCATGACTTTAATAACTTACTAACAGCCATCATTGGTTTTTGTGACCTTTTACTCCTCCGTCATAAACCCGGTGATCCGTCCTTCCAAGACATCATGCAGATACAGCAAAACTCTAACCGTGCCGCCAATCTTGTGCGCCAACTTCTAGCCTTCTC
>JBBKVR010000009.1:0-12691 GCA_037968575.1 Bdellovibrionales bacterium | reverse complement strand
GCGCTTACACGCAAGGAAACCTCGTTACTTTTCCAGATAAGGGCAAGGTTATTAAGCATCATGACAAGCTCTTGTGCACGTGTGGCAATATCTGCACGTGCTGTGTCAGGAAGAAGGACTGCAAAGGCGTCCCCGCCCAAATAAGCGGCAATATCTGTACCGCGCACTGTTTCATTCAAATTAAGCCCCATAAGGCGTAAACAGGCATCTCTGCAATCGGGCCCATACATATCTATTATTGTTCCAAAATTGTCCAAATCGAGAAGAATGAATACTCCACCGTGGCTCTGTCCGCGGCGCGCACGTTCGCATTCACGCTCAATAATTGCACGAAAACCTTTCCTGTTAAAAAGCCCAGTCATGGGATCAGTCAGAAGCAAATCTTCCAGACTTCTAATACGCATGGCTTGGCTGGCTATGGTTTGTTCGGCTTTTTGTAATTCTTGTTGGATGTCCATGTTTCTCATGTTTTTAATTTATATGTCCGCATGAATATCATTGCGAGAACTGTGCCACTTTTGAGGAAACGAATTTTATCGCTTTATATCAACGCTATGTGCCTGAATTCAGTGGTTGAGGTTGAGCGACATATGAAGGCAAAAACTGCTAAGTTAAGGAAATCTTTGCCCCAAGTTTTTGATAAGGCAAAAACTCTTTCGTTTTTGAGTGGCGGTGAGCTATGATGCGGACGTGCCAGATTCAAAGAAAAAAACATCTTCCAAGACTTCTATTTTACGTGTTCTTTTACTTATGGTTTTAGTCGCTGGAGCAGGTCTGTTTCTCTATGCGGATGGCAACGCCAACAACATACGTTCCAAACTTACGGGTGCTGAAGAAAAGTTACAGCTTGTTCCTCACAAAGCTCTTTATAATATCAGTCTACATTCCGTAAAAAGCGCGGCCAAGGTTATCAATGTTGAAGGGCAAATTCTTTATGCCATGCAACAAACCTGTGAAGGCTATTTAGGCAATCATCATTTCAATCTTCTTTATGAATATGCAGATACACCAGGACTACATGTAACAAGTGATTTCACCAGTTTCGAGAATTTTGCAGGTAACAAGCTTGAGTTCTTTTCATCGCGCAATCGTGAGAGTGATTTGATTGAGGAATATAGCGGGGAAGCCAAATTAAATGCTGCTGGCGATGGCTTGGTTCAATATTTACAACCGCTTGCCAGAGATTTTGATTTACCTGAGGGTGCATTGTTCCCAAACCAACACACACTGAAGGTGATAGAGGCAGCCCGAAAGGGAGATAAATTTTATACAGCAACAGTCTTTGACGGCAGTGATGAAAAAGGACCTGTGATTGTAAACGCCTTTATTTTAGATTCCGGTGTACCCTTGGTACCCATGAATGCCAGTGTGAGCAACGACTCTAAAGGTGTTGAATCGCCATTGCTTGATACGAAAAGTTGGAAGGTACGTTTGGCGTTTTTCCCGCTGGAATCGGAATTATCTGAGCCAGATTATGAAATGACTGTGCGTTTACATGAAAATGGGGTTATCAGCGATATGTTTGTCGAATATACTGATTTTTCTGTGACTCAGAAACTGGTTGCGATAGAAGAAAACTCAAAAGCGGAGTGTAAAAATAATGGGCGATAAAAAGGTTCTGATCGTTGAAGACAACGAACTGAATATGAAGCTGTTCCGCGATTTGCTGGAAGCTCATGGAATTAACTCTGTTTCGACCTCGGATGGACATGAGGTAATTGAGTTGGCGCGAAAAGAAAAACCTGACCTTATCTTGATGGATATTCAACTTCCAGAGGTGTCTGGTCTTGAGGTTACAGGCTGGCTTAAAGAAGAAGACGATTTGAAAGATATTCCTGTCATTGCGGTGACAGCTTTTGCCATGCGCGGTGATGAACAGAAAATAAGAGATGGTGGTTGTGAGGATTACCTTTCCAAGCCTATCTCCATAAATAGCTTTATAGGAACAATCAATAAGCATTTAAATGCTGAAAAAAAGAGTTCTTCCGAAGAAGAATAGACAAAGCTGAACAGAGGATCTGGTTTATAACATGTCTGCACGCGTACTAGTCGTTGATGATATAGCGCCAAACGTCAAGCTTTTGGAAGCAAAGCTGACGAGCGAATATTATGAAGTTGTCACAGCTATGAGTGGTCAAGAGGCTTTGGATAAGGCCAAAGAAACACGCCCTGATATTGTATTGCTTGATGTGATGATGCCTGGCATGGACGGCTTTGAAGTGTGTAGCCGCATGAAGGCAGATCCTGAACTCTCTCATATTCCTGTTGTGATGGTCACAGCGCTAACCGATAGTGAAGACCGTGTTAAGGGTCTTGATAGCGGTGCTGATGATTTCTTGAGTAAACCTGTGAATGATGTGGCTCTTATGGCGCGTGTGCGGTCGCTGGTGCGCCTAAAGATGGCAATGGACGAATGGCGGACACGTGAAAATACAGCTACTCAGCTTGGTGTTGTGAATGAAAGCACCTCTCTCATGGATCAAAATGTCACGGGGGCCCACATGCTGGTTGTCGAGGATATGGAATTTGAAATTGAGAAAATCAAGACAACGATTGAAAGTCAGGGCAATACTCTAACACTCAAATCAACGGGCCTTGAGGCATTACAAGCTGCAAAAGAAGAAGATTTTGAACTAATAGTTATTTCCTTGAACTTGCAGGAAGAGGATGGTCTTCGTCTTTGCTCGCATTTACGCTCAAATGAGCGTACGCGCGGTGTACCGATTTTAATGATCGGTAGTGATGATGATATGCCGCGTATTGCCCACGGCCTTGAAATAGGCGCACATGATTATATCTTGCGACCGATTGACCGTAATGAATTGATGGCGCGTGTGCGCACGCAAATTCGTCGTAAGCGTTTCCAAGAGAAATTACGCACTAGCTTTGAGTTGAGCCTAAATATGGCACTCACAGATACCCTCACAGGACTCTATAATAGACGTTACTTCGAGGTTCACCTCTCCAAAATTCTCGAACAGAATATGGTGGCGAAGAAACCTTTGGGGATTTTATACCTCGATATTGATCACTTTAAGACTTTCAATGATACCTATGGTCACAACGTTGGTGATGAGGTTCTAAAGATATTTGGGCAAAGACTGACTGATAACCTCCGTAGTTTTGATCTTGTCGCACGTTTGGGTGGTGAAGAGTTTGTTGCTGTTCTGCCAGATACAAGCACAGAAACTGCTCATACGATTGCGGAACGCCTACGCCGCTCAATCATGGACGCACCATTCAAAACATCACATAATGAGCCTTTAGAGATTACAACGTCCGTGGGTGGTGTGGTTATTGAGCCAGGAACTGAAAATACCATTACGCAAGTCCTTGAGCGGGCGGATGCTCAGCTTTATTTGGCTAAAAACGGTGGGCGTAATTCTGTCTTCTTCGAAGATTGCGGCAAACTAGACCCAGAAGAATTTCGTCCTAAATCCCGCCCTATTCTCAACGAGACATAAAAAAACACCCTGAAGAGGGTGCTTTTAAAATAACTTCAGAAAAATTTTAGTTTTTCTTGTGAGGAGGCATTTTCTTCTCTTCAAACCAGCAATGAGCACCTTTGCCACCTGTTTCAGGGTGGATAGCACGTGGATCATACTTGCGGAATTTCATTTTTTCCGTCTGATTACGTGGGTTTTTCGCGATGTAATATGTTGAACCAGTAGGCTCGCCCTTGGCGTTCTTACCTGTGCTGATCAAACGAATTTTAACTGTAGCGCTTTTCTTTGCCATTGTTCTTGTCCTGTAACTAGTGCCTATAACTCTGTATGAGGCGGCATAATACGAATTTGGGTCATTCTGTCAAGCAAAAGCTTGCCGCGGTTCTTCCCAATTTTTATGAACTATCGTATCTGCTGCATTGCCAAATTTGAGTGAGCGTTTAAATGGACATGCTTCTTTGATGATAAGGTTCATAGGGAGTGTTTCACCTATTGAAAATGCTGTTATCCGACCACCTTCTTCTACGTAAAGTGTTTGAGTTGTTAAGTCTCTGTCCCAAGATAAAGGTAAGTCAGTCCTTGATATAAACCCCTCTACGCCATCTATTTTCACAACAATACCTTTTTCTCTTAAGCAGGAAATTTTAGCATTACATATCGGCTGGCTCGTATTCTTACCCAAATAACCAATTAGGAAACGTTGCTTAGAATCGCTTTGTATTTGCTTTGCAATTATTTCTTCAGAGCTTGCGAATTGTGCAAACTTGGTCATTTTTTCTGCGTCCATATCTAAATCTGAGACCAATATGCCAGCGGCTTCCATTGTGCTTCTTTGATTAATTGTGTCGACATAACGCCTTAATGGGCTCGTAAAATGTCCTGTGACTGTATCTAGAGAAAAATGTCCTTGTTCTTGTGTGGAATAACGAGCTTTTCTTGTCGAGCGAAGTAGTATTTTCGAAACAGTGGGGCGCAAATCATCTGTGCATTTCATCAAGGCAGATTCAATAAGATTGCGTGCAACATCTTTATATTCAGAGCTGTTGTGACCAATTCCATTCAAAGCTTGTTCCGGCCAATCTCCGAACAGGCTAGGGACAATATGTTCTATTCTATCTATTGCTTCAATAAGCTCATCTTTGTCAGGGACACCTTGAACACGGAATATAAGTGGAAGGGGCTGTTCGGGGTGGCTTTGATTATAATTCAGCACCGATTCAGTTGATTTTTTGTTTGTCAAAAGTGCTGCAAGTTCAATAACTTGGTGGGAAATATCAGGTTGTTGATATTGGTAATTATCTAATTCACCTGCCGAATTGAATGATAGGCTTAACTTGCAAGAGTCAAAAGGAAGCCCGCTTATCAAAAATTGTAACTGGTTCACGAACTTTACTGCATGTTCCATACTTTCTGATAATTCTACATCCTCCACTGTTTCGAGGTAAAAAAGCTTTTCGCCAAATTCAGAATAAGAAAAAGCCTTTCTCGATTTAATGACAGCTGGAAAAACGCTCATTTCAATTTCATCTAAAGAACTCAGATAAGCAGGTATTTCAAATTTATGAATAAGTGCGTGTCTTGTGTAACCCTCGCACAATGACAATGCCCCGTTCTTAGCGTTATATAAAGATGGAGGCATGGTATGTCTCGAACCATTGGCAAGAAAAATAGAATGCGGATTATTTCTGCGATATTTGTCTAATTCAGACTCGAAAGGAATTTGAGAGGCTACATTTGCAATAGCCACATAGACAGTCATCGAGCCGTCTGAATTTTCTTCAAAGCATATGGCATCGTCTATATCTTGTGTGTTTTTTGGATCCACAGTGAAGAATGGTTTTTGAGTGAGGTCAAGAAATTTTTCATCATTCGAAATCGCATGAAAAGTTGGTAGGGCATGAGCAATACGTTCTGCCTGACTTTCTACTATCTTGGGAATATGCAATGTTTTTCTGTGCTGAAATAAATCTAAATTGCCATAGCAAGCTTCGTCAGAAGCAAATTCAGCATCTAAAATGCCTATTGATGATTTCTCGAAATGTTTGAGTAAGACAATATTTCCTTTTTTAATCTCAACAGGAGATTGAGAATTTATAATTCTGAACGTACCTTTGTGCGCAAAGTCGACAGGTTCTAAAATCGATGTGTCTTGAGAGACTTCAGTAAATTTCGCAACAATACCTGTTTCAGGTAAAATTTCCTCCCCTTTTAGAGCGGAAGATAATGTCCTGGAGAACTTGACGAGAGTAGTATTTGAAGTTTCGCTTTGCTGTGTAATTCTTTGAGATAGGTTTTTGGGTATTTGTAAATAAGGAGAAATGGTTCCATCTTGCCAATTGATTAGATTCGCATACTGCCTATTGCGGCTAAGTTTCACTAAGGCACTATTGCTAGCTGGCTGACCATGAGTTAGAAAACCTTTCTGCTCAGTTATGATGCTTTTTTCCAATAAATTCTCTAAGATGGTCTGTATTTTGTCTTTGCGTGCAACAGTGCGCCCCATATGACCCATTAAATAGCTTTTGTGAATTGGATCAGCACTAAGACGAATGATATTGAGTATTACTTTTTCTGAAATTGTTGGGTTAACGCTTCTGAGACCGTTACCGTTAACGTTTTTAATGCGCCCTATGGTTTTTAGCTCTTCTAAAATAGCGTCTACGCTGGAAATTGGTATTTTTTGAGAAGCTGTTTGTGAGCGAAGAGCCAATGCAAGGCCTTCACGAGAAAAGGCCCATGGCGTTTGCGCAATAAGCTTTGATACGCGTCTACCGAGATTTGTTTTAAGTGGGCTTTTTGTTGCCATACGCAGTAATTCCCTGTCGGCTGCGCTTATTTATTAGTTTTTATGTGCGCTTTTTCTTCTTTGATGAGCCTGAAAATTTGCCTTTATTACCGTAAGAAGATGCCTTTTTTCTTGTATGTAATGATTTCTTTCTAGGCTCATTTGACTCGCTTTTCAATGGTCTTCGAGGTTTAAAGCCTGGGATATCCGCACCTTTTTCTGCGTCAACCAATTCAAAGACGGTACTGCCCGAGAGTTTTTCAGCCTCAATCACGCGTATTTTGACCCGCGCGCCTAAACGGAATATTCGGCGTGTCTTACGACCGATAAGTGCGTGCTGTTCTTCATCATGCACATAGTAATCTTGAGGGAGCGTGCGTATTGGCACAAGTCCATCGGCGCCAATTTCATCTAACGTAACAAAGAGCCCAAAGCGCGTAACACCGTTAATAACACCACTAAACTCAGCATTAACCTTGGATTCAAGGTAAGCGGCTGTGAAGCGATCTACAGCAGAACGTTCTGCATCAGATGAAACGCGCTCAGTCGTAGAGATATGTTCCGCAGTTTCATCTATACGTTGTTCTTCACCATCACCTAAGCCGTCCTTACCGAGATTGTAAGCAGAAATCAGGCTGCGGTGGACAAATAAATCGGCGTAACGACGTATAGGCGAGGTAAAGTGCCCGTATTTTTGTAATGCCAAACCAAAGTGACCAATATTTTCGGATGCATAGCGCGCTTGAGATTGCGTTCTTAAAATCATCAAGGAAATTAATTGCGAGTACTCATGTCCTTTGGCGAGTTCCAGCAAATGATTCATTTGTTTGGGTTCCACAATATTGGCAGGTAATGAGAATCCAAAAGCATCTAGGAAGTCTTTGGCTGAATCGATTTTGTCAGCTGATGGCTTGTCATGGACACGATAAAGGCAAGGAGAACTCTTGTCTTCTAAAGCGCTGGCTGCAGCAACATTCGCCATTATCATGAAGGTTTCAATGAGTTTGTGTGAATCAAATCTGGCTCGTTTCGTGACGCCCGTCATATCTCCTTCATCATTGATAAGGATTTGACGTTCGGGTAAATCCAAATCAAGCGCACCACGTTTTTGGCGTGCTTTATCAAGCAAGTCATAGGCTTCATAGAGAGGTGTTATTACCGAGTCATAGAGAACGTCAGTGTCACCATCTCTGTTTCCGTCCTTGGCGGCCTGGACTTGGTCGTAAGTGAAGCGTGCGGCCGATTTCATGAGCCCGCGTACAAATTTGTACTTAGTCAGTTCACCGTCTTTATCAATAGTCATATGAACCGCAAGACAGGCACGCTCAACCTTAGGCATTAAGGAGCAAAGATTATTGGAGAGTTGCTCAGGTAGCATAGGAACAACGCGGTCGGGGAAATAAGTCGAGTTCCCGCGTGTCCATGCTTCTTTGTCTAAATGTGAACCGTAACGTACATAGTGAGAGACATCGGCAATGGCAACTATCAGATGGAAGCCACCACTGTCATTTTTCTCGGCAAATACGGCATCATCAAAATCGCGCGCATCTGCACCGTCAATTGTTACCAATGGGATATCACGTAAATCTTCACGTTTTCCAAGTGGAGGGACTTCAATATTCTTAGTTTCATCAACAACTTGGGCAGGAAATTCTTCATTCAACCCAGCCTCATGTATGGCAATCAATGAAATCACTTTCGGGTCATCTTCGTGCCCGATTACCTGTTTGATTTTAACATGCTTGTTGTGTTGTCCACGTGAAGGCAGGGGTGTAGCAAAAGCAAGATCACCATCTTTGGCTCCATTGAGTTCGGCTTGGGGAATATCAAAGTCGTTTCTCGCTTTGCGATCAGTTGGCAGGAGGCGGTAACCTTTATTGTCGTGCACAACCAACCCCAAAATTTGATTATCAGGTGTCTCCATACGTTTAAGGATGCGAGCAGAAAAAACATTCTTTTCATCGGTTTTGGAAAGACGTGCCAAGGCTTCGTCTCCAACGCTTAAGGCAGGATGTCCCTTTTTATCAGGCATAATCTCTATACGGGGTGGTGGACCTTGTAACTTTTCATCCCAAGGCAGAGGGCGAGCAAAAACATCACCGTCTATATCAATATCAATAACCTCAATGGAGGTAACAGCTGGCAATCCATCAGGAGCGCTGTATTTTCCGCCAGCAAGGCGGGCAATCAATCCTTTTGATTCAAGTTGAGACAGAAGAGCCTTGAAGGGACGACGATTATCGCCCCTAATATTAAAGGCACGTACCAATTCCCGCTTGGTTAAGGGGGTTTCAGCGGATTCAATAAAAGAGAGAATATCTTGTTCGAGAGGGAGCTTCATAGTAAATATGAGTATAGACTATCGTTTAATAAGAAAAAGGCGGAAACATAAAACTTCATAAAAATCAGTGGATTAGTCTGTATAAGTATAAAAGCTTGCATTTTTACTATTTACATATTATATTTACCGCGTTGATTTAGAGAGTAACTAATAGTATTTGAATACGAATGTGGGATTAAAAATGGCAGAACTTACACTCGAAACATTGAATAAGCTTCTCGATTCAGATCTTTTACCAAAAGAGCTGAAGGAAAAACTAGCGGCATTTTTGAATGAACACGAAGGTGAAGAAGGTATTGCGGAGCTTGTTGTCGCTGAATATCCAGAGGTCTCGACATTTATTGAGAGTAACGGGGAAGAAGTTATTCTTTCCTATGGACGTTTCCAGGATGCAATGACTTTGTATGCCGAGCAGACTGACCTTGAGACGGGAGAAGAAACAAACACGGCTTCAATTACGAGTCTTAATAATAGCAATAATCCACTTAATACATTCCGTTTTGATGCCAGTAACGAGCCAGATGACTCATCAAACGGTTCATCAAGAACACAAACAAACACAGTTATTCAATCTCGTGAGATTGTACAGACAACCCTAAATACAGGTACGCGCACAACGCCTGATGATGATTTCTTCTTTGTAGTGCCTGATGAAGCCCGTCTGATGAACGGTTCAAACAATAACCTCGCTAATCACACAATGGGTAAGGCGCACACAGGTTTCATGACGATATCTGGCTATATGTATGATGATGGTATCGGCTCTGCTTACGAGACTGCTCGTCCAAATGTGCGTGATGTGTCCAATGAAATTTTTGCCCAGAGCGGTAATATCTTTAATTCTCAAGGTTTAGCTAATCTTTTTTGGGTGTGGGGACAATTCATAGACCACGATATTGATTTGACGGCCGAGGGGCATGGTGAGCCACTAATGATTACTGTTCCTACTGGTGATGCTCACTTTGATCCTTTTGGCACGGGAACACAGGTTATTGGCTTTACACGCTCAGGCTTTATGGATGGCACCGGCGATGGAGTTGATAACCCGCGTCTACAGGTCAATGAAATTACCTCATATATTGATGCTTCTAATGTTTATGGTTCTGGTGATGATAAGTTAGCATTGCTTCGTGGTGAAGGCGGATACATGAAATTGGATGCTGATGGTCTTCCCCCAGTTGTAATGGGCAATATGGGTCCTGAGTTTATTGCTGGTGATGTGCGTGCCAACGAAAACGTGGCTCTAACCTCGATGCAGACATTGTTCGTCCGTGAGCATAATTACTGGGTTAATCAGATTAAAGCTGAACATCCGAATATGAGTGCTGAGAATTTGTTTCAAACAGCCAAGATGATTGTCGAGGCAGAAGTCCAACATATTACATTTAACGAATTCCTGAATAATCTTGTAGGTAAGGATGCTATTGCCGATTACGCAGGCTACAATTCAAATGTTGATGCACAGATTGCAACAGAGTTTGCAACGGCAGCTTTCCGCTTTGGTCATACCATGCTTTCTACGGATATCATGCGTTTGAAGGAAAACGGTGATGAGTCAGATTTTGGGTCACTGACCCTTAGAGAGGCCTTTTTCCGTCCTGACAAAGTGATGACAGAGGGCGGTATTGATGAAATTTTACGTGGAGTTTCAGGTTCTTATGCTCAAGCTATCGATAATCATGTTATTGATGATGTGCGTAACTTCCTGTTTGGTCCTCCAGGAGCAGGTGGGTTTGATCTCGTGTCTTTGAATATTCAACGTGGACGCGACCACGGTATTCCTGATTTCAATTCAGTGCGTGAGTCTTACGGGCTTGATCCATTGGCAAATTTCTCGGAGCTGACTAATGATGCAGCGCTCATTACAAAACTGGAAGCTTTATACGGCACTATTGATCATCTTGATTTATGGGTTGGAGGATTAATTGAAACACCTGCTAATGATGCATTGGTCGGTGAAACCTTCCAAACTATCATTGTTGACCAGTTTACGCGTCTGAGAGACGGTGATCGTTTCTGGTACGAGGGTCGTTTAAGTGATGAGATGTTGGATATGATTCAAGATACGTCTTTATCAGACATTATTCTGCGTAATACAGATACACAGTATCTTCAGACAGATGCGCTTGTTACTGCGATTAGACAAGGTGGAACGGCTGGGGATGATATCATTACTGGTACAGATGCGCGTGACCTTCTTATTGGCGTTGAGGGTAACGATAGATTGTCTGGTGGAGCAGGCGCAGACACGCTTTATGGTGGTGAGGGCAATGATATCTTTGCTTTTGCGCGGGACAGTGCTTTTGACGGTATTGATACAATTCGCGACTTTGAGATAGGTGACAGACTTGATGTCTCTGATTTGCTGGATAACTATAATGCAGGGACTGACAATCTGGCTGATTTCATCTCAACGCAGATGCGCGGACAAGATTTACTTGTTCTTGTAGACGTTGATGGACAGGGAGCAGGGGTGGCACAAGCTATTGCCTTGCTGGAAAACACATCCGAACTGGATATGAATTCTGTGATTACGCAATCAATGGTTACTTAAGCTTTTTTCTTTGCTTTTGGTTTAGCTTTTTTCTTGGGCTTAGCTTTGGTTTTAGTCTTTGTTCCTTTTTCGGATTTTTCAGCTTCTTTCTTGGCTTTCTTGATTGCGTGTTCAGCAATCAGGTCAACTGCACGATTCAACCCAACAGTCAAAACCTCGTCACCTTTGGGTAGTGACACGAAAGTTTTTCCGTGCTTCAAGAACGGCCCAAAACGACCTATTCCTGATGTAATCATGTCGCCTGACTCTGGGTGTTTACCCACATCACGAGGTAAGGCTAAAAGATCCAATGCGGCTTCGAAAGTCACATCTTCCATCTCCATGCCTTTGGGGAGTCCTTGACGTTTCGGTTTGTCTTTACTCTCGGGCGCAGCATCAATCTGAACATAGGGTCCGTAAGGCCCTTTTCTTAACGAAACGCTACGACCTGTTTCTGGATGTGTTCCAAGTTCTTTGGGCTCAAATGTTGCATTCTTACTTGAACTTCCTTCTTCGCCGTCTTCATCATCAGGAACAACTAGAGGCTGGGTATGTTTACAGTCAGGATAGCGCGAGCAACCTATAAATGCACCAAACTTACCCAGTTTCAAAGAGAGTTTTCCCTCACTACAAGTTGGGCATTTGCGTGGGTCAGGGTTGGCTTCTGTAACGGGGAAAAAGTGTGGTCCTAATTCTGCGTCAAGGTGATTCAAAACATCTGTGATACGAAGTTCTTTGGTGTCATCAACGGCGCGCTTGAAATCGGCCCAAAAGTGATGAAGTGTATCTTTCCAGAACACATCACCAACAGTAATTGCATCGAGTTGCTCTTCCATATTCGCGGTAAAATCGTAATCAACATAACGTGTGAAGAATTTCTTCAAGAATTCAGTGACCAAACGTCCGCGGTCTTCAGGGATAAAACGTTTTCTATCCATCACAACATAGTTACGGTCACGCAGAACTTGGAGGATAGAGGCATAGGTTGATGGTCGACCAATACCTTTTTCTTCCATAATTTTGACTAATGACGCCTCTGTATAGCGCGGTGGAGGCTGTGTGAAGTGCTGGTTAGGCGTCACAGACAACGTATCTAGTTTATCTTTTTCAGTTAGTTCAGGTAGGCGGCCTTCTTCTAACGTATCGTCTTGTTCATCTTCATCTTTGTCCTCGTGATAAAGTGTCAAGAAACCATCAAAGGCAATTGTTGAACCTGTTGCACGCAACACGACATCATCTGTCCCATCTGAAATATCGGCACGCACCTGATCCATGATGGCACTTTCCATCTGGCAGGCAACTGTCCGCTTCCAGATAAGTTCATAGAGTTTGCTTTGTTTTTCGTCCAAGTATGAACGAATATCTTGCGGACGTTTGAATAAATCTGTTGGACGAATAGCTTCGTGTGCTTCTTGTGCGTTTTTCGCCTTACTCTTATAGGCACGAGGAGATTTTGGCAGATAGGAGTCTTTAAAATCTTTTTCAATTAAACTGCGGGTTTGTGCAAGGGCATCACCTGAGAGCGTAATACCATCTGTTCTCATGTAGGTAATTAAACCAACGGTTTCGCCCCCGATTGTTACACC
>JBBKVR010000008.1:0-12778 GCA_037968575.1 Bdellovibrionales bacterium | reverse complement strand
ACATATAAAAGCACGTGTTAAGTTTGATTTTAAAGATGATGGCTTAATCTTTATCGACTCAACACAGTCCCCTGTAGAAGTAAGTCATGAAGACCAAGAGTCAGATGTCACGTTAATTTGTACTCTTGATACATTTGAGGGATTTCTAAATGGAACGAAAGACCCAAACATTGCCTTTATGATGGGTAATTTGAAGGTTAAAGGCTCCATGCCATTGGCGCTTAAACTTAATTCTGTTCTTGAAGATTAAGAGAATCACATGAATTTGCTCTTTAGAATGATAAAGGTGTTTATCAATTCTTACTTTAGAGCGAATCTGCCAACGATCTTTTCAACCTCACGCTTGAATTTTCTTGTCTGGCCAAATGATTTGGACACCAACCTCCACATGAACAATGGACGTTACCTTACCATTATGGATTTAGGACGTTTTGATTTAGTGCTTCGGAGCGGTTTGATGAAATTTATGTTTCGACATAAATCAGCGCCTGTACTTGCAGCCGCCACCGTGCGTTTTCGTTTATCACTTGAGCCTTTCCAAAAATACAGACTCGAGAGCCGTGTTATCTGCTGGGATGAAAAATGGGTGTATATGGAACAGCGCTTTGTAATGTGTAGTGGAGACAAAGACGGCGCAGTCGCTGCTATCGGTTTGGTCAAAGGTGGTTTCTTGAATAAGCGTAAAAAAGAAATGGTACCAACAGCAGAGATTTTAGATGAATTAAATTTTGAAAAAGACTCTCCCGCATTTCCTCCGCACATCAAAAGTTGGGCAGAAGCAGAAGATAAACTACGAGAAGTTACAGCCAATAAAAAAGCCGCTTAAGAGCGGCTTTTCTTGTATCTTCTATTTTCTCTTAGAATTTGTAATTCAAACCAAGAGATAAGATTCCTACAGAGCCGTCTGTATCGGCATTGACTTGGGCAAGCCCACCATTTCTTGAAACACTGATTTCCTCATCAGCAACATCAATATAAACACCTGCCATATCAAGCGAGAACTGCTCATTGATGTCATATGTTGCTCCAACTGCAAACCAGTTACGATCACCATCTGGTGTTCTGGTTGTTCTGAACTCATCAGTTGTTGGCGTCTGGTCGAATTGATACCCAGCACGAACTGTCCAATCTGGAGTCCATTCATATTCTGCACCAATGGCAAAGGCAAAAGTATTATCGTAGTCTTGAATAACGCTGCTTATGACAGCCCCTGAGTCAGAAATCGCTGTAATATCTTCAAATTCAGACCAATTGAAATATGTGACCTGCCCCATGATGCGCCATTTATCTGTCAAATCATGTGCTGCACCCAGTGTAAAAATATCTGGTAAATCAAGATCAGCTCCACCGTTTGTAGAAAAATTAATGAGGCCAGGGACTACACCTGTAAGACCATTCACAGAGATTGTCCCATCAAGTTCATGGTTGATGCCGTTACGATAGGAAAGCCCAATATCCGTACCCTGAACAGGAGTAATCAATGCTCCCAAATTGAAGCC
This sequence comes from Bdellovibrionales bacterium, assembly GCA_037968575.1. GTDB lineage: Bacteria > Pseudomonadota > Alphaproteobacteria > Micavibrionales > Micavibrionaceae > UBA2137. Next base: position 11,279 of record JBBKVR010000008.1, on the reverse strand, counting down.
TAGAGAAATATCATCTCCTTGAAGTCTACTTTCACCCTCAGCAAGAGTATCTGAAACTGTTGCCTTCAATTCAGCTTCTGCATACTGAATATCAACACCACCACCAAGTGAAAGCCACGGTGTGGCTTGGAAAGCAACCACAGGAGATACATTAATTGTAAGCAACTCACTTTCTGTAGAGTCATAGCGCGCAAAATAGCCGTCATCATATTCATTGGCTAAACCAAAGGGTGCATTAACACCTAATCCAGTCCAAAGCCGTCCATCCATCCAAGGATATGCCACATACAGGTTCGGCACAGGTGTTGCATCATAAGGATTTCCACCATCTCCTCCACCTACTGGCGCTCCACCAAAAGTTGACCCTGTATCTGTCAGTTCACCATCAGGAATAAGAAGATGAACACCCAAATTAGCTTGAGGACCGTCAAGACGTGTCATAGCTGCTGGGTTAAAATAGACTGTTGAAGCATCGCGGATACTTGTTGTTGAGCCTGAAAATGCAGCACCCAAACCTGATACGGATTGTTCTTGAATATAGAAACCGGCGGCATCTGCTTCAGTTGATGTGGCTGTAAAAGCTGCGCCTGAAATCAGTGTGCAGAGTGCTGTTGAAAGAAGAAACTTTTTCATGGAAATAATACTCCCCTAAGTAGTGTGTGTGAAAACTTCGAAATTTGTAAGCTGATAGTACGCTCTGAACAGGTCTTTGAAAATAGTGCTTTATATTGCAGCGCACAAATACTGTGGTATTTTTATCAATATTACCGCACCCAAGCAATTCTAAGCACATTTGTAGAGCCTGGTGTACCAAAGGGAACGCCCGCTGTAATCACAAGCCTTTGTCCCTTTTTCGCCATTTTCTTTTCACGCGCCAAAGTGCTGGCAACTTCAACTGTCTCTGCAAATGAGTTCACATTTGTGACATGCACACCGCAAACCCCATAAGAAACAGATAAACGCCGTGCTACATGCATGTTCTGGGTGAGACATAAAATAGGAATAGCTGGTCGTTGACGCGCCGTTCTCAATGCCGTTGAACCAGAAGTTGTATAATTCACAATACACGCCGCGTGGATATCGCGTGCAACTTGTTCTGCCGCTGCTGTTATAGCATCTGAGGCATCATCATCTGTTTCAAGATGAATAGCATCCATCATTTTCTTATACGTATCGTCTTGCTCAACTTTTTCCAAAATACGGTTCATAATTTTGACAGCTTCCAGCGGATAATCTCCTGCAGCAGTTTCAGCCGATAACATCACCGCATCTGTCCCATCATAAACAGCATTAGCAACATCAGAGGCCTCCGCACGTGTTGGTGTTGGGCTCTTAATCATCGATTCGAGCATTTGTGTTGCAACAACTACAGGCTTCCCTGCCGCACGCACCTTCCTCACCACTTGTTTTTGAATAGCAGGCACATCTTCTGGAGGCATTTCCACGCCCAAATCACCACGTGCCAACATCACGCCATCGCAAATATCAAGAAGTTCATCCAAGCACTCAACTGCCGATGGTTTTTCAACCTTAATCATCAAACCCGCACGCCCAGCAATTAGTTTTTTAGCCTCTGCAGCATCTTCAGGTTTCTGGACAAAAGATTGTGCTATCCAATCAACGCCAAGCTTTATTGCGTTTTCTAGGTCTTTCTTGTCTTTCTTGGTAAGCGCAGGAACAGGAAGGGTAACGCCCGGGACATTAAACCCTTTGCGATCAGATAATTGTGTGCCTGCCTGTACCTTACCTTCCAGCCAGTCTTTCCCCCTACCAACAATCTCGATACGAACTTTTCCATCATCAAGAAGGATGTGCTGTCCCTTTTTAAGAGTCTTAATCACTTCAGGGTGTGGCAATTGAACACGTGTGTTATTCCCAAGTGCTTTATCTAAATCAAATCGGATAACTTGACCTTTTTTCAGGTTTATTTTTCCGTCTTTAAACTCACCCACTCTAAATTTAGGTCCTTGAAGATCAGCAACAATTCCAATCGGACGATCATATTTTTTCTCCAGATTGCGTACTGTATCAACGCGCGCCTTATGGTCTTCAAGGGTTCCGTGACTAAAATTAATACGAAAAAGATCAACACCTTCCTTGAAAAGTTTTTCAATAACTTTTGGGTCAGATGAGGTGGGGCCAAGAGTTGCTAGAATTTTTGTATTACGTGTGCGTGTTATCATGGAATAAGTTTTAACACGTTCGGTTTTGTCTTTCTATACATGCATTGATAAGTGGAACTAAAAAATTGGGTTTCTGTTTGTAAACTACACATAAACATTAAGGAGAAATTATGGCTGTTCAAAAATCAGGAAGTTCAACATGGGAAGGCTCAATCAAAGAAGGCAAAGGTACAGTTTCTCTCGAAAGCGGCGCAATGGAAGATAATCCTTTTGGTTTCAATACGAGATTTGAAGGGAAGCCTGGAACGAATCCTGAAGAACTTATCGCAGGCGCACATGCCTCATGCTTTTCAATGGCACTTTCTAAAATTCTTGGAGACAGCGATATGACACCAGATCATATAGCAACCAAAGCAACGGTAACTTTAGAAGAAAAGGATGGCGGGTTTGCAGTTACAAAATCATACCTTGTGTTGAGCTTGAAAGTCTCAGGGGCATCAGAGGATGATATGAAAGAGGCGGCGGAAACCGCCAAAGCCAACTGCCCGATTTCGAAACTTTTGAACGCTGAAATTACCCTTGATGCGACATATTCATCGTAAATAAAAATTTTCCATCACTTTTTGTGAATAACAGACTCTTTTTCCTGTTCGCGGAAAGGAGAATCGGGAATTATTTATTTTCGTGAAGGGGCTTCTATTTCAAAATCCCTGTGTAAAATCGCTGGGGATAGGAAGATTTTCCGATTGGCGACACACACAAGATGTAGTAGGGTAGTTAAAGTCTTAGTCAACAGATAGTGTTTTTCGCATTTATCTGTCTCACGACATAAAATAGAATATTTTAAAACCGCTTTAACAATAAGAAGGGGAGCTCACTCTCATGTATGATGTCGCTCACATAGAACGTGGTAACAGGGTCAAAATCGATCGCGAACGCGACGAAAATCTAACAAAATTTGGTATTGCGACACTCTACGATAGATATCTTCTTCCTGAAGAACACCCTCAAGACTTATTTGCTCGCGTCTCTATGTATTATGGTGACGATTCTGCGCACTCACAGCGCCTTTATGATTATATGTCCAAACTTTGGTTTATGCCCTCTACTCCTGTTCTATCCAATGGTGGAACAAGCAGAGGACTACCAATTTCCTGCTTCTTGAACGAAACACAAGACTCCCTCGAAGACATTATGTCTCTATGGAACGAAAATGTCTGGTTAGCATCTCTTGGTGGCGGAATTGGTTCTTACTGGGGTAACGTTCGCTCTATTGGTGAGAAGGTTGGTCGTAATGGTAAGACAAGCGGTATTGTTCCGTTTATCCGTGTGATGGACTCTCTGACACTTGCTATTTCACAAGGCTCATTACGTCGTGGCTCTGCTGCTATTTACTTGCCAATCTGGCACCCTGAAATTGAAGAATTTATTGAACTTCGTCGCCCAACTGGTGGTGATCCAAACCGTAAGGCTCTTAACCTTCACCACGGCGTTCTTGTTTCAAATGCATTCATGCATGCCGTTGAAAAAGGCGAGCAATGGGCATTAAAATCACCAAAAGATGGTGCGGTTATTGATAAAGTAAATGCACGCGACCTTTGGATTCGCTTGCTGACAGCACGCATTGAAACAGGTGAACCCTATATTGTTTATATCGACCATGTAAATGACCAGATTCCTGACCACCACAAAATGGCTGGTCTGAATGTGAAAATGTCTAATTTGTGCTCAGAAATCACTCTTCCAACAGGTGTTGACCACCTTGGAAACGATAGAACAGCAGTATGCTGTCTCTCATCTCTCAACCTTGAGAAGTTCGATGAGTGGGGTGACCACCCGACCATTATCGAAGACATCATGCGATTCTTGGATAATGTGCTTTCTGACTTTATTGCCAAAGCACCTGATTCAATGAAGCGTGCCAAATATGCAGCAATGCGTGAGCGTTCTGTTGGTCTTGGTGTAATGGGCTTCCACTCATTCCTACAATCAAAAATGATTCCAATGGAATCAGTGATGGCGAAGGTTTGGAACCGTCGCATGTTCCAACATATTAAACGTCAAGCAGATGATGCTTCTGTGAAACTGGCACATGAGCGTGGAGCTTGCCCTGATGCAGCGGACTATAACATCATGGAACGCTTCTCTAACAAGATGGCGATTGCCCCAACAGCTTCCATCTCTATTATTTGCGGTGGATCATCTCCTGGTATCGAGCCAATTGCGGCAAATGCCTATACACACAAAACATTGTCTGGTTCTTTCCCTGTACGAAATAAGTTCCTTGAGAAAACCTTGGAAGAAAAGGGAATTAATAACGAAGATGTATGGTCTTCCATATTTACCAATGAAGGTTCAGTCCAGCATTTGGATGAACTCTCAGATGATGAAAAGGATGTGTTTAAGACAGCATTTGAAATCGACCAAGAATGGTTGATTGAACATGCAGGTGACCGCGCCCCATTCATTTGTCAGGCACAATCACTCAACGTCTTCCTTCCTGCTAATGTTGAGAAGAAAGAATTACATGACATTCACTTCAAAGCTTGGAAAAAGGGTGTGAAATCACTGTATTACTGTCGCTCAAAATCTATTCAACGCGCCGAATCACATGCCTCATGGCAGAGAACAAAAGGCGCGGAACCAACAGGTGGAGATTTAAAACAGGGAGAACTGGCCGAGGAAAACCAATATGAAGAATGCCTCGCTTGCCAATAAAATAGATAGGTAATTACTTAATTTACTGCGTAACTACTGCGTTAAAAAAAACCCGCTGTCAAAGGCGGGTTTTTTTTGGAACTAAAATTATTTTCCAATTGTTTGTATCATGTAAGACAGTGGGAGTGCTTTTATAGCTGAGAACATATCCCAACTATCTCGTACGGATAATGCCGTGACAGAGAACTGTTTTATTTATGGAAGCCCCGCATTTTTCCTTTCTAAGGCATGCGGGGTTTTCCTTTTTAGGCTGCAAGTTCAACGAGAGAAAGGAACTCTTGGAAACGTTCTGTTTTGGGCTTTGACAAAATTGCTGGTCCGCCCTGCTCGACGATTTTCCCCTCGTCCATAAATAGAATTTGATCTGCCGCTCGACGTGCAAAGCCAATCTGGTGAGTAATTAAGAACACTCCAATATCGCGTTCTTTTAAATGTTCAAGCTTTGTAAGGATACGTGCCGTCTGCTCAATATCTAGTGCGGCTGTAATTTCATCCATCAAAATATATTTTGGATTGAGAATAAGCGCACGTGCCAAGGCCACACGCTGACGTTGGCCGACAGAGGCCTCATTAGGATAGCTATCAATAAAGTTCTCCATTTCGAAAACCTTGATTAGGCCCTCAATATCTTTTTCTGCTTTAGGATTCACATTTCTTGCGGGCAGCATAATATTTTCACGCAACGTCAAATGCGGCCAAAGAAATAAAGATTGAAACACAACGGTAACATGTGGCCAAGGAGGCGTTACGTCAACATTGCTTGTCAAAGGAAATTTATAATCCAGTCCATCAATACTAATCGCTCCCTGATCAGGATAATCAAGCAATCCCAAAGCACGAAGTAACGTTGTCTTTCCTGTTCCACTAGGTCCAATCGCACATGTGATTTCACCAGGCTTAATTGTTAAATCAATCCCACGCAAAACCTCGTTGTCACCAAAGGACTTATGAATATTTTTGGCTTCAAGCATTATTCGGGCTTCTCCCAATAGGGTTTAGGAGCATAGTAACCGTACTCAGGATATTTAGCGACAAAACGCTTAGCATCGCCTGTGTCTGTAATCATACGGATGGCGTGGTTTAACAACTCAGCCAATCTCACTTCACCTGCTTTAACAGCAAGAGCTTCTGGAAAGACCTGCACAGGCGGAAGACCTTCAATAACTTTTATAGTGTTGTTATTTGTTTTATTAAAATCAGCAACAGTTCCTTTGTCAATAAAGGTAACATCAGCTTTCTTGCTAACAATAGATTGCATAAGTTGTGCAGAATCAGACATTTGAGGCAAACCTACCATTGTTGCTTTGGGGTATTTTTTCCCTATTGAATAGGTAATATCACCTTCTATCCCAATGATTTTTGTATTTTCATCATTAATTTTACTTTTTGCATTATCGAAACGTTTATCTTGTGCACGGGCAACCGCATAAACTGTACTGTAAAAAGTTGGTAGCGTAATTTGAGCATTTTTTAATCGTGCCGCATCAGGCCACAACGTTGCACACATTACATCATAGCGTCCCGTGTTAAGTCCCGTGATTGCTGAACCAGCCGATGTTTCCTCAACCCAATTAATTTTTAAATCGAGAATTTTTCCAATTTCTCGCATATAATCATAATTTATACCTGATAGTTTACCGGTATTTGCATCTTTTAGGATGTATGGGGGCCAAGTGAAATAACCGCATCTAATTTCATTGTTTTTCATCACGCGGTCATAAGCTTCGCCTGCAATGGCAGATGAAGAAATTACAAAAAGTAGTAATGCTAAAAGTAACGTTCTCATTTTTTCGCCTCATATGGTTTTGCTACGCGATAGAAAGAATTCGGGTACTTTTCATACTTCCTAATTATTTTTTCTATCGTTCTGCTGTTTAAAAGTTCGGATGTTGCATGATTTAAAATACGCCTGAACTCATGCTCAATATTCTTTACTGCGATAGATTCGGCAAAAAGGCGTAAGGGTCTATCTGTCGATAATACTTGTAAACTATCAGGGTTGTTTTCCAAAAACCTGTCCACTGTTTCAGGAGAAGTAAAAGTCACATCAGCTTTATCAATTGTGATTTGCATTAACATTTATTCAGAAACCCCGTAGGGGATAAATGGGCGAATAAATGAATTAGGATATTCTTCGTATTCATCAATTATTTCATCAAGAGTACCGTCTAGAACTATTTCCCTTATAGCTATATTGAATGCATTTAACATTGTATTCTCACCATCCGCGAAATGATAAACGGTTGGAAAAAGTCTTATAGGTTTAGATGTCTTAACCCTCTTTATGCTGTCTTGGTTTTCTTTAAGAAATGACTCCGCAACTGCGACTTCTACAAATGTAATATCTGATTTACCCGTTTTCAAATCATTAAGAACAACGGAAATATCACTAATATTGGGATGAGAAACTTTTGTTGCTTTAGAAAAAGATTTTTTCGCAATGATGTCGGTCATCTCACCATCTATTGTAGATATTTTTACTTCTGAGTTATTGGCAGCGTTAATATTAGAATCAAACCTATCATCATCTTTTCTTACGTAAGCATACATGACACTATAAAATAGCGGCTCAGTAGACAATGCCTGTAATGCTCTTTCAGCCAAAGCCCAAGAACCTCCACAATAGGAGTCATAGCGTCCTTGTTTTAACCCTTCATACATGGTTTGAAATGTAACTTCTTCACTCCAAACAATTTTTATACCTAGGCGTTTACCAACTTCCTCAGTAATATCGTAAACAATTCCTGTAGGTTCTCCACTTTTTAAATTTTCATAGTAAAAAGGAGAATAAGTTACGTAAGCACATCTCAACTCTCCCGTCTTCATCACACGTACATATGCAGACTCTTTATTACTTGAGTTTTGTACTATGTCATCCTTACAGGCAGACAGTGCCAAAACACATATCAGTAGTGGTAGAAATTTTCTCATTTTTTCACCTCATATGGTTTTGTAACACGTAGGAATGTCTGTGGTTCAGGTTCCCATTTTTCAAGCATACGCTCAATACTACCATCGTTATGGAGCTCTCTCATTCCTAAATTAAGGAAATCTAGTAACTCACTATCCGACCTCTTCACAACCAAAGTAAATGGCTGAACCTTAATGGGTTTATCGGGCGCAATTAGTTTTAATTTTACTGGATTGTTCTTGTTGTATTCAATCTCGGCATTACGGTCGAGAAGAATAGCATCGGCCTTCTTCGTCACAATTTCTTGCAAAACAGTCGGTCCATCCATCATTGCCGGCATAATTTTGACTTTTGCTTTCGGAAAAACAGACCGCGTTAATGTGTCAATTGCATTTCCTTCTTGTGCCAAGAAAGTCACGTCACTTTGATTCAATCTTGCTATATCATTGCCTTTAAACCGTTCATCTTCAACTCTGACCATAGGTGACAACCCTGCATAGAACATCGGCTCACTGAATTGCACAGCACGCCCCATGGCAATTTCTGGCCACATAGGTGTGCAGACAGCATCAAAGCGACCTGATTGAAGTGCTGGCGCCCAGTTTCCGAAATTCACTTCTTCTGTCCATTCGATTTCTAATCCAGCGCGCTCGGCAATCGCATCCATCATATCTACAGACAGACCAGAGAGCTCATCCGTTTCCTCATCACGATAGGTCACGGGCGGGAAGACATAGTAACCGCAGCGGATAGTATTATTGCTTATCATACGATTAAACCCAGACTCTTTTCGATCAGAGTTATCCGATTCCCCTTCCCCACAAGCTGTTAGGAAAAATGTACTAAGGATTAGAAACGTGAAAAAAGTTCTTATCATTTTGCTACCTCATAGGGCTTTGATGGGCGTACAAATGCCTCAGGGAATTCTTCGTATTTCTGAATCATGCGCTCGGCAGTTCCATCATTCATTAATTCCTGAAGCGTCACATTAATCATGTTTTTGAATTCCACATCCCCTCGTGAAAAACCAACACTTACAGGAAAAATATTTACAGGCTCACCACCATCAAGAATTTTTAACTTATCTGGATTGGTTTTTTCATAGGTTCTAAACACAGAAGGCTCCACCAATGTAATGTCAGCTTTATTTCCCTCCACCTCTTTAAGCAAACCAGAATAATCGTTCATTTGCGGGAGAGAAATTGTATCTGCTTCTGGAAAAACCTGTCGTGCAGTTACAGAAGATAACTCTCCGTCAAGAACAGCAATTTTATAATCTTCACTATTCAATTTATTTATATCTTTATCAAAGCGAACATCATCAAGACGGACAACACCGTACATGGGCGTGTAGAATACAGGAATCCCAAAAGCTATAAACTTGGCGCGCGCGCTACTGTGTCCTAAAGGTGCGCAAATCATGTCATACCGCCCTAGATTTAACCCTTCTACAATGGTGCCCCATCCACTTTCTTCTGCCCATACGACTTTCAAATCGAGACGGTTCCCGACTTCGTTCATTAGCTCATAAAAAATACCCGTTATCTTATCGGCTTTAACATCCTTATACAAAGCAGGCGCCCACATCGCGTACCCACAGCGTATTTCACCAGCTTGCATTACGCGGTCATAGGTAGTGCCCTTACTTGTTTCAGTTTTTCCCTCATCCCGACATCCAGCAAGGCAGAAAGTACCTAAGAGTAATAATGTTAAAATTAGGCTCCTCATTTTTCTATAAATCCTTTCGCAGGCATAAGGTAACTGTCGGAATATTCATCCGCCATCTTTTTAAGGCGTCCATCATCAATAATACGCTGCAAAGCTATTTCGATAAGTTTGCCAAGTTTATCTTCCCCAGTGCGTACACTGTAATACGACCCATATATAAAGACAGGCGGTGTATTTGGCACAACTTTTAAAGAGTCGGGACGCTCTTTTGTAAGTGCATCATAAAAAGACGCATCTAAAAAGAAAACGTCCGATTTCTCAGATATTATTGACATGAACATATCCGACAATGTTGCCATTTGTGGCAGTGTATCCAGTTTCGCTTTCGGAAAACGATTTTTTGCCATTGTGACAGAGACATCACCATCGATAGCAGGAATGGTTACGTCCGCTTGATTAATACGCTCTAAATTACCGTCGAATCTATTATCTTCTTTACGCACATATGCATTGAGAATTTGATAAGTTACTGGGCCTAGCATCAAAGAATTTTTCAGACGTGCTGGCGTAGGCCAAGCTTCGCTACAATAAGCATCATAACGACCAGATTTCAAACCTTCAATGTAGTTTCCCCAGCCTGCTTCTTCTGACCATGTAATTTTTAAATCTAGCTCTTTACCAATTTCGCTCCATATATCGTAATCCAACCCTGAAAGTTTGCCTGAATTTGCATCCTGAACAAGCGCCGGTGGGGAAATTCCGTATCCACATTTGATTTCACCTGTGCTTAGAACTCTATCATAAGCAGATTGTTCTCTAATTTCGCCTTCGTCTTCTTCTTTGCATCCTGCGAGAGAAGCAGCACTCAAAAGCATAATAGTTAAAACTAGTTTCTTCATTATGGAATCTCATAGGGCTTGGATAGACGATAAAAACTTGTTTGCCCGTCTTTCTCGTATTTCTCTAGAATCTGGTCAATAATGCCCGTGTAGATTAGTTCGTCCGTAGCCACATTTAACATTTCACGAAAACGAAAGGCATCAGGTGCCAAAGTAAAATTTTGTGGAAATAACTGTAAAGGTTTATCGGTGAATAATGGCTCTAATGTATCAGGGTTTTTCTTCATAAAGGCTTGCCCTAAATAGATATCTGTAAAAGCAACGTCCGCCTTTTTATTCACGACATTCATCAGCATCTCAACACCTGTACCAGACTGAGGTAATGCAAATTCTTTAGCCTTAGGAAACATCAACTCACGAATGTTTTGTCCGTTTTCACCATCAATTACACTGACCGTAATATCTTTACTATTAATATTACTTTTGCTGCCGAAACGTTTGTCGCCCGCCCTAACAAACGGGACAATGGGAATGTAGTATATTGATTTGCTATAAATAGCTTGCTTTCCACGCTCAGCATTTGGCCAGCCACCCGTGCATTCTGCGTCATAACGGCCATTGGCTATGTCTTGTAGGAAAGTTCCAAAATTCATTTCACCAACCCAGTTTATTTTTAGATATAACCTTTTCCCAAGCTCTTCTGTGTAGTCATGAAATATTCCTGACTTTTCTTCTGTGTTTGGATCAATCATAAAATAAGGAGGCCAAACGAAATAGCCGCATTTGATTTCCCCTGATTCAATGACACGATCAAACGTTTCGTCAGCAAATGCAGGCAGTGAAAACAGACATAGCAATATTGTCACAGCTAAAATTTTCATGAGTTACTCCTCATAACCTTCTATAGGCATGAAATATCCGTCAGAATATTTACTTGTCATTTCTTTCATACGCCCATCGACTATAATACGTCTCAAAGCAAGTTGTACTATATCGCGGAGCCCATATTCACCACGAGGG
>JBBKVR010000007.1:0-7363 GCA_037968575.1 Bdellovibrionales bacterium | reverse complement strand
AATGTCGAATGCTTACCCATCCGCAGGCGGGATTGCTAAGTTTTTAGAGAAAGCCTACGGCAAAGGCACGATGACCGCCGCCTGTGCACTTCTCATGTATTTCTCTATGGTCATCAATGAGAGCCTTGTCGCCCGCACTTTTGGAACTTATACGCTCCAACTCTTTGACGTGGCCAAGAGCAGTTGGCTGATTCCGGCGCTCGGTGTTGGGCTTTTGCTTTTCGCCTTTATCGTCAATATTCTCGGCAATAAATTTATCCAAACGTTTTCGTTTTTTACGGCCTTTATTAAAATCGGCGGATTGGCATTGCTAGCCGTTGGTGGGTTATGGGCATCCGGCTTTGATTTTAAGAGCATTTCAGTTGCACCGGAAAACACTACAGCTACTGGATTTTTAGGAGCGGTGGCACTTGGAATATTGGCGTATAAAGGCTTCACCACGATTACCAATAGCGGTGGCGAAATCAAGGAACCACATAAAAATGTTGGGCGTGCGATCATCATATCGCTGGCGATTTGCGTAGTGGTGTATTTGCTGGTGTCATTAGCTGTTGGCGGTAATCTGACCATAGATGAAATCGTCAAGGCCAAGGATTATGCGCTGGCCGAGGCCGCGCGTCCGGCTTTTGGGCAAGGTGGTCTTTGGCTTACGGTCGGCTTTGCGATTATTGCTACTGTATCCGGCGTGATTGCAAGTGTATTTGCCGTCTCGCGCATGCTGGCGATGCTCACCGATATGAAACTGGTGCCGCATAGTCATTTCGGGATGCCGGGAGATATTCAAAAACACACGCTGGTCTATACGATAGTCGTTGCTATTTTACTGACCGTGTTCTTTGATTTAGGTCGGATAGCTTCACTTGGCGCGATTTTTTACCTCATTATGGATATCGCCATTCAGTGGGGGGTATTTCGTTATCTGCGTAAAGAGATTAACGCTAATGGGGTGATCTTAATTACTGCAATCATTCTTGATGTAGTTGTGCTAGGCGCATTCTTGTGGATCAAAGCGCAGAGCGATATGCTGGTCATCTGGGCGTCGATTGTTGGCTTGATTTTTGTATTTACCGGAGAACGTATTTTCCTCAAACACTACAAAGAAGAAAAGGACTAAACCATGAGTGATTGTTGTCACAGCCACGAGCATAAAGAACCAACTCCCTTGCCGGAGGGCGTGGATTTGAATGAAATCACCTATATCTGCCCTATGCACCCCGAAGTCGTTCAGAAAGGTCCAGGTACTTGCCCGATTTGTGGTATGGCACTGGAACCTAAAACAATAACTGGCAATGAAGGCGAGAATCCAGAACTAACGGATTTCAGACGACGGTTTTGGGTTGGATTAATTCTGACTCTTCCAGTTTTTTTACTGGAGATGGGATCACACCTATTTGGCTGGCACGATTTTGTGGCTGGCACGACCTCAAACTGGATCCAATTTGCTCTGGGGACACCTGTAGTCTTATGGGCGGGTTGGCCGTTTTTTAAGCGCGGCTGGGCATCCATCAAAACCCGTAATCTTAATATGTTCACATTGATTGCTATGGGAACGGGTGTGGCATGGATTTACAGCGTTGTTGCAACGCTCACGCCGGATATATTCCCCACCTCTTTCAGGGGCGAAAACGGCGCGGTGCCTGTCTATTTTGAAGCCGCCGCCGTGATTGTGGTGCTGGTCTTGTTGGGGCAAATGCTGGAACTCAAAGCCAGAGAACGGACAGGCGGCGCGATTAAGGCGTTGTTGGGTCTGTCTCCCAAAACCGCGCACCGCATGGATGAAAGTGGTGGTGCGCACGAAATTGCCATTGAGAATATTCAAGTTGGCGATCTTTTACGCATTCGTCCAGGCGAAAAAGTGCCAGTGGACGGCGTGGTCATCGAAGGCAAAAGCCATCTGGATGAATCAATGGTTACAGGCGAACCGATGCCTGTCGAAAAACAAAAAGGAGACAAAGTGATTGGCGCGACCGTGAATGCCAACGGCTCTCTCATTATTCGCGCTGAAAAAGTTGGACACGACACGATGCTGGCGCAAATCGTCAAAATGGTCGCTGAGGCGCAACGAAGCCGTGCGCCAGTTCAGCGCATGGCCGATATGGTGGCGGGCTGGTTTGTGCCGATTGTGATTGTGATCGCCATTATAGCCTTTATCATTTGGGCACTTGTCGGTCCCGCTCCAGCGTTTAGCTATGCCCTTATTGCCGCCGTCAGTGTGTTAATTATTGCTTGTCCGTGTGCCTTGGGACTGGCTACACCTATGTCCATTATGGTTGGTGTAGGACGTGGCGCCAAGGCTGGCGTGCTGATTAAAGATGCTGAAGCACTGGAAACACTCGAAAAGGTTGATACGCTTATTGTCGATAAAACAGGTACGTTGACGCAAGGTCGTCCTGCACTCACCAATATTATCACGGTAGACGGTTTTGAGGAGAGTAAATTGCTCGCCGTTAGTGCTGCTTTGGAGCAAGGTAGTGAACACCCGTTGGCCGAAGCCATAGTCCGCGCTGCACAAGATAAGAATATAGAGCTACCCAAAGCACTGGATTTTGAAGCCGTGACAGGCAAAGGTGTGAAAGGTCAGGTTAGCGGCGTGAAAGTTGCACTTGGCAATAGCAAGATGATGGAGATCGTGGGAGCCGATATCTCCGCGTTGATAGAAGGCGCAGATAATTTACGAGCGCAGGGTGCTACCGCTATGTTTGTCGCCATAGATGGCGTTGCTGCGGGAGTGATTGCCGTCTCCGATCCAATTAAGGACACCACGCCAGAAGCCATCAAAAACCTTCACAAAGCGGGTTTAAAGATTGTTATGCTGACAGGTGATAATGAAACCACCGCTCGTGCAGTAGCAGAGACCCTCGGCATTGATGAAGTCCATGCAGATGTTTTGCCGGAAGATAAAAGCAGAATAGTTAGTGAATTGCGCAGTCAGGGTGCGATTGTGGCCATGGCCGGAGATGGCGTGAATGATGCGCCCGCATTGGCTGCTGCGCATGTCGGTATCGCTATGGGAACAGGAACTGATGTAGCGATGGAAAGTGCGGGCGTCACTTTGCTCAAAGGCGATCTAAACGGTATAGCCGAAGCGATTAATCTCTCCCGTGCCACCATGCGCAATATCAGGCAAAACCTGTTTTTTGCTTTTATCTACAACGCTGCCGGAGTACCGATCGCCGCAGGGATACTGTATCCGGTCTTCGGCATTCTCCTGTCACCCATCTTCGCCGCCGCCGCCATGTCACTAAGCTCCGTCAGTGTGGTTGGTAATGCACTGCGGCTAAATTTAACAAAAATATGAGGGCGTATTAGAGAGACTACCTGACGTTATTTATCCATGAAATTGATAAACCGAACATAATCCGGAACCGAACCCACAATAAAACGTTGAAGGAAAAAGGAACTTTAAAATGAAATATTCAAGATTTTTTGCCATGATCGCCACGTCAACAGTGGTGATGTTAGGCCTTATGTATCTAAATACTTATGCACTTGATCATGTATTTTTCAGCGAAACTCGTACCTACATGGCAATTTATATGGGATCTGCAATGTCTGTAATTATGCTCTCTTTTATGCTTGGTATGTATCAGGATAAAAGAAAAAACTTTTTGATTTATATTGGGAGTATAATTATTTTTCTAGGAGCGTTATTTCTGGTGCGCTCTCAAACCACGGTAGAAGATTCATCATGGATGAGTGCAATGATTCCGCACCATTCCATCGCTATTCTAACAAGTGAACGCGCCAACATTGACGATGTTCGCGTTAAAGAATTAGCCAATTCAATCATTAAGGCACAACGCCGTGAGATAGAAGAAATGAAATGGTTGCTTGAAGATATAGAAAAGAACGGTGAAGCTAAAACCAGTGACGAAGCTGGCCTAAGACCTGTCCCAAAATTTGAGGAGTAATTATAATGAGTGAAGGTAAAAGTTGTTGTTCAACTGAAAACAAAACTAATTCTAAACAAGCTGTCCTCTATCGCATGGTGACAGATGAGCATATATGCCCTTATGGGATTAAATCCAAAGACCTATTGGAGCGTCAAGGGTATGAGGTAGAAGACCATCACCTTAAAACGCGAAAAGAAACAGATGCGTTTAAAGCAAAACATAATGTTGAAACGACACCACAAACTTTTATAGGTGATAAGCGCATAGGCGGTCATGACGATCTCCTAAAACACTTTGGCGTAAATACTATGAAGCAGGAAGGCACAACCTATCAGCCTATTATTGCTATTTTTGCAACAACTTTTCTAATGGCACTTACAACAAATTGGGCTATTGCAGGCGATCTATCCTTCATTCGAATAATAGAATTGTTCATTGCTATCAGCATGTGCGTTTTGGCCGTCCAAAAATTACAGGATTTAGACTCGTTTTCAAATCAATTCATAGCCTATGACCTGCTTGCTATGAGATGGGTGCGCTATGCCTATATCTATCCGTTTGTGGAGATGTTAGCAGGAGTTAGCATGATTGCGGGCGTGTTTACACTCATCGCCGCACCAGCGGCTCTATTCATCGGTACTGTTGGAGCAATATCTGTAGTAAAAGCCGTTTATATTGATAAGCGTGAGTTAAAATGTGCCTGTGTTGGCGGTGACAGTAATGTGCCACTTGGTTTTATATCTCTGACAGAAAACTTGATGATGATGGCAATGGCGATTTGGATGTTATTTTAATTTAAGTGCGTCCGTTGCAGCAACGGTAAAAACAAAGGCAGCTTAAATCGGCTAGGTCATTGAAAAATTGGTTGCGGGAGTAGGATTTGAACCTACGACCTTCAGGTTATGAGCCTGACGAGCTACCGGGCTGCTCCATCCCGCGCCACCAAATGAGTTGCTATATGCAACGAAGATAGTGAGGTATAGCGACCTCTCCTCTAAAAATCAACCGTTCTTTTCCGTTTTCACAATGCATAAAATATAATTTTGAGGAACGTAATGTTTGGTTAAGGCGTTGGAAGTCCACGTACAATTCTATTAACCCTTAACAAGGATATAAACTCATGACTGTAGGTACAATTCTACTGATTATATTAATCTTGGCTTTGGTTGGTGCATTACCAACATGGGGCTATTCGGCCGAATGGGGTAACCGCCCAGCTGGACTTGTTGGAACAATCCTAATTGTCGTGCTGATTTTGGTACTTCTTGGCTATATCTAATTAATGTGAGGCTATTGCATCTTCAACGTGGTGGAATTTATCCATCAGATCGGCGTTAAGCCAATAGTGAACGGCAATAGCCGCCGCATAGCCTAAAAGCAATACAGGCGTCCATTTTAAATGTGCGAAGAATGTGTAGTGCCCACGCGCTGTGCCCATCAGAGCCACGCCAGCAGCCGAACCAACAGAGAGTAGCGTTCCACCCACACCCGTTGCTAACGTTATGAGTAGCCAATGGAAGTCACTCATTTCAGGGTTCATAGTGAGAACCGCAAACATCACAGGGATGTTATCAATAACGGCAGAAATAATACCCAATGAAATGTTGGTAATGTCAGCGCCATAACCACCATACATGGTGACTGAAGCAAGCTCCATGTAGCCTAAATACGCTAAGCCACCGACAGAGAATATAACACCGAAGAAGAAGAGGAGCGTGTCCCATTCCGCTGCGCGCACGCAGTCGAGAACATCCAATGTTTCTTTGGAATTTGTTTTCATCAAAACATAAGAGAAAATCATCAAGAGAGACATCCCTGTCATCATTCCTAAGAAGGGAGGCAACCCAAGGAATTGCTCAAAACTAATCGCCATCGCGATTGTAAATAGACCTAAGCCAATAACCATAAGAGCTCCACGTTTCATGGTCTCGTCTTTTTTAAGAGCTTGAGGTTTTCCCTCTGGTACAAAGAACGACATAATAACTGCTGGAACAATGTAACAGGCAACAGATGGTAAGAAGAGCGCAAAGAATTCAAAGAAGTCTAAGTGGCCAGCCTGCCAGACCATCAGAGTTGTAATGTCTCCAAATGGCGAGAAAGCGCCACCTGCGTTGGCAGCAGCAACAATGTTAATACAACCTAATACAATAAATTTAGGAGAACCTGTGCCCACAGCCATAACAACCGCACCCATCACAAGCGCTGTTGTGAGGTTATCTGCGATAGGGGAAAGGAAGAACGCCAAGAGTCCTGTGACCCAAAAAAGCTGTTTCAGAGAGAGTCCGGCCTGTACCAATTTGCCACGTAATGTTCCAAAGACATTTCTCTCATGCAGTGTCTCTATATATGTCATCGCGGCAAGCAAGAAGAGCAGGAGGGAGGCATATTCTTCCAATCCATGGAAGACAGCATCGTGCAATTCTTTATGCGATACACCTTGACCGCTTGAAATAATACCAACGATCAGCCAGATAAGACCTGCGCCCAACATGACGGGTTTTGATTTGCGTAAATGCGAAAATTCTTCTGTGAGGACAGCCAAATAAGAAACAATAAAGATAATGACACATAATATCGCAAGGCGACTATCGGTCATTGTTTGCAAGGCAAGTTTGGTTGCTTGTTCTGCAGCAAGCAGAGAAAAGGATGTGAATAGGCATCCCAACGCTAATGCGAGACCAATAAAGAATTTAAAGTATGAATTTGAAAGCATCGAAAAAACGACTCCGTTATATATTAGCTTACCATGGATAAACGGCGGGAATATAACAGAGCGTTTCGAAAAGGCTAGTAAAAGTTATAGAAAATTGAAAAGCTTCAACCGACTTATTCGTCCGACGTTGGAATATGACGCTTCAAGTTGAGTTTGAAGGTTAGTCAAATTGATTGTTGCGGCTGCCAAATCTGTATCACTGATACTTGAAATAATGGATTTATACAGGTTCGCATCGTCCTCGTTTTGAGCAATTTGTCCATCAATGACGTTTGCCTTGGCTGTCAAATTGGTTTGCACTTGTCCCAAACTATCAACGGCACTATTCACCAAATCAAAGGCTTCGTTTAAGGCAACTGTGTCAGTTGGGTTGTTCGCGGCAAGATTAAGTGCACGGAATAATTGTTCAAAGGCAGGGTTGTCTGCTGTCACACCATAACTAATGTCAAAGGCATCTGAAATTTCAGCTGAAGCGATAACCCCATCGCCTTGGTAATAGGCTGTGTCTACCGCTGAAGGTGAAGTTTGTACAACATAGGCTGGATCAGTCAAATCAACAGGAAGTGTGTCAATTGAGTCGCCTGCAAAGAGGTAACGTCCACCAAGATTGATATTCAATAACGATTGTAGGGCTTGTTGGCCATTACTAGCAGTATTCACAATATCGGCAGGAACAAGAAGGTTTCCACCAAGAGCCTGTGTCAGTTTTGAGAGAAAGTTTTTCGCCAAGTCCTGAATATTATTTACGGTACTGAAC
>JBBKVR010000006.1:0-17506 GCA_037968575.1 Bdellovibrionales bacterium | reverse complement strand
ATTGCTGTTTGCACCATTGGGCCACGCCAAATCATGGGCGTATCTTGATCAACCAGAAATCCAATCGACATGACCTTTACGCCATGCGCCTCTAAAGGCTCTAATTTCTTATTTTCATTGGTCTCAGGTTTTTGTCCTGATAACCCCATCAACATTGGCGCAGATGGTCCATAGATATCCGCATCCAATAAACCTGTCTTATAACCTTGTTGAGCAAATGAAACAGCCAAGTTCGCAGCGATGGTCGATTTCCCAACGCCACCCTTACCCGATGCTACAGCAATAATGTTTTTGACTGGTACATCGAGTTTTGGATTTTTTGACATACCGTGTGGGTCGTTTTTAGACACTTGGGCTGGACGCTCGGCAGTTAAAATTACTTCTGCACTTTTTACACCATCTATGCCCTGTAGTTTTGCAATGACAGTTTGACGGAAGTCTTCATGATGCTCACCCTGCTTGAACGGGACTTCGGCAACAACAACGACATTGCACTTTCCATCAATCTGAACTGACTTAATAAGGCTAACCTCGCCAAGGGTTTGACCACTCCATGCAACAGGAAGTTCAGACAGGCTTTCCCTAATTTTATCTTCACTCAAAGTCACTTTAAAAATTTCCCCTTCTCTTTCTTGCCTTTTGAAGCAAACTGGTTATTGTGTCTTGGACTTAAACAGCCCTTCATGAAAGATATGGACATACTATGAGTGAGGACGACAATAAAGACAATAAAGACGAGAAGAAGAAAAATCCTTGGGCAAAGGATGGAAAACCCTCTTCTAAGCCTAAAATTGTTTCCTCGAGTGGTTCAAACCCTCGTAATGAAAATGTTTATGACCTGAAGAGAGCTCAAGAGCAATTCAAAAAGTATATCCCTGAGAAATGGGAAGGTCCAAAACTGATAATTCCTGGCCTTATTGTTCTACTCCTTATCTGGCTTGCCAGTGGTATTTATTTCATACAACCAAGTGAAAATGGCGTTGTCCTGACTTTTGGTAAATTTGCCAAAACAGTTGAAAAACCAGGTTTAAAATGGCATTTGCCTTGGCCTATACAAGTTGTTGATGTTGTTAACGTCACCAATGAACGTCGTATTGAGGTTGGTTTCCGTACATTTTCAAACGGACGCACTGACGACACTCCCCGTGATGTTGCAGATGAGAGCCTCATGCTGACTGGTGATGAGAATATTATCGACATTGATTTTGTTGTCTTATGGCGTGTTGGTAGTGCTGCGAATTATCTTTTCAAAATTCGTGACCCTGATGCCACAATCAAGATTGTTGCAGAAAGTGCCATGCGTGAAATTATAGGAAAAACCAATATCCAACCTGCACTAACAGAGGCTAGAAGCCAAATTCAAGCCTCTACACGTGATCTCATGCAGCAAATGCTTGATGAGTATCAGGCTGGTGTTCAAATCAACAATGTTCAACTACAAAAAGTTGACCCACCCGCCCCTGTTATTGATGCCTTTAATGATGTGCAACGGGCGCGCCAGCAAAAGGAAGAGCTCCGTAATAAGGCCGAGGCCTATAGCAATGATATTATTCCGCGCGCTCGTGGTGAATCTGAAAAAATGAGACAACAGTCTCAAGCTTACCGCGAACAGATTGTCAACCGTGCCAAAGGTGCTGCTCAGCGTTTTGACTCTATCTACGCTGGCTATTCAACAGGTAAAAAGGTAACAACAGATCGCTTGTATCTTGAGACAATGGAAGAGGTTCTAGGTAATGCCAATACGATTATATTGGATGGATCTGGCACAGGCGGTGCTGTTCCATACCTCTCTATCAATGAATTGAAAAATAAGGTGGCTACACAATGAATGCACAAACAAAAATGACCGTTTTGGGCATAACTGCTGTTGTCCTAATTATCATCGCCTTTAGTTCTGTTTTTCTTGTCAAAGAAACAGAACAGGTTCTTGTTTTACAATTTGGTGACCCACGTCAGGAAATCGTAAACCCCGGACTTCATTTCAAAATTCCTGTTATTCAAAACCTGAAATTTTTCGAACGTCGTATCTTGAATATTGACCCTCCTGCAGAAGAAGTTCTGATGGCCGATCAAAAACGTTTGGTTGTCGATACTTTTGCACGTTACCGCATTGCCGATATGTTGAAATTTTATCAGACACTAAATACTGAAATGGCAGCAAATCAGAGGTTGCACAATATTATAAACTCCGCGATGAGAAGTGAGTTGGGTAAAGCTACTCTGCCCGATATTCTTTCCGAAAAACGTAAAGAGCTTATGCGTGAAATTCAAAAATCCGTAAACGAAGAAACTGATCGTTTCGGAATTGAAATCGTTGATGTGCGTATCGTTCGTGCAGATTTACCTGAAGAAGTGACGCAAGCAACTTATGACAGAATGCGTTCTGAGCGTGAACGTGAAGCCAAAGAAGCGCGCGCGCAGGGCGAGGAATTGTCACTGCAAATCCGTTCAAAAGCCAACAAGCAGAGAACAGTTCTTATATCAGAAGCCCAACGCGATGCAGAGATTGCACGAGGTGAAGGTGACAAAGAGGCTATCTCTATTTACACAAAGGCATTCAACAAAGATCCTGAATTTTATGATTTCTATCGTTCAATGGAAGCCTACCGAAAGTCTTTGGCTAATAGCGACAAGACATTGGTACTTTCTCCTAACAGTGACTTTTTTGAGTATCTTAACAACAGCCCTACTCGTTAGAGCGTCATGAATGAGTATCTTCTTTATCTTGGGACAGCTTTTGGGCTTATCCTAATTATCGAAGGATTACTTTATGCTTTATTTACTGATCGCATGAGACAGATGTTGGCAACGCTTCTTGTTACACCACCTGAGCAAATTCGTAAAATTGGTTTTGGAACAACCATTGTCGGTGTAATTCTTTTGTTCGTGATAGATAAGATCACTGGGTAAGGCCACACTTGACGCCATTCATATCAATATTATTTTAGTACCGTAATTCAAAAGCAAAAAAGGATATACCATGAAGCATAGAATTGAATTTCCTCTTATATTCATCTTTATTCTTTCACTTCTTATACTGCCTCTCCCCCAAACATCAAATGCACAAGACGTGCGTCCAATGAAAGATGCTCCAAAGAGCTTTGCTGATTTGTCAGAGGACCTCCTCCCTTCTGTTGTAAACATCAGTTCAACTCAAAAAATTCAAAACAATATTCAACCTACTCCCGAATTTCCTGAATTTCCCGAGGGCTCTCCTTTTAATGATTTCTTTGAAGAGTTTATGGAACAAAGACAATTACCTATCCCAGCAGTACCTGCTGCTTCACTAGGTTCTGGTTTTGTTATTGATGGTGAAAAAGGGTTGGTCATTACAAACGCTCACGTTGTCCACGGTGCCGATAAAGTCCGTGTGACGTTTGCCGATGACGCAACGGTTGACGCTAAAATTTTAGGAGCAGACGAAAAAACCGACCTTGCTTTACTCAAAGTTAAAACAAGTAAAAAAGTCAAAGGTCTCAAATTTGGCGATAGTAGCAAAATGCGTGTGGGTGATTGGATTCTTGCGATTGGTAACCCATTTGGTTTGGGTGGAACGGTAACAGCTGGAATTATTTCTGCGCGCCAACGTAATATTAATGCTGGTCCCTATGATGACTTCATTCAAACAGATGCCTCTATCAACCGCGGAAATTCTGGTGGACCAATGTTCAATTTGGACGGAGAGGTGATTGGTATTAACACAGCCATTTTCTCACCCTCTGGTGGCTCTGTCGGGATTGGTTTTGCCATCCCCTCAAACTTGGCTAAACCAACTATCAACCAACTTATTAAATTCGGTAAAACGCGCCGTGGTTGGCTAGGTGTCCGTATCCAAACTGTGACAGATGAAATTGCTGAAAGCCTCGGTCTTGATAAAGCGCGCGGTGCAATGGTGGCTTCCGTTAACCAAGGTGGCCCAGCGGCTGAAGCAAAATTACAAGTTGGCGATATTATTTTATCGTTTAATGACCAAAACATTGCGAGCGTTCGTGAACTTCCTCGTGTTGTGGCTGAAACAGAGATTGGCGCTAAAGCTCCCTTAACGTTTTGGCGTGACAACAAGATTAACAAGGCTGAGGTCAAAGTCGGCGAATTGGAAAAAGCTGAAGAAACTGGTTTGTTAAACATGGAAGATGTTCCGCCAACAAAAAGTAATGTTTCCAATTCAACCTTGGGAATGACGTTTGGGCTTGATAGCGAAACTGGATCTAACCAAATCGTTATCACAAAAGTTGAACCTGAGAGTGAAGCCGCCGAAAAAGGGCTTGTTTCGGGTGATATCGTCATTGAGATAAACCAGACAACACCAACCTCTCCTAAACAAGCTTCTGCTTTGGTTGAAAAGGCTAAGAAGCAAGGTAAAGCCTACGTTCTTCTCCTTGTGAATGCCAAAGGTGGCGCAGGGACACGCTTTGTGGCTCTTAAGCTTGGGAGCAAGGAATAAACCCCGATAAACAAATCGTGTATGTTGTCGCAGGTCCAACCGCCAGCGGTAAATCAGCCTATGCATTAAAACTTGCCGAAGAGAAAAATGGTGTCGTTATTAATGCCGATTCCATGCAGGTATATAAAGATATTCCCATTTTAACTGCTCACCCCTCAGCAGACGAACAAAGCAATATACCACACAAACTTTACGCCGTAATGGATAGTTCTGAGCGTTGTAATGCTGCACGTTGGAGCGATATGGCGCGCGTTGAAATTGAAAAGTGCTTTGCCAATGGACAAACTCCTATTGTAACGGGCGGAACAGGGTTTTATATACGCTCACTCATGGAAGGTTTATCCCCCATTCCTGATGTTCCTGAAGATGTTCGCTCAATGTCTATTGGGTTACTGGATATGATTGGTGCACCTGCACTGCACGCTGTCGTCTCTGGTCTTGATCCCAAAATTGGGGAACAGTTGGAAGAAAATGATGGGCAAAGATTAGCGCACGCTTGGGCAGTTTATGAAACAACAGGTAAACCACTTTCAGAATGGCAAGACCTTCCTAAAGAAGGCGTTCCTGAAAATTGGCAATTTGATGTCACACTTATCTTACCTGACCGCGAAGAATTAAAAAAACGCATTGAGACACGTTTTAATCAAATGCTTGAAGAAGGCGTTATGGATGAAGTAGAAACCCTCCATAATCGTATTGAAACAGGTAAAGTAAAAGAAACAGATGCTATTATTGTCGCGCATGGGTTCACACCACTAAGAGATTACTTACAAGGTAATATCTCATTTGATGAAGCCAAGAAAATTGTGATTTCTGACACAAAACAATACGCCAAGCGCCAATACACATGGTTTAGACATCAAATTAAAGAAAGCGACACCGTGAAAGTCAAGAAAATGAACTAATGAACGGACTACAAAAACACAACCCTATGGTCGGAATCGGATTGGTCATTCTTGCAGGACTTCTGGTCACAACAATGAATATGTTCGTAAAGTTTGCAGGCGAAACTTACGGACCCGTTGAAATCGTATTTTATAGAGGTTTGGTTATACTCTCAGTTTTAATTCCTGCCATTGTCCTAACAGGAAAAACACACCTTCTTAAAACAAGAAATCCTAAAATTCATTTCCAAAGAAGCCTAATGGGCACAATAAGTGTGCTTCTGGTTTATTGGTCTTATATTCTCATGCCTATGGCTGATGCCACAGCCTTACTCATGTTATCAGGGCTGATAGTAACTGGTCTATCTATGCCCTTATTAGGAGAAAAGGTAGGCCCCATACGTTGGGGCGCAGTTGTCAGTGGGTTTTGTGGCGCTTTATTCCTCATCAAACCTACAGGAGATGGTTTTATCCAAATGACTTCATTCATACCTCTAATTGGAGCCTTCACCATTGCAGGGGTTGCGCTTTATTTACGTGGCATGAGCAATAAAGAACAACCTATCGCTACAATCGTTTATTTCATGATCTTCAGCACAGTAGCGTGTGCTATTTATCTGCTATTTACCGCAAGTATAAGGGTAACTCATGTAGGGTTTATTTTTATCATCTTCATTGCTCTATTTGCAGCTGCACAACAATTTGCAAAAACCTATGCCAACCAATTTGCTGAAGCATCAAGCCTAAGTCCCTATGGCTACTTAACTCTTGTCTGGGCTGTGTTTTATGACGTTGTTTTATGGAATGATTGGCCAGAGGTAAATGTTTGGATTGGAAGTGCCATAATTCTCACCAGTAACTTTGTTGTCATATGGAGAGAACATAAATTAAAAAACACTTGATATAATATGTAAATTATACTATCTTTCCTTCATGTTGAGTTTACAAGTTATATTTCATCATCTGGCATCAATAGCGTCTGAAGTCAAAGTGGACAGCGATATATTGGAATCGCCACGTAAACACGTGATGGGAAAACATCATATCCCAAGTATTTTACATGATCCCTATGGTATTTATAACCACAGTATGGCTGTTATGTTTGAAGATTTTCTTAGAACTGAATTTGAAGATTTAACCATCGCTGATTTATTTAAGGAAAATTCAATTTACGACTGGCAAGATCACCAATATATTGTTTCACGTATACCCTATTTCCTACAAAACCTAAACGAAAATGACTTTGTTAATAAGTCGAGAGAAATAGCTGATGACCTCTATCGTGCTTGGAGCGAAAAGGATGCAGTTAGCTATTTTGATATGGTCTCTAGAGACTTAAGATTAATGGAAATTATCCAAGATTATATAGACCCCAGAAAAACTTCTGTCATTGAACGCAAGTCTGAAATATAAGCTATTGCAAAATAAGTCCTGCTTCGCCGCCATATTCACCAACAACGGCTTTTGTATCCCAATCGCGCAGGCGGTAAATACTGGTTGGATTTCCTGTTAGACCAAGAGCCACGTCCAAAGCTTTGGCAACATCACGTTTTTCCCAGCCTGAAAGGTGATAAAAGTTAGGTCCAACAAGCACGTAAGGGACATTTTGATTGTCTATTCCACGTCCTGTGAGAATACCTATCTTTTCCCATTCAGCGATGTAGTTTTCTGCTGGTTTATACCGTGGAGAGAGCTTATTTCCGTTATTAAACAGGGACATATGTTCCCATTGTGGGTATTCATACAAAAAGCGGTTGGCAGTCAACGGATCTGGACGCTCAGCATAGGACAACGGACTAAAAACCATGTAACTCATTAATACCATTGAAAAAATTACAATTTTCTTCATTTCTGTTCCTTTTCTCCGAAAAAGCGCTAAAACTCTCTAGAAAACTAGTGTTATCTCTTTTTTAACATATTTTGTCGTAAAATAAACGTATGGATGGGATAATTAGTTCAGCGGTGAGCGGTTTAAACGCGCAGAGTCGACGCATAGGACAGGCTGCGGAGAACATTGTGAATGTAAATTCGACAGGTTCTCTAGACGGCACAGGGCGTGAAGCCTATGCTCCAAAGGATGTTCTTTTTATTGCTAAAGAACCTGGTAGCGTTCGGACTATTGTACGTCCACGCGACCCAGCCTTTGTTCCAGCCTATCAACCCGATTCACCCGATGCAGATACAAATGGATATGTTGCTGCGCCTGATGTGAATTTAGGTGAAGAGGTTATTACACTTATTCAAGCTGAGCATGCCTATAAAGCGGCAGCTAGTCTTATTCCTGTTGCTAAGGAAATACACGAAGCTCTTATCGATGCTTTGAAATAATTACTCATTTTGGAACAGAAAAATTTGGTAAACCTAGCGTGTCAAAAAAGCTATTTGTTATCTCGTAGAATTCGTTCCAGCCGTAGACCTTTTTAGGTTTAATAATCTTTTTTTGACTCGATGCCATATCATGAAAAATGTTCACTATATCTGTTTTCTCCACAAAAGCTTTTTTCATGGCAATGATTTCCGAACTATCTGAAGGGTCTGAAATGGCCATCACTAATAACTTGCCAACAGTAAAACCTGTTGTTTGCAAAGGATGTCTTATTATTGATAAACCTCTTTGTTGGATTATGTGACCTGCACAATGATTTATATTAGCTGGATGTACGGATGATCCAAAATCTACCCTACCTATATAAATATTCCAACTTGGCGGACACGTATTAAAAGTTGATAAATAATATCTATCTTCCTGTGGAATTACTTGCGTAGATAGGTGAGAGAACTCAGAAACCATACAAAACATTGACACCCATGCAGATAGGCTATTCAATTCATAAGAATTAATTTCAGTCCAATCATCCTGTAGTAAAGATATAAGCATAGGCTTTGAGTTCATTTGTAGCCTACTCATCCAACCTGAATTACAATCTGAGCATACTATTCTTAATCTCTGTGATAGTAGATCTCCAGGTCTATTTAACTTACCCACTTCTATTGAACCACCTTTTACAGATACGTGGTGAAAACTTTTCTCTGAAACGCGAGGTAAATATTCTTTAAGCCAATTGGGATAAATATGTTCTTTAGTAAGTTTTTTATCACCCACGCAAAAAACACATTTTTTCTTTTTCTGGACCATCTAGGATTATTCCCCAGAATGATCACTAACTAGAATTTCACGCTTACCAACATGGTTGGCAGGGCCAATAACACCTTGTTTTTCCATTTCCTCAACAATACGTGCCGCGCGATTATATCCAATTTGAAGATAGCGCTGAACAAAGCTGGTTGAGGCTTTTTGCTCTCGTGCAACTAGAGCGACCGCTTGGTCATAAAGCTCATCAACATCTGAGCCTGATGCCCCTCCATCACCCAGTAAATCAAGTGCGTTATCAAACCCACCTTCAGTCACATCATCCAGATAAGTTGGCTCGCCTTGTTGTTTGAGGAAAGTTACAACGGATTCCACATCTTCGTCTGATGTAAATGGTCCATGTACACGCTTGACGCGTCCTCCACCCACCATGTAGAGCATGTCCCCCATACCCAATAATTGTTCCGCCCCTCCATCACCAAGAATGGTACGCGAGTCAATTTTCGAAGTGACTTGGAATGAGATACGTGTAGGGAAGTTCGCTTTAATCACACCTGTAATCACATCAACCGACGGTCTTTGCGTCGCCATAATAAGGTGAATTCCAGCAGCACGTGCCATCTGGGCAAGTCTTTGAATAGCACCTTCAACGTCCTTACCAGCAACCAACATGAGATCTGCAAATTCATCGACAATAATAACGATATATGGAAGTTCCGACATATCCATAGGCTGATCTTCGTAAACAGGTTTTCCACTGTCTCCATCAAAACCAGTTTGAACTTTACGCATGAGGACTTCACCTTTTTTGCGCGCATCTTCCATACGGTCGTTATAGCCATCAATATTACGCACGCCCAATTTTGACATGGCTCGGTAACGGTTTTCCATTTCTGCCACCGCCCATTTCAAGGCAACAACCGCACGACCTGGCTCCGTCACAACTTCAGTGAGAAGATGAGGAATATCATTATAAACCGATAATTCCAGCATCTTTGGATCAATCATAATCAGACGACATTTTTCAGGCGACAGTTTATAGAGCAACGACATAATCATTGTATTTACGGCAACTGATTTACCTGAACCCGTTGTACCCGCAACAAGCAAGTGAGGCATTTTTGCCAAATCCGCAATAATAGGTTTCCCGCCTATATCTTTACCCAGAATCAATGGAAGCTTAACCTTCGTGTCTTCATATTCAGGCAATTCCAACATTTCTCGCATAAATACAGTCTGTCGCGTTTTATTTGGTATTTCGATACCAATTACATTACGTCCAGGGACAACACTTGCGCGTACAGAAATAGCAGACATCGAACGCGCAATATCATCAGATAAGCCAATTACGCGTGATGATTTAATACCTGCTGCGGGTTCAAATTCATAAAGTGTGACAACTGGACCTGGGTGAATAGAGGTAATTTCACCCTCAACGTTATAGTCCTCTAAAACGCTTTGCAGTAATTCGGCATTATTACGCAGTGATGCCTCATCGATTGTTTCATTATGCTCATCTGGTAAGTCCTCCATAAGAGAAACAGAAGGAAACTCCCATTCACCTTCAAAGCCGAGCGAGTGTTGTGTGTTTACTTTTTTCTTAAGCGCAGTTTTGACATCTTTTTGAGGTGCAACAACAGCAATGGACTTCTCATCATTTGAAATAAATTCAGAAACAAGTGGTGGTTCTTTTTTATTTAACTTCGGCTTTTTAACAATAGTTTCTTTCTGGTAATCAGGATCATTGTAATGGCGTATCCATGCACCAAGCCTATGCAACGCCCCACCAATGAATGCCGTAAGAGAAAGCGTCTTCACACCAATCTCTTTCCAGTTTTCGCGCGTAACAGGCACAGCAAAAGATGCAAACACTAAACCAATTATTCCAGTCAGAATTGCAACAGCTGTAAAAGACCATCCACCAATCAGCGGCGTTATAAAAGATGATAATTTATTGAGAAGTAGTGCTCCGCCTGCCCCCCCTGCATTTACATGCGACAACCATTCACCTGATGGGAGGCGCGCAAAAGTAATCGCCAACGCAACCAACGCCAACACAAGTGCTGCGCCGCGTAAGAACAAATTCCCTAGCGGTTTACGCTTCCAAAGACGAGCACCCCAACTTGCAAAAGTGATAACAATCAAGAATGCCGCGACACCAAAAATTTGTAAGAAAAAGTCAGAACTATAAGCCCCAGGCGTACCAAACCAATTTTGGACGGTAACATCTATTGGCCCTTGTGCTGCATTTAAGGAAGGATCAGTTTCTTTATAAGAAAAGAAAGATAGAGCCAAAAAACCAGCAACGATTATAAGAAGTAAAGCTCCAATATCTTGAATACGGCGCGCGAAGAAGACTTTGACTGTCTCAACAAAGTCATTTTTCTTTGATTTAGAGCGTGATTTGCCTTTGATGGCAGCAGCTTGACGAGGCATGTATGTGACCGTTTCTGAGAAAAACGAAGGATTACTAGTGAATGCCAGAGACACTTAAACAATGGCTGACCCTTCAAGCATAAGCGATTGCCAATTTAATGGCAAGTTTACCGATAAAATATAATTTCCGTAATTGTTAAGACTTTTTTAACTTTTCATGGCTTATTGTAGCAGGTAAGACCTCAAAAGTTATCCACAGGTCTTTCCACAGTTCGACAGTCCTCTGTCACCATACACAAGGTAAATACGACAAGGAGGTTTCATGCAGGAACATCTGCAGAATAATAACCAAAGTAACCAACCTTCTTATGCCGTCTATTCTTTCAAATATCAAGAATCAGAGAAAAAGGGACAAAGTTGGCGTAACCACGGGCTTTGCTCTTCTAAAGATGAAGCCTTCTGGATTGCCGAGCAACTGACACGTTGTGATGAAGTCGAGCGCGTTGAAATCCGTTTGCAAAAACAAGATGCGCGCACAAACAGCTTTAAGGAGCGCCGCATCAAACTTATTGATAAAAACGGTGAAAAAACAGGGTTTTTCACTAAAATCAAAAATCTATTTCACTAAAATTTTCTGCGATTTGTTTTACTTTAGAGGTTTCAAATTGATGGCGTGACTTCTAGTATAGTCACCATGTCTCAACATATTGATGATATGCAGATTAGCGTCTTTCGCAAATGTTTGGTAATTCTAGCATTTGTTGTTTTATTTTGTTTGGATCAAACAGCACTTCCAATTTTATTTCCCGCGTCTTTGGATTTTTCTCTAACATTTGCTTCCATATTCTACATTGTATTACTAACGCCTTTTTCTGTTCCTTTTGTGCTGGCGTTATTTCTTGGACTCATTATTGATTTAATTTCAAACGGACCCTTTGGGCTATACGCTCTGCTTTATTGTCTTGGACTCTGGGTGCTACGTTCACAACGAATTTATTTGAGCACACAAACCTTCATTGTTATCTGGCTCGCATATGGTTTGATCGTAGGTGTAATGCACATCTCTACGTGGCTTGGATATACACTTTATTATGGAGGTGTGTTTTCTCTTAAAATCGTGGTTATAAATTCACTATTTGGTTTTCTTGCTTTTCCCATTATTTTTAGCCTATATCACATTATACTGCGTGCTTTTCCAGCTGAGGAAAAAGATTTATGAGTTGGAAGAACTTTTCAAAATCACTGAAGAAACGTCGAAAATACCCTCCCTCTATAGGAGGAAGGTCGAAGGCTGTTAAATCCAAAACGTCACGTTCAACAGATAAACAAGAACAATTCTCACGCCGTGCATTTCTTGTCACTATTGGGCAAGGTGGGGTTCTCTCCCTACTTGCTGTGCGGATGGGTTGGTTACAAATCGCGGAAGCCGATAAATATAAAACATTAGCGGAAGATAACCGCGTCAATTTACTGATGCTTGCACCACAACGCGGGCTTATCGTTGACCGTTTTGGTGTACCGTTAGCCATTAACGTTAGAGATTATCGCGCTGTTATTATTCCTGAAAAAGCCGAAGACATGGAAAGCATCCTAAAGGAACTAAGAAAGTATATTTCTTATAATGATGGCACCATTGAAGAAGTTCTGAAAAAAAGTAAAAAGGTTTCCCGTTTTGTCCCCATTGAAATTGTCAATAACCTAGACTGGGAAGACCTATCAAAAATAGAAGTCAATCGCCCATCACTTCCTGGCGTCTTTGTAGAAACAGGAGAAATTCGCAGCTATCCCCTCAAAGAATCAACGTCACATTTAATTGGTTATGTGGGGCGTGTTTCTGAAAAAGAATTAAGCGGCAATCCTGTTGAGCTTCTCCCTGGTTATAAAATCGGTAAAAGCGCTTTAGAAAAACAATTTAATGACGAGCTTAAAGGCAAACCAGGACAACGCGAAGTCGAGGTTAATGCTACAGGGCGCGAAGTTCGTGACTTAACAGTTGTAGCACCGACATCAGGTGACCGCTTAACGCTGTCGGTTGATATCGAGTATCAGCGCTTTGCTCAAGAAGTGCTTTCAAAACATAAAAGTGCTGCTGCTGTTGTAATGGATGCACATACGGGTGCCGTTTATGCTCTTGCTTCACATCCAAGTTTTGACCCCAACCTTTTCGTTGATGGTATAGGGACACAAGCATGGAATGAATTATTGAATGACCCAACATTTCCTCTTACCAATAAGGCCGTGGCGGGACAATACCCCCCTGGATCCACATTCAAAATGATGACGGCGATGGCAGGTTTAGAAGCGGGAGTTATTGAGCCAAATACAACTGTTGTTTGTCCTGGTTACTATAAGCTTGGAAATGGGAAATTTCACTGTTGGAAAAATGGTGGACATGGTCGCATGAATTTGAAAAGCGCATTAGAACAATCTTGTGACGTTTTCTTCTACAAGCTTAGTACATCCATAGGCATTGATAAGATAGCTGAAGTTTCCAAACGCTTCGGGTTAGGTGAGAATTTAGGCTTTGAACTGCCTGAAGAAAAGAACGGATTTATCCCAAGTAAATACTGGAAAAAGAAACGCTTTGGTGAAAAATGGCAACCTGGTGAGACTGTCATTAATAGCATTGGACAGGGCTATGTACTCACAACACCTCTCCAACTTGCAACAATGACAGCGCGCCTTGTGAATGGCGGGAAAGAGGTTAAACCTTGGTTGTCTGGTTTTATGAATGAGAAACCTTTAATACCATCAGGTTGGAAACAAATGGATATTGATCCAAAGCATCTCGAACTTATTAAGCAAGGTATGGACGCAGTCATCTTAGGTGAACAAGGAACAGCCAGAGGAAGTCGTATTCCCGATGAAACCATGTCTATGGGTGGTAAAACAGGAACATCACAGGTAAGGCGTATCACTAAGGCTGAGCGTGCGACAGGACGTAAAAGACAAGAAGATTTACCTTGGAATGAACGGCATCATGCGCTCTTTGTTGGGTATGCTCCTACCAATAATCCGCGTTATATTTGTTCTGTTATTGTTGAACACGGTATTGGGGGATCGAGTGCCGCAGCACCACTTGCAAAAGAACTTCTTTGGGAGATTCAAAAACGTAATCCTGCTGAAAGTCCATTCCTACCTAACGGTGGTATGGCTAGCTTTGACACGCAACAGAAAAAGCATGGGTAACCGGCATGTTTGAACCTAAAATGAGATTAAATGACAATACCTCTCTATTACATAAAGTAGGGCATTTAAACTGGTCTTTAGTTGCCCTGCTTTGCATGGTTGCGGGCGTAGGAGTTCTATCTCTTTATTCAGCTGGAAACGGATCATTCAGCCCGTGGGCTTCGCGCCATGTGCTGCGTTTTAGCATTTTACTTGCTGGCTGCCTTGTTATTGCTCTCATTAATATTCGCTTCTGGTACAAGCTAGCTTATCCCGTTTATGCCATTGGAATTGTTCTCCTGATTGCCGTTGAAATTATCGGTCATGCAGGGATGGGCGCACAAAGATGGATTGATTTAGGCATTATTCAAATTCAGCCCTCAGAACTCATGAAAATTGCAGTTCTTATAGCTCTGGCAAAGTATTTTCATCCGGCATCAAGTGAAGACATGAAGCGTATGTCTTTCCTTATTCCTCCGGCATTAATGATACTACTCCCTGTTGGGCTTGTTCTTTTGCAACCTGATTTGGGAACATCGCTGATGATCGTAATGGCTGGTATCGTTATGTTTTTTATAGCAGGCGCTCCTTTTTGGCTTTTCTTTGCAGGTGGAGCAGGTGTCATTGCACTTATCCCAATTGCTTGGACGTTTTTACATGAATATCAGAAGAAACGCGTTCTTATATTTTTAGATCCTGAGAGTGACCCGTTTGGTTCTGGCTATCATATTACACAGTCAAAAATTGCGATTGGCTCCGGTGGTATTGAAGGAAAAGGTTTCTTAAAAGGTTCACAAAGTCATTTGAATTTCTTACCCGAAAAACAAACTGACTTCATCTTTACTTTATGGGTCGAAGAGTGGGGTCTTATTGGAGGATTGTTACTTTTACTGATTAACGCTGCAATTATTCTCTATGGAATCTGGATTTCTTATATGTGCAAACACACATTTGGTCGCCTTTTGGCGTTCGGATTGATTGTGAATTATTCACTCTACGTCTTTATCAATATTGCCATGGTTATGGGACTAATCCCAGTCGTGGGAGTACCTCTTCCCCTTATCTCATATGGAGGAACAGCCATGATGGCAACATTGATTAGCTTTGGATTAATAATGTCTTGTTCTCTGCATAGAGACAGCAAGTTACCAAGAATGAATTAAGCGGCTTCTTCGAATTCAACGCCTTTATCACGAAGCATTTCTTGCAATTCACCAGTTTCATACATTTCACGCATGATGTCACAACCACCAGCAAACTCACCCTTCACATAGAGTTGAGGAATTGTCGGCCAGTTGGCAAAATCTTTAATACCTTGGCGAATATCATTGTCTTCAAGAACATTAAAGTCTTTAAAAGTTACACCCAATTGAGACAAGATTTGTACTGAGGCGGCTGAAAACCCGCACATTGGAAAAGCTGCTGTGCCTTTCATAAACAGAACAACTTCATTGTTGTTGATTTCTTTTTTAATACGCTCAAAAACGACGTTTTCCATGATTTTCTCCCTTGTTTTCTTTTACTCTAACAAATAGTGAGTACTCGTTTCAAATTTATCTCGCAGATGTTTGCAATGCCATAGCGTGCAATTCATTACCCATCTTACCTTTAAGCGCACCATAAACCATCTGGTGTTGTTGTATACGAGACAATCCTTCAAACTGATCACTTACAATACTCACTGCATAGTGATCACCATCGCCACGCAAGTCTTGCACCTTAACTTGCGCCTCAGGAAAAGCCTCAATAATCATATTTTCCAATGCCTGCATTTCCATTGCCATCTTAGCCTACCTTTCCATCCATATAGTTTGGTAACCATGACTCATGTAATGAGAATAGTTCTTCCAATTTGATTGAAAATTCACCAACAACATTAAGCGTTCCATTCTTGGTTGTTCCAATTTTCGTAATTTTAATATCTTTGCCTTCCATAAATTCTAGGAATGCATCTTCATCTTCTATACTAACAACATAGCGCGCCTGATCTTCTCCAAACCAGAAAGCATGCGTATTCTCGTTTGTTTCTAATTCCGCACCAATAAATCCTGATGCCATTGCCATTTCAGCTATCGCACAGAGTAATCCACCATCCGAAATATCATGTGCAGAATTGATAAGTCCTAAATTGATAACTTCACGCAAAAACTCACCATGTTTACGCTCTTCTTTCAAATCAACAATTGGTGCTGGTCCTGCCTCAGTGTTATGTGCTTCTTTCAAATAAGTTGATTGTCCAAGATGCATTCCATATCTACCAATCAAATAGATGGCACTTCCCTCTTCTTTGAATGCCATATCCATAGCTTGTGCCCAATCTTCAATGATACCAACACCTCCAATTACTGGCGTTGGCAGAATAGCTTGCCCGCTTGTTTCATTATACAAAGACACGTTTCCAGAAATTACAGGGTAATCTAAAATCTTGCACGCCTCACCCAATCCTTTGATGCACCCAACAAACTGCGCCATAATTTCAGGACGCTCAGGATTTCCAAAATTCAGATTATTAGTCACAGCTAGGGGCTTTGCACCACTTGCACACAGGTTACGGTAAGATTCAGCCACCGCCTGCTTGCCGCCTTCAAATGGATTGGCAAAGCAATAACGCGGGTTGCAGTCAGATGAGATAGCTAGAGCCTTCGAGCTATCGGGAACGCGCACAATAGCGGCGTCACTGGCTCGCCCTGCTTGCGTGTCACTAATACCTGCAGTCGCCCAACTTTCACCCATCACAAGGGAATCATACTGCTCCCAAATCCATTTTTTGGATGCCATATTTGGCGAGGAAAGTATAACTTTCAAAGCATCTTCAGTGCTTATACCTTCGTTTGGTAATTTTTCAGGTAAGGGTTGAGGTAGTGGGTGTTGTCCCTGCTCTCTGTCATAAACAGGAGCAGCATCAACCAAAGGAGGCACAGGAATATCGCACCACTCTTTGCCATACATTGTCAGTCTTAGTTTTTGATCATCAGTTGTCCGTCCAATTACCGCAAAATCTAGATCCCATTTTTCAAAAATTTTGCGTGCTTGTTCTTCCGAACCAGGTTTCAAAATCATCAACATGCGCTCTTGGGACTCAGAAAGCATAATTTCATATGGCAGCATATAAAGCTCTCGTTGTGGAACATCATCCAAATTCAATTCAACACCAATACCGCCTTTATCTGCAATCTCAACAGCTGAAGATGTTAGTCCTGCCGCGCCCATATCTTGAATACAGACAATGCACTCTGTTTGCATCAACTCAAGACAAGCCTCTAACAACAATTTTTCTGTAAACGGATCTCCAACCTGAACAGTTGGACGATTTTCTTCATTCCCATCACCAAATTCGGCGGATGCCATGGTTGCTCCGTGAATACCATCACGTCCTGTTTTAGAACCAACATAGACAATGGGCATATTAGGTTTTGCGCCACGTGCATAATAAATGTCTTCGTGTTTAGCTATTCCAACCGTCATGGCATTAACCAAAATGTTACCGTTATAGCTAGCATGGAATTGTGTCTCACCGCCAACAGTTGGGACGCCCATACAATT
>JBBKVR010000005.1:0-20222 GCA_037968575.1 Bdellovibrionales bacterium | reverse complement strand
TCGTCGCGGTGAGTGCGTTCCATGCGTTCGTGACGCTCTTGAGCCTCAAGGCTTAATGTCGCGATAGGGCGTGCATCAAGACGTTTCACTGAAATCTGGTCGCCTGTTTCTTCACAATAACCATATTCACCACCATCAATGCGACCCAAGGCCTGATTAATTTTGGAGATAAGCTTGCGTTCACGATCTCGTGTGCGAAGTTCAAGAGCATGATCTGTCTCGGCAGAGGCACGGTCATTCATATCAGGCTTATTCAGCTCAACAGTTTGCAAAGTTTCCTTAATTGTATCGCTGGATTCTTTGATAAGGTCAGTTCGCCACTGAATCAATTTCTGGCGAAAATATTCCAGCATAACCGGATTCATAAACTCTTCTTTTTCAGTCGGTTTATAATCAGGTGGTACAAGTGTGCTTCCGGGATTACCCATTTTTTACTTCTCCTCGTCCTTATTAAGGAACTCATTTTGCCCGCAAGAACATAGTCTCGGGGTTTTAAAAAATCAAGATTTTAATATTCAAATCTTATTTTACCTTTGGGGGCCATTCCCCAAATCATAATATTCACGATACCATTTGATGAAGTTCTTAAGTCCTTCACGAAGTGGCGTATGGGGTTTAAACCCTGTTAATTCAGACAATTTATCCGTTGAGGCGTAAGTCTTATACACGTCACCCGGCTGCATAGGCAACATGTTTATTTCCGCCTTTAAACCGCTTTCTTCCTGAAGAATAGAAATCATATCCATCAATTTTTCAGGCTCATTATTGCCGATATTATATAGGCGGTAGGGTGCTTTTGCACTCGATGGTACGGAGTTATCCGCTGAATCTGTCTGGGGCACTTTATCTAGTAATTGGACAATACCTTCAACAATGTCATCGATATAGGTGAAGTCACGCATCATGTCGCCATTGTTATAAACATCAATGGGCTTGCCTTTGACCATCTTGTTCATAAACTTGTAATACGCCATATCGGGACGCCCCCAAGGACCGTAAACAGTAAAGAAACGAAGCCCTGTGCAAGGGATGTCATATAGATGAGCATAGCTGTGTGCCATCATTTCCGTTGATTTCTTTGTGGCGGCATAAAGACTGACAGGGTGATCTACGGAGTCATCCTCCTCAAATGGAATTTTTGTATTTGCGCCGTAAACAGATGAAGAAGAAGCAAAGATTAGATGCTCTACAGCAAAATGCCTGCACCCCTCCAAAATTGCCAAAGTTCCTGTGATATTACTGTCGATATAAGCATAAGGGTTGTCGAGTGAGTATCTAACACCTGCTTGTGCACCCATATGAAGAACAATATGAGGAATGTATTTCTCAAATAGACCCAAAACTCCATCACAGTCTGACAAATCCATTCTTTGAAAGGTGAAATTGTCGAAATCTTCGAGAATCTTTAAGCGATTATATTTGAGTTCCGGGTCGTAATAATCATTTAAATTATCAATGCCTATAACCGTGTAGCCGTCTGCGCATAATCGTCTAGCGAGATGAAACCCGATAAAGCCTGCTACACCTGTGACGAGAATTGTTTTGTTCATAGTGGGCAATAGAATACGTGAATCTGTCAGAAAATAAACAGCTGAGTGAGACTAAAGTGAGACCATCTTCATACAATTCTGTTTGCTCATGAAAAGGGAAGATGCAATGAGAAAACATGAAAGCATAGCTATAGCTACGGTGAATGTTTTTGAAGAAGGAGATTTCTTTTTCATGGCAAACCTGAAACAGGCGCGACATATTTTTGCATCTACTCCTTCAAAACCCTTGAAATTAGCTGTTGCTAGTCTCTGCGGTCTTTTCAGGATCATCTGTCAAAAATCTGACACGCGCAGAATGGATGAAGATGGTCTTACTTTAGTCGAGAAAAAAGACCGGTCGCCGAGGGGGTGGCAACCGGTCCGGAGTGAGGTAAATACCCGAGGGGAGGGTGATTTACCAAATTAAACTCTCCTAAGTCTTCTTTCCTTGCTCTACTAACACTTAAATGGTGAGGAAGTTTCATCTTTTCTAATATTATTTTATATACGGTGAATTAAGTTGAATCCTTCGCAAATCAATGTCACTAGTACCTACGTAAAGCACAGGGTTTTGGATGAGTTTAAAACAAGAAAATCGCTCTTTTTTAAGACAATTGATTTCGTGGACAGCATGGCCTGTTCTGTTCGGCGCTTGTCTGCTTGTGACTTACTATGGTTTTGAACAAGGCCACCCGCTTTTATTCTTTAATTTTGCCTATCTGGGGTTGGCTGTTTCACTTCTTTTATTGGAACGCGCAATGCCACATGAAAAGAGCTGGTTAAATTCTGATGGACAAATTTGGGCTAATATCGGGCATACACTGACCAGTAAAGGAACAATTCAAGCCCTTTTACTTTTTGGTGGTGTGATTGGTTTGTCTGAGCTTATAAAACCAGCTTCTGAACCATCTTATGGGATTTGGCCTCGCGATATAGCTATGTTTTGGCAAGTTTTATTGGGGCTTGTCCTTTCAGAGTTTGGTTTGTATTGGGCACACAGGTTGGCGCATGAATGGCCATTCTTATGGAAGTTTCATGCAGTTCATCACAGCGTGACCAAGCTTTGGATTGTCAACACAGGGCGATTCCACTTTGTAGATTCGCTCGTGTCAATAGTTCTTGGAAGTGGAATTCTATTTGCTCTGGGTGCTCCAATGGAGCTTATCCAATGGCTTTCGGCAATTACTGCGTTTATCGGAATGCTGACTCATTGCAACGTGGAAATGCGCTTTGGCCCTTTATCCTGGGTGTTTAATACACCTGAACTTCATCGTTGGCATCACAGTAAAAACATCTATGACGGCGGAAACATGAATTACTGTGAAAACATTATGATATGGGATCATGCCTTTGATACATTCTATAAC
The DNA here is from genome assembly GCA_037968575.1 of Bdellovibrionales bacterium. GTDB lineage: Bacteria > Pseudomonadota > Alphaproteobacteria > Micavibrionales > Micavibrionaceae > UBA2137. Next base: position 17,326 of record JBBKVR010000005.1, on the reverse strand, counting down.
CCCCCATACCGTCCTCCAGTGGACATTGGAATTAAAGAAATTATGCCTCCAAAGTTTAAGGATCAGATTCTTTTTCCCTTTAAACACAAGCCTAAACCAAAAGATAGAATCATGGATTTTTTCCTTTAAAATCAAAGGGGAAAGCAAATATTTAACCAGATTTTAACCATTTTCAGTCATTGTTGGATTACGGAAAAACAAAAAGAATTGGTTTAGAAATGTTTGAGCGTTGTAGTTTTATTATGGGAGAGGATGACAGCATTATTGTTGTTGTACCTCAAAGCCTGCCAAAGGAGCTTCCTTTAACACTTGAGGTGCATAATGAATCTATCTCTTTCTTAAGCGGTGACCGCGTTGTGGCGAATGTTCATTGCACAAGACAAGACGTAATTGCACGCCTTCTAAGCAAAGCAAAAGTTGGTTTGATTGAGTTTATCAATGGTAAGCCTTCATTCCCAGCATATATTTCAACCGTTGCAGACGTCCAACGTGGTGTACAAGCAGCATAAATTAAGAGTTTTTGAGAGCAAGAGGATAAAATGAGTACGAATTACTGCGGTATGTTAGTTGGATGCCATGACCATGTAGATGAGTTTACTATGGGAGTTGGTAAAGCTATGCAAGCTGAAGGCTTTCAAGTTCAAATAGGTGCTGGATCACAAGTTGATAGTAAGGGAGCATTTGCATCTGCTGCACACGATTCTTCAGAGAATGTTGGTCGTGACAACAATTTGCAAGCAGGATTGAACGTCTAAGCTTTTATAATTTTCAGATTTAAGTTGAAATACAACCGTCTATACGGTTGTATTTTCGTATGGGCGTTCAAAAACTCAAAACAGCTATGATTACGGGTATTTCTGGTCAAGATGGATATTATCTAACAGAATTATTACTCGAGAAGGACTATGTCGTTCATCGGAAACTCATGGATTCGTCGAAGATAAATAAAATGGGGCGGCAATCACGAATATCTTTGGAAAAAGGCTCGGAAAAGGTTTATCAGGACTATCTTTTACGACATCACTCTGGCAGAAAAGTGGCATAGAAAGAAAATTTATGACACAACAATCGACCCGTAATATTTTGCTCATTGAGCCCGTAGAATTTTATTTCAACGAACAAACGGAAGAATCCAATATTTATCAGCATGATGATCACGAAACCCCTGAAGCGGTTTTGAGCCGTGCAATACAGGAATTTCGTAACTATCGTGATTGCTTGGTTGAACACGGTGTAAACGTTGTGACCTTAAAGGGAAGTAAGGGGTGCCCCGACCATATTTTCCCAAATTGGGCTTCTACGTATCCTGATGGAACGCTAACTCTTTACCCTATGCTCACACAAAACCGTCGTGCTGAGCGGGAAGAACATATGATTGAGTTCTTACAAAAATATTACACACTTAAGCATGATTTCAGAGATATGGAGAAACAAGGTCTGTTCATGGAAAGCACGGCCTCTGTTGCAATGGATCACGTGAATAAAAGAGCCTACTCAGCACTGTCTGCCAGAACAACTCAGGAAATGGTTGAAAAGTGGGCAAGTGAAACGGGCTATGAAGTAATTACGTTTCCAACCAAAACTCATAAAGAAGATGTCCCAGTATATCATACGGATTTGATGGTTTGCATTGGAACGACATTTGCCATTGTTTGTGCAGAATGCATTACAGATGAAGACAAACGCGAAGCTGTTGTTAAATCTCTACAGGAACATCGCGAAGTAATGTTTTTGACCTATGATCAAGTTTCTAATTATTGTGGAAACTGCCTTGAGGTTAAGGGACATAATGATGAACCTTATCTGGTGATGTCCTTGCATGCGCAAGAAAACTTAACTGAAGAGCAAAAAGAATTTCTTTCAAGGCATGTTACAAAAATTATTGGCACACATATTCCAACCATTGAAAGATATGGTGGCGGTTCAGCGCGCTGTCAGTTAATGGAATTGCATTAGGTATAACGCCCAAGCGTTTCTTGAATAAGACGTTCCCATATTTCAACAATCTTTTCAGGATAGTAACGTTCAACAGCATCTTTTGCCTTATTGCCGTATTCTTCACGCAATTTTTCCGATTTCATTAAAGTTTTTAGGGAATCGCGGAAACTGTCTATGCGGTTCTCACCAGTAACAAGAAGCCCATTCTTCTTATTGTTAATGAGTTCATTCGTTCCAGGACAGGCTTTAAAACCGATTGCAGGAAGTCCATGTGACATGGCCTCGGCTGTAGCCAAACCAAAACTTTCATAGAGAGAAGGGATGGCAAAAATATGTGCGGCTATGTATTCCTTCTCTATCTTTGAAGTTGTCCCCGGAAGAAAAATTCTATCTTCAAGATTAAGATTTTTAACCAAGCTGACGAGCTCATTGCGTAGATATCCATCACCAATAATGCGCACATCCCAATCAGGAAATTCTTTGGCAAGTTGTGAGAAGGCAACAATAAGTGTTCGTTGGTCTTTAAGAGGATCAAATCTTCCGACATTCAAAATGATTTTTCTTCCATCTTTTTTGCCTTTTGGATCAGCAAATTTCTTTGGTGTCTTGACGGCATTTGGAACAATAGCCATGCGACGTCTCAAAAATGCGGGGTATGTTTTTCGTATGCGCCTAGAAATCACAGTGATGCGTTTACAAAATAATCCGCATAGTCCTAACATAATATATTCGAAGCGTTTCGATTTGTAATGCTTAGGAACAGTATGTTCACTGGCTATCACAGGCACACCTGAACCAAGCAAAGCTATGGACATAGGAATAAACATGGAATGCATGAAGGCCACGACTACATCAGGTTTTTCTTCCATGACATATCTGCGTAACCTGTAAATACGATGTAGTGTCTCTTTTATCGTTGCTTTTTTCTTAGGGTTTCCAATACCCAGATTTTTTTGTCGAACGGCATAATCAAGAGGATAAAATGATTTGCCGTTTTCATGATCAAAGGTCAAAACATTAATGGCATAACCTTTTTCGGCCAAGCCACGCGTTGTGTCGGCGAAAACACGCTCAGCTCCACCTTTGATATTATCCAATGCTTTGATTGCAAAAATAACTTTCATACTTTTGCCACGCTCTTGAGGTGGCTCTCCCAGATATCATATATTTTCTGCGGGTTATAGGCTTCCATTGCATCTTTTGCTTTTTGTCCCATGACCTCGCGTTTTTTGCCATCTTTCATAAGCGTTTTGAGGGCAACACTCAAGCTTTCTGCATTCTGATTACCTTCCGCAAGCAAGCCCGTTTCTTCATCTTTTATAACTGTAGCCATGCCAGCGCAACCTTCGAAAGCAACACATGGAAGTCCGTGCGCAGAGGCTTCTGCTATACCGTTTGGAAAACCTTCCCATTTGGAAGCAAGGCAAAAGAGATGGGCGTTGCAGTATAATTTTGATGTATCTTTAACAGCACCCAGCAATTTTACCTTCTTCTGCATTCTAGTTTCTTTTATGGCGTCTTCTGCCTTGTTGCGCCCTTCACCATCACCGGCAATGTGAAGTTCCCAATCAGGATATTCATCAGTAATGAGCGCGAAAGCTTTAATTAAAACGTCAGGGCTTTTCTGATGACTTAATCTCCCAACGCTTAAAAGAATTTTAGGGGATATATCTTTACTTGGGCTTGCCTGACAAGGTGCAGGAAAAACAGGGTTTGGAATGGTGACCATTTTATTATGAAGATATTTTGGATAGCCTTTTTTATGTGCATCACACTGAATAGTAATTCCGTCTGCTAATCTAAAGCTATTAAAAATAATATGGCGGTATTTTCCGGATGACATATGGTCAAGACGAGTAGGGGCATTTCTCTCAGCCGCTATAACGGGTATCCCCATTCCTAAGGTTGCAAGCTTCATAGATAGAAAAGGAGCTTGCTGAAACCCTAAAATGACATCAGGTTGAATACGCTTGATGTGTTTCCTAATAGCAGGAAAACGAAGAAGTTTGGTAGATAAGGAGGCCTTCTCAAAAGGATCCCCCATATCTAATTTTGTCCATTCAATTTTTTTGTTTAGTTCATAAAAAGAAACGGCATTTTTCTCATCCCATGTGAAAAGAAAAACATCGTGGCCGCGCTCAACCATCTCATTCATGAGAGCTGAAGACATTCGCTCTACACCACCCGCCATATTATTGATGGCTCTGCACGCAACCAATAACCTCATGAGCCTTTCCTAATTTTCTTTTCATGAAGGAGTCTTTGAGGGCCAGTTTTGAAAAGATGTGAGAGTGTTTTAATGGGATGGGTGACAATCAAAGGAATCACGGTTTTTAAAAACAGTGTGTAGTTTCTGGAAAAATGAGCATAGCGAAGATAGGGCCATTTCTTTGCGTAGCCATACATACCGACAGTTTTCAAATATTCCTTATGTTTTTCAGCGAGTTTTATTTCAGATTCCAAGTTTCGTTCATAACTTTTGTCAGGACTTTGCGTCGCATGTTGGATAAAAAGTTTTTCAGGGCAACCTATAAAGTGGGCACCGAGTAAAGAGAGGCGTATGGCGAGGTCAACATCTTCTGCACGTTTTAAATTCTCATCAAAGCCATTTACAGTTTTTAATGTTGAGGTGCGTGTCATTAAAGAACATGTGGGCGTTCCGCCACCGTAAAAGAAATCATCACGACCACCATAGAAGAGTTGGCGTGCAGCAAGCGAGTCTCCGTAAGGAGCGGGGTCTTGAGAGCCAATGGCAATCAAAGGTTGCTCGTAACCGCCTTTGTAGGCGCGTGTACCAGATGCGTAACATAAAACGAGATCGGTGTTGATTTGTTCCTCATAGGATATTATGCGGTCATATTGTGTTGCTACGCGCTCAGGTAGACTTTCATCGTCATCATCAAAGAAACAAATAAACTCACCTCTTGCTTCGTTTATGACAGTATTACGCGCGGCTGCCGCGCCTTTATTTTTCTTATGTTGAACAAGTTTGAGGCGTTTATCACCTCCTGCGCAATTCTTTATGATATCAGCAGATTTGTCTTTGGAAGCGTCATCTACCACAAGAATTTCGAGATTAGACCAAGCTTGTGCTTGAGCAGAAGTAATGGCGCGCTCAATTGTGTCAGAGGCGTTATAAGAAAGGATCCCGATTGTCACTTTTGGCTGTTTCAAGTGTCTTGCGTCATGCTCTTGTGAAATTTTGTCTGACGCATGTTAAGGCTTAATGAAGGGCTTGCCCAGAGTAAACGTTGGGTCGTGCGGATAGGGTGCTTCAGAAAAATTCCAATAAGTTTTTTCAAGAAATGGATTTTATGTCCTTTAAGATGCTCATATTTTACATTTAGCCAGTCGGAAACAAATTTGTAATTATCGACTTTCTCAATGAAATCTCTGTGTTTTTCAAAAAGCTTGCAAGTCATCTCATATTCTTTTTGAAGAGTTTTCTCTGTTCCAAAGCTCATCGTTTGCGTGACAAGAGGTTCATCAATGCCTGGAAAGTGCGCGCCAGCCAGTGCAAGTCGTGTATTAAATTCCGTATCTTCTGCGCGCGTAAATTCAGAATCAAATTTATATTGTTTATAAATCTCAGTGCGCGCCATTTGCGAACAAGTAGCGGTTGAACCAAACCCATTGGCTACAAGTTTTCCTGTTAGGATGCGCTGTGCGAAGGCCCTCCCATTTGGTGCCACCTTTCCTGTGCTTGTACCAACTGTATTTTCAATATGTGTTTTTCCGTCAGGATGGACCTGCAAGCGCGATGTGTGGGAAATCACTGGCATACCGTTAGCAAATGACCTTTCGTAGCTCGCAATGCGCTCATATTGTTTTTGAACGCGCTCAGGTAGACTTTCATCATCATCATCAAAGAAACATATAAACTCACCATTGGCTTCGTCAATAATGCGATTGCGTGTTCCTGCAACGCCAAGATTTTCAGCGTTTTGAAAAATTCTTAAGTTTTCGTGTTGTTTCTCGAGCGTTTGTAAAAGTGCATAAGTGTTATCTATAGATGCATCATCAACAATCACAATTTCCAGATGAGGGTATGTTTGGGACAGCGCGCTATGAATAGCACGTTCAATGCTTTTCTCTGCATTATAAGCGGTCATTCCGATTGTGATGAGCGGTAAAAACATGCTGTTTAGTAGGCTTCACCTATAAAATTTTGTTTCATCCTGAGGAGAACAACCCGAAGCTTCCAAAAGCAATTATCGGTTCTTCGCATTATTGCTTTTTGTTTTAATGGTGTTCCTAAAGGTGCTTTCTTCTCTAAAATCGCCAGGCCAGTCGATCCGTAGTGGACTTCTAAAGAGCAAATATCTTCATTGTTATGGTAGGCGTCCAGAATGCAGTCATGAATATATTTATTATCAAACTCCAAATAGACATCGTCTTTTTTGTGGTTCTTACGGTAAGGGTTTGAATCTAAATCATCAAAAAAGATAAGGGCATTTTCGTTTAAATGTGAAAACCAACCGTAAAGTTCTTTTTCAACATGACTTTGCTTATGCAGGCTGTCGATAAGCAAAATATCTATACCATTTTTGAGCTCAGGATGTTTCTCTAATATGGCGTCAACATCAGTACTGCTTGCCTGAATGAACGTCCAATTTTTATCATCACTTGTGTCGGAATAATCACGAATATCTACTGAATATAACTTACCTCCATTTTCTTGAGTTACCTGTAAAAAGAGTGTCGTTGAAATTCCTTTATGTGTTCCAAGTTCGAGTATAATTGGATTACTTTTAGCTTTTGCTTTCTCGTAAAGCATCATTCTCATGTCTAAGACACGGTTTGCCAGATTTAATTCTGGGTTCTTATCACGGAAGTTTTCAAAACTATGGTATTTGGTTTTGGTATTGGTCATATTATAAATATTCTGCTAAACAATAGGCTCAATTTTTAATCACTATGCTCAGTTATATAGAAGAGTCAAATGGTTATCAGCAGGAGTAATATACAGAAAATGGCAAAAAAATTGATATTTCCTGACTTTTTTATTGCGGGTGTTCAAAAATGTGGAACAACATCATTAGCAAAATATCTCGATGGCCATCCTAAACTGGTTCTGACAAACCCTAAGGAGCCATCCTATTTTGGAAATAGTGATAAATACGTAGCATCCGAGGATTACAAACCTTACATCGAGGGTAAACTGAAAGACGACGAACTTTTATTTGATGCAACAGCCTCAACCGTATTTCATGATATTGCTATGTCTCGTATCAAAGAGAAATGCGGTGCTGATACAAAACTTATATTCATTCTTAAAGATCCTGTAGAGCGCACAATTTCAGCTTATTATCACGTCTTAAAACATGGTTCTGAAAAGCGAACGCTTGATGAGGTGCTTGGCCATATCCCGACAAACCCTAATGAGGTTTTTGATTACGAAAAAACAAGATTTGTGAAAGCTGCTAAAGCCAAGGAAATTGACCTTCAGGAGCGCTATTTATTCAACTTTGATAACTTTCCGGCTCCGTTTCTATACGCTTACAACAGCCTCTATTCGAAACAAATTAAGAAGTTTGAAGATTATTTTGGTAAGAAAAATATTTTGGTTTTAACGCTTGAACAACTTCAGGAAAAGCCTGAGCCCATATTTGATGAGATTTGTAAGTTCTTGGGCGTTGCTAAATTTACCAAATATCCGGATACATCCCTTCGTTACAATAAGACACTCATACCGATATATCAGCTATGGCCAATAGTCAGAACAAACGCGTTTCTAGAGAAATGTTTTCAATGGATTTACAAGGTTTTATCTAAAATTGGTATGGGTTCTCTCATGTTGTCGAAAACGCCTGATACACCTTTGAGAATTACGGATAGATTAAATAAGCTTTTCGAAGATGAGTGCAAATACATCAAAAAAATTGAAAAGCAGTTCTAGTCAGAAAATTATTTGGAAAAAAGATTTTTAAATTTTTGATATTTCAAAAAGAACCACGGTCCAACATTCAAAATCGCATTCGCACCAACCATGGGGGTTTGTCCATCTTCCAAAACAGGCTTGGTCAAAAATTGAACATTACCGTCTTTGTCAAGATTGGAAGGAATTGCGTCTTTCCATTTCTCTGGGTTTTTCGATGCAATGGCCATGACGTAAACGCTACCGTTAATAGGATCATTAAAGCTACTGTAAATAACTGACATTTTATTTTTCTCGAATAACTTTTGAAGGCAGGAAGGTGTAAATCTCCAGAAATCCCCGTAATCGGCGTGCATGGGTTGTAGGAAGGGAACAATGACCATCACAATATCTTTTGAGAGCAGGCATAGATTTTCAAAAGCCTTATCAACCTCAAATACATGTTCTAGAACCGTGTGGTTTAAAACAACATCGTATTTGCCCATCAGTTTCTTTGGTAAATCATCGGTTAAATCGAGAAATATTTCATTATCTTTACCTTGAAATCCACGTGCATCAGCAAGGTAATTGGTGACTGTATAGGATTTTTTATTTGTAAAGTAATCTTCGTAATGTTGCCCTTCTTTGTCTTCATCTCGCCAGCCACTGACATTCACGATGTCACCGTCAAAATGCTTTGCAAACTTTCTGATCTCTTCATTAGACCATAGGCGCGCAATTCTTGATTTTCTGTCAGCGAGTAAAGATTTGAGCATTGTACTAATATTTTTCAATGATAAGGAATGCTGTAAAGTCGAGATCATCACGCTTAATAGGTGATTTTAAGATATCAACAAGTCCATATTTTTCACGGCCCCATTTTGAAATGAGAAGGGGCATCTGAAGGAGGTGTGCACCAAATGGATCCATCTGCGAACTTCCTTGCGCGCCATGACCATCGGTATGCTCAATGACACATATACCGCCTGGTCTTAAACAACTTGTCCACGCATCAAGACATTTTTGCGGGTCGTAACTATGGTCGAAGGAATTACTGTAAATAAAATCAACCTTATTTAACCATTCTTTTTTGGTTTCATGAAAGTCCCATTGAATTGTGTGGGGAAAATCATCTGCTGTATCTGAAATTTCTGTGCCGATGACATCAACGTCATCACCTAAGTATTTTTTAAACCACTCTTGCTCTTTACCTCTACGTGTACCGTGGCAAAGCGAAGACTTTATAGGATTTAAATGTTCTTTGAGATAGTCAGACAAGAATTCAATATTTTCTTCCAGAACCCAAACGCGATCTAGTTTCTTTTTGTTAGCGTTTTCTTGAATTGTTTTATAGCTCTCGTAATCAAAGTTCCCATCTTCATCGGTGTATGAAAATAGGGTGTAATCCTTTGTATTTGAGAACATGTTGTCCAAATTCACATACGCTTCTTTTCGTGAGCCGTTTAGGCTCTGGTTCAGTTTGTGAATTGCTTTTTTGAATTTTGTAGCAGTCATGTGCTTTCTCATTGTAATAACTTGTGCATTCCTAGAGTATAAGTCTTTTATATTTCAATCATCTATAAGGCAACAGCAATTTAGAATTTTCAAAAGGCCGAAGGAACATAGGGAAAAATTTGTTCAACTTAGACTCATTATTAAAAAATCTTAAGAAGGATATAAAAAACAATCAAGGAATTGTTGAAGGCATCTTTCTTTCTAATGGGTTTAGGGCTTTCAAATTAGTTTTGGGATTAATTACTACTTACATAGTGGTCCGCTATTTTTCGCCAGAAACTTATGGTCAGTATAACTTTGTTTTAACTATCATTGCTGCTCTGTCCATTTTTTCTTTGCCGGGCATTAACAACGTTGTGGCACAGTCGACAGCGCGTGGGTTTATTGGAACCTTCAGGGTCTCAATATCAAAAACCGTCATATTCAGTTTGATCGCAACTGCTTTACTTTTTGCCGGTGCTGTTTATTACCTTTTCTTAAAAGAGAATGAGGTGATGGCCCTTTCCTTTTGTATTGCAGGTATTTTATTTCCTGTAGCAAATGGCCTGTGTCAGTGGAAGGCTGTTTACCTTGGGTCGGAGAAGTTTAGATATTTGGCTTTGACTGGAGCAGTAAACGCCGTTTTTAGAACAGTTTTGATGGTGGCAACGTCTATTCTTTACCCTGGAAATATAATTTATCTACTTATAGCTTTTTTGACCCCTGCAGTTTTTCAAAACCTTTTTCAGACAATGAAGTTGTGGAGCCAAACATCAAAAACCGATAAGGCAGAAAAAGACAGTATAGATTATGGGATGAAGACAAGCTTGTATGCCGTGGCGACTGCGATTTCTTCCAACATAGATAATTTACTTCTGTATATGTTCTTATCACCTGCAGCACTTGCCGTTTTTGTTGTGGCAAAGAAAGTCCCTGAAATGCTCAAGTTGCTTATACAGGGTATAGCAAAGGTACTTAGTCCAAAATTCTCAAAACAGGTTGTTTTTACCAAGAAGATGGATAAATTTTTCAAATTATTTTCTGTTGTCGTCGCTGTTGGAACTATTGCAATGGCGTTTACTATCTACCCATTTTGCTTCGTCTTGTTTTTTGGAGAACAGTATAAAGGTGCACTTTTTTATTCACAATTGTTGCTCTGTACTGTGGCAATAGTGAATTCAGCACCATTGAAATTTTGGTTTATTTCTTCCAGATTGGATAAGAAAAATAATAAAAAAATTGTTTTGGCTATGTCACTGAGTCGTATTATTTTCTCTCTTTTACTTATTCCTTTCTTCGGAATAGCGGGAGCCATTGCTTCTACTTTTTTCCATAGAGTGATTTCTTCTTTTTACATCCACTGGCTTATGGCAAAAACTTACCCTGCGATGGACAATTAGATGTTAGCTGAACAACCTCTTATCACTATTGGAATTACATGCTTTAACGCACAAGACCTCATTCTTGATGCGATTAAGCATGCCAAAGAACAAGATTGGGCAAACACCGAAATCATTATTGTTGATGATGCCTCGTCTGATAAATCGGTAGAACTTATTGTTGGGTATATTAAAGACGAAGAAAATATCAGGCTCTATCAACATGAAGAAAACAAAGGATTCCCTTCTGCCCTGAATACAATTATTGAGAATGCCAAAGGCGAGTATTTAACGTTCTTTGATGATGATGATGTGAGCACGCCAGATCGACTAACGAAACAGTATCAAAAGCTCTCAAAATTTATTGAAGAAAAGAAAACACCTCTGGTGATGTGTTACACGAATAGAGGTATTCGCCATGCAGGTGAGGCGGAAATTTACCATGAATTTAAGGCAATAGGTCGCATAGAGGGTAAAGAGCCACACGGGAAAATGGTGGCCGATCATATCCTGTGGCATTCCGGCAAAGCAGGTTATGCATGGGGGATGTTCGGTAGTTGCACGTTGATGGTGCACCGTGATTTATTCAAAAAACTTGGTAGTTTTGATCCTCAATTCCGTAGAAGCGCTGAATGGGATATGGCCATCAGATGTTCGCTTGAGGGTGGTTGGTTTATCGCGGTTGATGAGCAATTGGTAGTTCAAACAAAAACATCAACTGTGGACAAAGGCGGCAAGAAACCATTTGAATATGCCATGTTACTACGCACGAAATATCAAGGTTACCTAAAACAAAAAGGTGTTTATCTGTGTTCCAGAATTACTGTTTATTCACGCTTTCATGGGAGTAAAGGGCGTAAAGGAAAGGCATTTTTTTATGCTGTTTTGGCAACGCTTGCTGCGCCCCATAGAACGATAATTGATAGAGTAAAAAAGTTTCTACAAAGTTCTGACTAAAGGAGGAGTGGCTTTTTCATTACCTCTGTCATTAGCAACTTTTTCAATAGTGAAGTGCATAACAGTTACACGACCTGTTTCGTCTATGTAAGAGTCTGCAAATTGAAAACCTACAGCTTCAGCAGCTTTCTGGACTTGTTCTGGAGTAGGCTTGAAAGAGTTGATAACGCTGTTGGAAAAACCAGCTTTAATAAAAAACTCTTCGCCATTAATTGTAAAATCTATGTCCTGCATACAGCGTAGTGTATGCGCGATACCCCAACTATCTTGCGTCGGCTTCACAATGATAGGGTCATGCTTAAAACAACTGCGTATTTGGCTTTTTGTTAAATCAGTCTCCAGTAAACCTTTCTCAGACAAGTTTACTGCTAAATCTAAAGCACCAAATATAAAGTCTGCGTGTTCTTGCCCTTGGTAAGCCGCGAGAGCTTCTGTTTCATCACCAGTATCAACAGTTACGATAAGCTCTCCTCTGTTATGATAAAAGTTAGCGGCGTTCTGAAAACGCTTAGTGAGAGACTCTACAAGGAAATCTTTATGCTGAAATTGCTTTGCCTGTCTCCTAAAGAATTGAGGAAGTGGTAGCGCTGATATATTGGCAATAGTTCCTCCCAGTATTAAACCTAAGACACGACCACCGCTGAATTGGGAAACGCTGTCAGAAGCGCTAAAATCTTGGCCCAGCATAAGTATCGGAATTTCAGGTTTAGCCTTAACAATCCTGTCGTGTGCTTCTTGATTAAGTCCAACCTCATAATCAATAAGTGCAATGCTTTGCAAATCTTCGTTACCCTCAACAAAAGGCATAATTTTTTCACCTGTACCAGCCCCAATTTCAAATAAGGCGCGGATTGGTCTACTTTCATTGTTGAATTGAGAGTTATCTTGCGCCATTTTCTCTAGCAACCTCAATTCTAAATTAGGGTCTGCTAGGTAATAATCTCTGTTACCTATTGTAGCTTCTCTAACAATTCTTTCCCAGTTTTCAGGTATTCTGTAGATGGCTCTATCCAAGTGTCCACCTTTCTTGCCACGTAAGAAATCCTTAAGATCATATTCATATTGTTCTGCAGAAAAATTGGTCATATACGCATCATCCTAATTTTTAAGCAGCTTCTCTGTCTGGTTGGTGGGCAATATTCCATAAGGCATTGAATTGAGACTTGTAAGCCTCAGCAATCGCTGGGAATTTATGAAGAATAATTACGGGCTCTTCTTCAAAAACAAATATAGCTAATTTTTTCTCAAATACATAAAAAGGAACTGAGGAAAAAAATTCTTTGGGTAGCCACTTATATTGTGCGTAGCTATTAGCTAGAAAGTTTTTGTCTCCATCTTTTAAAAGGACTTTATAATTGACATTTGTAAGAGAAGAAACGCGTTCCATATGTTTTTTGGCGCTCTCACCTGCCCAGTGAATAAATTGCTCCTCTTCAACATTGGAAATACAGATTTCTCCACTCCACTTCTCAATGGTACTGAAGAGAAGTTCAAAGAAATTCGCAAAACCATCTTTACCACGGAAAACTTCTACTTCAACGGAGCGTTTTCTTAAACCATCATTAGGCGTAAACTCTATACCGTTATCTTCAAAGACTTTTTGGATTTTAGAAAGTGTACTTTCGCGCGCTTGTGTTGCGCCTTTTTCAAGCGCGCCAATAGATGTTGTGGAGATGCCTGTTCTCTCGGAAAGGTCGTTTTGACTCCAATGCAAGATACCCCTTGCTCCACGAATTTGTGCTGTTGTTATGCTCATTTTCACGCTCGTTATTGATGAATGAACAAAGTTATAGCTAACGAAACCTCAAAAAGCAATAAAAATATGAAAAATAAACGCAAAAAACTTTTCATAATTTTTTACTAGTTTACTGATAAACCAAGTAATGCTTGAGTTAAAGGCAAATTAGATGTTATTTTTCTAACTTACCTTTTTCTTAAGTGGCCTCGTCCAAAAGCCCTTCACGACGCAATAATGCTTTGGGATCTGCATCACGTCCACGGAATCGGCGGTAAAGTATGGCGGGGTCTTCACTTCCGCCCTTTTCTAATATCTCATGGCGGTATTTCAGAGCTGTTTCGCGGTCATAGAGGCCGTTTTCGAGGAATAACTCAAATGTATCGGCATCAAGAACCTCTGCCCACTTATAGCTGTAATAGCCTGCGGAATAGCCACCTGCGAAGATATGAGCAAAAGATGCTGAGCTACATCCCCCATAATCAGGGAAAAGTCGGCATTTCTCTGTGGCTTGTTTTTCGAATTCTTGGATGTTTTCGGCTTTAGGTGCTTCTTGAAGAGTATGGTAAGCCATATCTTTATAACAATAGGTCAGTTGTCTTAGGCCACCCCAACCAGACATGTATGTTTTAGCCGCGCGCATCTTCTCAATAAGGTCGGCAGGGATTTTTTCGCCTGTCTCGTAATGGCCAGTCACCATATCCAGTGTTTCAGACTCAAATAACCAGTTTTCCTGTACCTGTGAAGGAAGTTCAACAAAATCCCAAAGGACATTTGTACCGCTTGTAGATTGATATTTTGTACGACCTAAAATTGCATGAATGGCGTGTCCCATCTCGTGGAACAACGTTAAGGCATCATTATGCGTTAAAAGACTTGGGCGTTTTGGTGTGGGCTTAGAGAAGTTACAGACAATCTCCATAACCGCTGGTAATTGTTCGCCATGATATAAGCCGTGATCACGAAGAGATGCTTTCCATGCGCCTGAGCGCTTGTCTTTACGCACATAAACATCGGCATAAAGAATTCCAAATAAATCACCCGTTTCTTTATCCATCACTTCATAGGCGCTTACGTCTTTATGCCATGTCTGAACGTTTTTATTGAGTTTAAAATCTAGATTAAAAAGCTTTTTGAAATGCTCAAATGTGCCATTGAGAACAATCTCAAGAGGAAAATAAGGACGTAAATCTTCCTCTGAAAATTCAAATAATTCTTCTTTGAATTTTTCACTGTAGAAACCGACGTCCCAAGGTTTTAAATCATCTAAACCGTCGCGTTTTTTTGCAAAGGCCAGAAGGTTTTCAAGGTCTTTTTCTGCCGCGGGTTTATAGGTTTTGAAAAGTGTATCCAAAAACTCCATCACATCTTCAGTTTTCTTGACCATACGGTTTTCCAATACAAAGGAAGCATAACTTTCATAACCAAGAAGTTTTGTACGCTCAAATTTGAGTTCAAGAATACGCTGAATGAGTTTTGTATTATCAAATTCATCGCCAAAGGCACGAGCACCAAATGCTCGCCACATTTTCTCCCGTAATTCACTGTTTTCTGAGTAAGTCATAAACGGAATAAAACTCGGAAAATCTAGTGTAAATACCCATGCATTTTCGTAGCCTTTTTCTTCTGCTTCGTGCGCGGCACTTTCAATTGCTGTATCGGGAAGACCAACCAAGTCATTTTTGTTAGTAATTTTAAGCTCAAACTGTGCAGATGATTTCACAACATTTTGTGAAAATTGTGGTGAAAGCGTTGATGACTCTGCATTGATTTCTTTAAGGCGTTTCTTGGTTGTCTCATCAAGTAAAGCACCACTACGTACAAATCCGTCATAAGTATCTTCAAGGAGTGTTTTTTCGACTTCCTCATAATCGCGGGCATCACGTACATCATAAACAGCCTTTACGCGTTTAAAGAGATCAGGATTAAGCATGATATCGCTCCCAAAATCAGCAGTCATCGGGCCAATTTCCTCAGACAATGCATTGTACTTATCACCGCCAATCACACTTAAAAGCGTGTAGAAAATAGAGGTCACTGTATCCAAATTTTCAGATGAAGCTTCTAAAGCCTCAATCGTGTTTTCAAATGTAGGTTCATCTGCACTGTTCTTGATTGCATCAATATTGGCGCGTGCTTCCTCAATATATTTTTTAATCGCAGGCACAAAAAACTCAGGTTTGATTTGCTCAAAAGGCGGAGTTTTATAAGGTGTTGAGAAGTCTTGAAGAAGGATGTTATCTGTTTTGCTCATGATGATTCCGTATAATTTTCCTTTATTCTTGGGCTCTAGACATTTATATGGAGCATTATGCATGACGTGCCAAGGTCAAAACGCTTTGATGACATATATTTCTCAAAAGAAAACGGTTTGGAAGAATCCCGCTTTGTTTTTCTGGGAGGAAATCACCTTGAAGAACGTTTGAGAAAAGCAAAGACATTTACTGTTGCTGAGACAGGTTTTGGAACGGGTTTGAATTTTTTGGCGTTGTGGGATTTGCTGACAAAAACCAACCCTGATGTGTCGCTGCATTATATTTCTTACGAACAATACCCATTAGATCGGCAAACAATTCGCGAGGCTTTATCACCTTGGGAAGATGTATTCGACAATAAAATCGAGCAGTATTTGGATAATTATCCGTTAGAAGTTGAGGGGTTTCATACGCACTATGTAACTCCTAATATTAAACTTACTTTGGTATTTGGTGACATCAACGAAACACTTCCGCGAACACAAAATATTGCTGTTGACGCTTGGTTTTTGGATGGGTTTACACCCTCTAAAAATCCCGAAATGTGGACGGACACTGTTTTTCAAAATATGGTGCGGCTATCTGCCAAAATTTCAACATTTGCGACTTTTACATCTGCTGGGTTTGTAAAACGAGGTTTACAAGATGTGGGCTTCGAGGTCGAAAAAACAGAAGGGTTTTCTCATAAGCGTGAACGCCTCGTCGGGACGTGGGAAGGCGAGGGTGCGATAGTAAAAAACCTACCAAAATCCGTTGCCATTATTGGTGGTGGTCTTGCTGGTTGTGGCACTGCTCACTGGCTGAAGCAAGAAGGTTACCAAGTCACCTTGTTTGAACAGGCAAGTGAATTATCAAGTGGGGCATCGGGTAATCCCATAGGTATGGTTAATCCAAGGTTTTATAAAATTCCTGAGCCCCAAGCACACTTTTATATGAGTAGTTATGCCGATGCGGTGACAACATATAAGAAACTTTCTGAGTTACAGGATATTGGATTTAAGCAATGTGGGTCGCTATATGTTTGCATCAATAAAGAGAAGAAAGCTCGCTTTGAAGATTTGCTTGAAAATTGGCAGTTGCCAAAACATATAGCGAGAATACTCACGGCGCATGAAGCCTCTGAAGTAGGTGGAATAGAGTTTGAGCAGTCTGCTTTATATCTTGAACAGTCAGTCATGGTTAATCCTGCAAAACTTTGTGAAGCATTGGCTGATGGTGTTGATGTTCGCTTAAATGCGACTGTTCAAAATATAGAAAAAGAAGATGGTGTTTGGAATATTGATGGGGAAAAATTTGATGCGGTTATTCTAGCGTGCGGAGCAGGATTTGAAAGTTTCAAAACTTTGAATAGTAAAAATTTACAAAAGGTGCGGGGGCAACTGTCTCTCGCAAAAATTAGTGATGCAACAAAAAATATCAAAACGAGTATCCATTATAGCGGGTATATTTCTCCTCAAGCGGGTGGTGTGCACGCCATTGGCTCAACATTCCAACCGTGGTTGGACCATGACGATGTTCTGGATGAAGACAACGATTTCAATCGTGAAAAGTTGGAAGAGATATTCCCATTACTCAAGGACAATATAGAGGTCTTTGAGGGGCGTGCTTCGTTCCGCGTGACCTCAAAATACCGTTTTCCAATCTTTGGTGAGACACAAGAAGGACTCTATTATTCATTGGCTCATGGGTCGCACGGGCTCGCAACAGTGTT
>JBBKVR010000004.1:0-4820 GCA_037968575.1 Bdellovibrionales bacterium | reverse complement strand
AATGTGGGCTTTTCAGGGGGCCTGGGTTGATTGTCCCAGATATCGTCAATCGGGTTTCTATCTAATGCTACAAATTCTAGATTTTTATCTTTTCCTGCCTCTTCAAACTGTACCAGTTGCTTTGTTGTCATCAATTTCGGGTCATATCCAATTTTCGCAGCTTCAGATGCGTTTTCAGCAATCCAATCACTCACCTTATTTTCAAACACATCACCAATGGCAAAATGTTCAGGTGGAACTTCCTGTTTAATTTGCAAAGCATAGCGTCCATCCGTCACGATATTGGCCTTATCCCCTAAAACAGCAGCAAAAGCATAAGACCCTGTAAAACCTGTCAGCCATGCTAAGCGTTCGGCATAGGAGGCCAAATACTCACTTTGATATTCATCCGTTCTGGGAAGCAAAAAGCCGTCGCATTCCAGCGTTTCCAAATGCGCGCGCAGTTTGGTGAGTTTTTCTTGTGTGGTCATTTCTGTATTCATGGGGTCCAACCTAGACAATTCTTTTCATTCGTGCGAAATATGATGCGTTATTTAAACGCGAAGTATATAGGCTTTTTTATGAGTGACAATAAGAGTTGGAAACCTGTTCGCAAAGCCGTTTTTCCGGTTGCAGGTCTGGGCACGCGATTTTTGCCCGCAACCAAGGTCATGCCCAAGGAAATGCTTCCCCTTGTTGACCGTCCTCTCATCCAACATGCTTTTGAAGAAGCCCGCGACGCAGGCATTGAAGAATTTATTTTTGTAACAGGTCGTCAAAAAGAAATGCTGGAAGAGCATTTTGATTTTCAGCCTGAACTTGAAAAAACATTAGAGGCACGCGGCAAAACTGATGAACTTGAGAAAGTTCGCGCCAGTGAAATGGGTGAAAGCCAACTTTTCTGTACACGCCAAGCGCGCCCTCTAGGTTTAGGTCATGCCATTTGGTGTGCGCGCAAGCTGGTCGGTAACGAACCCTTTGCTATTATGCTTCCAGATGATGTTGTGTTGACCGATACGCCGTGTCTCAAACAAATGGTTGAGGCTTATAATGAAACGGGTGGAAATCTGGCGGCTGTGATGGATGTGCCGCGCGAGCAAACATCTAAATATGGAATTCTTGATATTGAAAAGGATGATGGAAAGTTAGTTTCAATTAAAGGTCTGGTAGAAAAACCAAAACCTGAAGAAGCTCCATCAACATTGTCCATCATTGGACGTTATATTCTCCAGCCTGAAGTTTTTGACCATCTCTCAAAATTTGAAAAAGGCGTAGGTGGTGAAATTCAACTCACAGATGCCATGGCAAAATTAATCGGGAAACAGCCCTTTCATGGGTTCCGTTACGAAGGACAACGCTATGATTGTGGAAGCCGTATCGGATTTATAGAGGCTAATATTGCCTTCGCCATGCAAGATCCTGAAATCGGAAAAGCCGTACAATCCATTGTTAAAGAGTCAGCCAAAAAAATCTCTTAAAGTCCATGAGCACACAGCACAAACCTCATAATTTCAATCCTAGTATTCTTCGTGAATATGATATTCGCGGAAAAATTGGGGACACCCTTTTTGATGATGATGCTTATGCCATCGGATGTGCATTTGGCACAATGATACGCCGCCGTGGTGGATCAAAAGTCTCTGTCGGTTATGATGGACGTCCCTCTTCACCTATATACGCGGACCTATTGATTAAAGGGCTCTTATCAACTGGAATTGATGTCACCGCGATCGGCATGGGACCAAGTCCAATGCTTTATTTTGCGGTAAAATCGCGCAAAGACGATGGTGGAATTATGATTACAGGCTCACACAATCCACCCGAATATAACGGCTTCAAAATGATGTTTTATGATGCCCCTGTTTATGGTGAGTTAGTGACCAAGGTTGGTACACTTGCTGCTAAAGCTGATTATGAGACAGGCGAAGGTTCACGCCAAGACATTGATATTTCAGATACTTATGTTGACCGCCTTATGAAAGATTATACCAGCCAAAAACCGTTCAAAATTGCTTGGGATAATGGCAATGGCGCAGGCGGTGAAATATTACAAAAACTTGTTCAAAAATTGCCAGGTGAACATATCCTTCTTTATGAAGATGTTGACGGCACATTCCCCAATCACCACCCCGACCCAACAGTTGATAAAAACCTCGAAGACCTCGTAAAGTGTGTTCGTAAGAATGACTGTGATGTGGGTGTGGCATTTGATGGTGATGCAGATCGTATAGGTGTGGTAGACGAAACGGGCCGTATCTTAAAGTGTGATTTATTGATGGCATTGTACGCACGTGACGTTTTGAAAACACATGCGGGTGCCTCTATTGTGGGTGACGTGAAATGCTCACAAACTATGTTTGATGAAATTGCACGCCTTGGTGGAAAGCCTGTGATGTGGAAGACAGGACATTCTTTGATTAAATCCAAAATGGCAGAAGTTAATTCTCCATTGGCAGGTGAGCTTAGTGGTCACATCTTTTTTGCCGATAAATATTATGGTTATGACGATGCACTTTACTGCGCCGTTCGACTTCTCAATCTGATTGCCGATGAGGATAAAAAACTGTCTGAACTGACAAGTCATTTACCAACATTGCACAGTACAGAAGAAATTCGTTTTGAAGTTGATGAAGCAGAAAAATTTGAAATTATTGAGAGGCTTGTCGCAGACGTTAAATCACAAGCCAATGACCACATTAAAGTAAACGATATCGACGGAGTGCGTGTTTCCACCAAAGACGGTTGGTGGTTATTACGCGCCTCAAATACACAGAATGTTCTGGTCACTCGCGCTGAGGCAACAAGCGCGCACGGACTGGAAAGATTAAAATCAATGTTGCAAAAAGAGGTGAAAAAAATTGGCTATCACGTCCCTTTCGCAAACTGACATGAATGAAAACTCATTAGCTCATGCACAGGTAAAATTACTAGAGATGCTCTCATCGCGCATTTGCCACGATTTAATTAGTCCTGTTGGGGCCATCCATAACGGTCTGGAATTCTTGGAAGATATGGGTGCAGACGCTCTCGAAGACGCTCTTGATTTGATGAAGCATTCCACCAAACAAGCAACAGTGAAATTACAAACTTACCGTATGGCGTATGGTGCAGGCGGGGCAGAATCCTCTCTCACTTATAAAAATATTTGCGAAACCATAGTGCCTTATTTTGCCCTTGATAATAAGATTACCCTTGATTGGGAAGATGGAAAAATTAATCAAGATGACCAACCCAAAGGTATGGGTAAAGTTCTAACGGGCGTGTTCTTACTCATGAGTGAAACACTACCAAAACAAGGGACAATTGCCGTTTCTGAAGAGGGTAATGAACTGACCTTAAAGGCAGCAGGTGATGACTGTAAATTCCGTGATGGCACAGAAAATGCTTTGGCAAATAATATGGCACTGGATGATGTTGACCCACGTCTCGTTCACCCCTATGTTCTCGGTCTCTCTGCTTCCTATTACGGTTATACTATCCGTATTGAGAGTGCAGATGACCAAGCCACTTTGATATTAAAAAAAGCATAAGAACCTCATGTCCAAACCTCTTAAAATTACCCGCGCTCTTCTCTCCGTTTCTGACAAAACAGGACTAATTGATTTTGCAAAAGCATTGAGTGAGAAAGGTATTGAATTGCTCTCCACTGGTGGTACAGCCAAAGCCTTAAAAGAGGCCGGTTTAAACGTCAAAGACGTGTCCGCCCACACTGGCTTCCCAGAGATTATGGATGGACGTGTCAAAACATTGCATCCCAAAATTCACGGTGGATTATTAGCAAAACGTGATGATGAGTCTCACGTTCAAGCCATGAACGAAAACGACATCGAGCCAATCGATTTATTGGTGGTTAATCTCTATCCATTTGTTGAAACACTTGCCTCTGGCGCAGATTTCGACACCTGCATTGAGAATATTGATATTGGTGGTCCTGCAATGGTACGCGCGGCCTCTAAAAACTTTGCTCATGTTGGTGTGATCACACGCGCAGAAGATTACCAAACTGTTCTTGATGATATGCGTGAAAATGACGGTAAAATTTCGTACAAACTTCGCAAAATTTTATCCGCACGCGCATTTTCTCTAACCGCAGGATATGACAGTGCAATTTCAAGATGGCTGCAAGTTGAGGCGGGTTTAACTTCACCTGTTAAAGTCAGTTTTGCAGGAAACCTTAAACAAACTTTGAGATACGGTGAGAATCCTCACCAAGAGGCTGCTCTTTATGTTGACGGATCAGAACGCGCAGGTGTTGCCACCGCTACACAAATTCAAGGAAAAGAACTTTCCTATAATAACCTGAATGATACAGACGCGGCATTTGAATTGGTCTCTGAATTTGACGATCCAGCAGTTGCCATTATCAAACATGCTAACCCATCAGGTGTTGCAATTGGTGAGAATGTTCTAGATGCTTACGGTAAGGCTCTCCGATGCGACCCTGTCAGTGCTTTTGGTGGAATTATTGCCCTCAACCGTCCGCTCACTGCTGAAACAGCCAGCGTTATTCTTAAGACTTTCTGCGAAGTGATTATTGCACCCTCTATTGAAGGTGGAGCGATTGAAGCATTGAAATCAAAGAAAAATGTTCGTGTTTTGACGACTGGTGCTATGGCCAATCCATTGGAACAACGCCGTATTGTGAAATCCATTGCAGGTGGTTTGTTGGTTCAAGGTGCCGATAACGGGCGCATTACAGAAGAAGAACTCAAAGTTGTGAGCGACCGTGAACCTACAGAAAAAGAATTACGTGATTTATTATTTGCTTTCCGCGTGGCAAAACACGTCAAATCTAATACGATTGTTTACGCTAAAGACATGGCGACGGTGGGTATCGGTGC
>JBBKVR010000003.1:0-13174 GCA_037968575.1 Bdellovibrionales bacterium | reverse complement strand
TAGATAATGCAGATTCAGCTGAATCTTACGCATTTCTCTTTAAAAAATAAGCCTATTACCTCGAAAGGGTGATTTTTTTGCTATATACTTGAGAAATTAAAACACTTTATTAAACTTCTGGGACTATCTTTAAAGAGCATGGACAAACCTAAATACGAAACTCTGACACAATCCGATCTTAATAAAGTGATTGAAAAACACACCAAGTTCAAACGTGGCGTACGTGGTGGCTTACGGGCAAATCTCAAATTTAAAGACATGACCGGCCTTAAATTTAATGGTGCCAACATGGAAGGTGCCGACTTTACAGGCTCAATCCTAAACGGTGCTGATCTCTCAGGCGGTAATTTTGTGAACGCCAGTTTCTATGCCTGCGACCTACGAAATGCCAGTCTAGAAAGAGCCAATTTTAAGCGCGCTGATTTTCGTGGTGCCTATGTTGCGGGAGCCAATCTCAGCGGAGCTGACCTTGGTTCAACCGACCTTCGTGAAGGGAAAATCATGAAGAATGATTCTGAGGGCCGTATCAAGCAGATGGATCTTGGTAAAGAACGTGCAGGAAAAGCAAGCTTTGCTGGCGCACGTATGCATAAAACTAATCTTTCAGGCTCTCGTGCGACAGAAGCTGATTTCTCAGAAGCCGACTTAACTGGAATTGTTATCAAAGACGCAGATTTACGCGGTGTAAATTTTGAAGGCGCAAACCTAACCGATGCTGATTTTAGTGGATGTGATCTGCGCGCTGCAAATCTTGCAGATACTATCACAGAAGGCGTTATTCTCGATAATGCCGAACATGATAATGATGCCATAAAAGGTGCGCGAGGTACGCACAAGAAAATTGGTGACCTTCTAAAAGAAAAAGGCATCACTCTTCAGGAAATGATTGAGAAGCACGCAGCATGGATTAAATCCAGCGGACGTGAAGGCGAGCAAATGGATATCTCCAATACGGACATGCGCTCTATTGCTAACCTCAAGGATTACCCAATCACGGCATTGAAAGCGCTTAATGTGAGCTTCATAGGGCTTGATTTAAGTGATGCGCAAATGCAGTTCTGCCAATTTGATGATTCCGATTTTCGTGATTGCTTTTTAACCGAAGCAGATTTACGTGGCTCTCGTTTTATTAATGTAAAAATGAACCGTGCGAATCTGCGAGGAGCCAATCTTTCCCCTCTTCTCTTTAAACGTCCCGATGGTTCACAACGTATTGAGCGCGTAAACTTAAGTGGCGCTGACCTACGTTTCGTGAATTTGCGCGATGCCAAACTAAGTCATGTGGTTTTTATGGGAAGTAATCTTGAGAATGCCGATCTTTCAGGTGCCGATCTTCGCAAAGCTGATTTAACGGGTGCAAATATCCGCAACATCAATCTCAAGGGTGCTAATACTGACGGCACAGTATTTGATAAAACCGAAATCGTAAGTTCCTAAGAAATCTTATCAACTAAATAGTAAGGCTGTTTTGGCCTCATTCGTTGCACGAGAGTCATCACCTCTTTAGCATGGTTCTCATGCCTATTCGTGAATTGCCAGAGACCTTGGTCAATCAAATTGCCGCCGGTGAAGTCATCGAGCGACCTGCTGCTGCTGTCAAAGAATTGGTTGAGAACGCCATTGATGCAGGCGCTGACCGTATAGATGTCGATATCCGCCAAGGTGGTAAAGTCCTTATTTCTGTGCGCGACAATGGCACAGGCATGAACAAACAAGATATCCAGATATGTCTTAAACGTCATGCAACATCAAAACTTCCAAGCAATGACCTTCTCCATTTAGATTACCTTGGCTTTCGCGGTGAAGCTCTTCCTTCTATTGCAGCCGTTTCACGTTTAGCTATTACAAGTCGTGCGCACAATGGGGATGAAGCATGGGAAATTTGCATTGAAGGTGGAAAGCAAACACGTTTTCAACCAGCAGCACACCCAGAAGGCACAACGGTCAGTGTTAAAGATTTATTTTATGCCACACCTGCTCGTCTTAAATTCCTGAAGTCTGACCAAGCTGAATATGCAGCCGTAAAAGATGTTGTTGTCAGGCTTGCCCTTGCCAATCCAGAAATTGCATTCCGTTTAGCAAACAACGGGAACACTGTTATTTCAACAACATCTGCACAAGGAGAGTTATTTGAAAGACGTTTAGAGCGTATAGGTCAACTCATTGGGCAAGATTTCCCTGAAAATGCTCTACAAATTAATGCGGAACGCGAAAATATAAAACTGACTGGCTTTGCAGGGCTTCCAACTTTGCATAGAGGCGCAGCCCAACATCAATATCTATTCGTGAATGGTCGCCCCGTTAAGGATAAGCTTCTTGGCGGCGCATTGCGGGCTGCCTATATGGATGTTTTGGCACGTGACCGCTATCCATCGGCCGTTTTATTTATCGAACTCTCACAAGCCCATGTTGATGTGAACGTGCACCCTGCTAAAACAGAAGTTCGTTTCAAAGACCCTGGAATTGTACGCGGACTAATTGTTAGTGCTATTCGTTATGCTTTGCATGAAGGCGGACATAGAACAGCAACCTCCGTTTCTCAGTCTGCATTAGGACGTTTACAACAAAACCGTGAGCAAGGCTTTCAATCTCCATCTCTTCCCTGGAATACTGGCGGAGATTTTCCCTCTTCACCTTCACAACCCTTTAATAAAGATGGATTTTCTGATGTTCCCAATCCTAATTTCTTTTACCCTGGTGGTGGCGGAAATCTGGCTTATAATTACCATGGTTCCCCTGCACCATCGGCACGCGCAGAACTGGAAACAGAAATTGCAGCACAATCCTATCCTTTAGGAGCAGCCCGAGCACAACTTCATGAATGTTATATCGTTGCCCAAACACAAAAAGGTATGGTTGTTGTTGATCAGCACGCAGCACATGAACGACTAGTATATGAACGCTTTAAACAACAAGTTGCAGAAAGCGGTATTGAGTCACAAGGACTTCTCACCCCTGAAATTGTTGAACTTGAAGACACAGCCCTTAATTTGATTTTAGAACAAGCCGACTCTTTAAATAAACTAGGCTTTGAAATTGTACCTTTTGGCAAAGGGGCCGTTGCCGTTCAAAGTATGCCTGTTCTCTTACTTGGAAAAGCTGACCCTGCAAAACTTGTTCGTGATTTAGCAGATGAAATTATCGAGAACGGTGAAATCACAGGGCTTGAAAAACGTATTAATCATATTCTCTCCACTATGGCGTGTCACGGTTCCGTAAGATCAGGCCGGAGACTGACAGTCGAAGAAATGAACAGCCTTTTACGCCAAATGGAAGAAACACCTCTCTCAGGGCAATGCAATCATGGCCGCCCAACCTATGTTGAGCTATCACTTAATGAAATCGAAAGCTTGTTCGGTAGGCATTAAGTGCTAAAATATCTCTCATGATAGATGATATTGCCAAAGATAAGAAAACAGTCACCAATATTTACGCAGCTCTAATCGTAAGTGTTGTTTTGCAATTTATACCTAATGCGAGCGTTCAACTTTTTGCAATGATATTGTTTTTGGGTGTGTTTGTATGGTGTTATATTGCCCGCAAACAATTCGGTCATGCAACCCTCGTTGAAAATCACACAACATATATTATTCATACTATCTGGGTTTTCTCGCTGGCAATGACTGTCGGGCTTATATTATGCTTCATATGGATTTATTTAATAGCGGGCAAGGAATCGTTACAAACTTTTGCTGATGAAGTTATAAAAGCATCTATCGCTGAAAGTCCCCCAGATCTTAGAAATGCCTATTCTGCTTTGGTTGAAGTCGACTTTAGCGCCATTATTTTGGCCTGTTTAATTACCGTAGGCCCCTCTTTTATTTACCTTGGATACCGTCTTATTAAAGGCGTAAGGCGCGGAATAAAAGGTTATCGCATAGATAACCCGACAAAGTGGATTTAGCTTTTGCGGGAACTTTTATCTATACGTGACAGTTTGTAGGTCATGAAATATTTAATCGCACTATTTGTAATTGTAATGTTTTCCGCGGCTGTTCCTGTTGTTGCTGGTACAGTAAATTCACAGGAAACTGAGAAAGACGGCCTGAGCGCAGTTCATGCTTTTCTCCCCTCAGATACTAAAGAAGATGTTAGCTTCTACATCGCAGACAAGTAGTTAGCGGAAACTGCATCCTTCTACATGGTCATTGACCAACCCCATGGCTTGCATATGTGCGTACATAGTTGTGGGACCCAAAAATTTAAATCCTCGTTTTTTTAAATCTTTTGCTAACCCCTCTGACTCAGGTGTTATTGCCAATTTTCCGACAGTCTCGTAAGTAATTTCATTAGGTCTGCTTCCGACCAATGGCCTATACCGTAAAAAATACTCCCACAAACTTCCCGCCTCTTTAATTAGCTCAATTGTTAGCCCTGCATTATGAATGGTTGCTTCAATTTTTCCTCTATGTCGAATAATGCCTGCGTTTTGTATAAGTCTCTCAACATCCTTATCGGTGAATTTTGCAACTTTTACAAAGTCAAAACCAGCAAACGCTTTTCTAAAGTTCTCACGTTTTTTTAAAATCGTAATCCAACTCAGCCCTGCTTGAAAACCTTCAAGGCAAATTTTTTCGTAAAGGGCTATATCGTTTTTGGTTTCTTGCCCCCACTCCGTATCGTGATAATGCATATAGAGAGGATTATCACCGCACCACCAGCAGCGCATTTTACCATCTTCACCTTTGATTAGACCGGCTGTCATGCTGCTTTTATTGCATCCGAGCATAAACGACACGCAGTGTATATGCGTTCGTCTTGTGCCCATTGTTTTTCCAGATGAGGGTCTTGTCCATAAAAGTCAGTATTATAAATTTCACTTTTGAGAAAATCTTCAACATTTGCAGTTTCTAGCATATCTCTTGGACTCATATCTTCATCCAGATAAGCAAGCGCTAAAATAAAGGATCCTGTTTCAGCAGTCAGGATTTGCAACAAAGTAAACTCAAAATCATCCATGGCCGTAACACGAGCTTTCGCATATTCGTGAGCAATATCATCTTGCTTAATGGCATTAAGCTCTGTTGTTGTCTTGAGTATTGTTGCGCTTTTTCCATTAAACCACCCAACCCATTTATCCCATTTCCCAGCTTGGCGTTTTGCCATTGCTGAAGTGACGCCCGTGTCTTCTGCGCGGTAACAAAGCATGTCCGTATCTAGATAATTTAAAATTTGTCTTTCGATATCACTACGGTAAAGAGAAACATGATCAAGATGCGTTGTAACCATCTGGGTTACGGGCATAGTTTGCGGGTTAATTGTTTCTTTTTGCGCCCCCCATTCCTCACTCATAACTTCTGCTATTACCTTGTTAGGTGTAGAGAGAATTTTTCCAGATGGTGTTTTAACAGGTTTCCCATCCAGCAATATAGAGAATCTATTATCTTCCTCAGAACCAAGAGAGATTTCTTTATAAAATCTTTTCATCAAATTTCTCTAAGGTTTACAGGCTTCGTCAATAGCAGAAAAATCATAAGTAACTTTTTCCATATCTGCGGTTTCATCTCCTAAAATAACGATACCTGCATTAGGTCTTACTTGTGTTTGTCCTGTAACAATGTTGCTGTCACTCTCAACCATATAGAAATCATTGAGGTTTAATCCAAGCCATAGAGTTTCAGGCTTTGCCAAAACACATTCTGTTTTCTCACCAGCAAACGTGCCTTTTGCAAAAACAATCATTTGCCCATCATCATTGGCAACGAGTGCACCTTGAATATTCGTATCTGCCATTTTAAAAACAAAAGGAAAGCCATCTTGAAATTTAAAATAACGATTATCATCGCGCTTTGATACCCAGCTCTCCAACGGCATCATCAACTCATAGGACTCATCGCCAAAGGTTCCCGTAACACTCAAGTGATTTTGATCTTCATCAATTTGTTTTACATCTGCACGGTCAACAGACAAAGCCGTTAGACCATTCTGTAAGAAACGCATATTGAGTAATCTAATATCATTAAAAATGCTGCTTTTTGTGAAAACAACAGAGCCAGGACCTTCGAAATGGAAATCATCGAGCAAGACTTTAGGTTTTCCAGTTTCAAACTCCTCAAATCTAATATTTTGTGCATCAATAATGAGTTGTGGAAATAATTTAAAGGTTTGTAAAATACCTATATCAACTTTTGAACTAGACAACTCACCAATGGCAGATGCCAAACCATTGCGTTGTGCGTCACCTGTTCCTTGCAGAAGATTAAGCGAGCCAATAAAAAATAAGAAAAGACAGATAACGACAATGAGAATTCGAAATCCCCATTTCATAATTTTACCGAAAACTGTTGGCTTTTTATAACCATCCATATCGTTGAATAAAACCATGGGAACAACCTTGTTTTGTTAGATTTTGATAAACTCAAAGGGATCATCTTTTACATTGGCCGAAAAGCCAAAAGCATTCCAGCTTTTCTTTAAATCGTCGGGCAATGGTGCGTTTATATCCATCATCTTCTTTTCATTAGGATGAGGAAAAATGATGCGGTAAGCATGGAGATGTAGCCTTGAAGATGCGCCAATAGAATCAAATGCATCTGTTTGTCCACCATATTTATCGTCCCCTAAAATAGGGCATTCCAAGGCATATGTTGCATGAACACGTATCTGATGTGTACGTCCTGTTCTTGGCCAGAAGGCGAGCAACGCAGCATCAACACCGGCAGATTCTACAACTGCATATTCTGTTCTTGCATATTTGCCAAATTCTTCATCAATAATCATCATGTCTTTTTGATGACCGTCTCCTTTAGCAAGAGGCGCAATAACGCTTCCCTCCAAAGGATCAGGTACGCCAACTGTGATAGCCCAGTAATATTTACGAATATCTTTTTGCTGAAATATTTTACCCAGTTTCTGTAACGTGGTGCGTTTACGCGCACAAATTAAAAGACCTGATGTATCTCTATCAAGGCGGTGTGCAAGTTTTGGGCGTAGGCCTTTTTTATCCGTCAAGGATTCAAGAATACCGTCAACGTGACGTGTTATTTTTGAGCCACCCTGTGATGGCAAACCATAAGGCTTATTTAAAATAAGCAGGTCGCCATCATCGTAAACTGTTATATTTTTCAGGAGATCTCTATCTCCACCCTGAGGTTTGAATGTTGTCGGCCCATGCTTGTTTTCCATAGGTGGAAGGCGAACTTCTTGCCCAAACATCAGCTTTGTATCCGGTTTGGCGCGTTTTCCATCTACACGAACTTGTCCAGTCCTTATCATTTTTTGAGTGAGCGCAAACGGCGTTCTACCAATATGTTTCTTCATCCAGCGGTCAAGACGTTGACCATCCTCATCTTCCTTGACTTTAATATGTCTTACATCACTCATGTCATCACCTGTCTAACAATTAACATTCCAGCAACCAAAGCAATGACAGATACAACAACAGAAGCAAACACATATATGCCTGCTGACATATAAGCATGTTTCTCAATTAAGTTTATGACGTCCAACGAAAATGCCGAAAATGTTGTAAACCCACCAAGAAGTCCCACAGTCAAAAATATCTTCATATGTTGGGATAAATCCCATCCATATGCAAAAGCCGATACTGCACACCCCATTAAAAATGAACCAATAATATTTATCAGTAAAATCCCAAACGGAAATGATGTTCCCAATAACAGTGCAATACTATTATTTGAAAAATGGCGAAGAACTGCACCAACTGCTCCGCCCGCTGCTATTGCTAAAATTGTTTGCATGGCAATCTTTCTAGCACAACCTTGAGCCGTTAGGAACATCTCCACTTGGATAAGCAAGCTTTACAAAACCGTCTTCATCGTGAAAACCCAATGTCAAAACCTCGGACATAAAAGGTCCGATTTGGCGTGGTGGAAAATTCACAACAGCCATAACCTGCTTACCCATAAGACTTTCTTTCGAATGATGTTGTGTGATTTGTGCAGATGTTTTTTTGACGCCCAGCTCACCACCAAAATCTATGAAGAGTTTTAAAGCAGGTTTTTTAGCCTCGGCAAAATCCTGCACATCTACAACTGTACCCGCGCGAACATCAACTTTCATAAAGTCGTCAAATGTAATCTCACTCATTATTCTTTTTCTCTCTTAACTTGCTCCAGTAATCGAGGCGTTTTCTTATATCGCGTTCAAACCCTCGCTCAGGCGGATCATAAAATATTTCACGCTCCATTTCGTCTGGAAAGTAATTTTGTCCCGAAAAGCCTTCTGCCGTGTTGTGGTCGTAGGCATAGTTTTTGCCGTATCCTTCGTCTTTCATCAATTTTGTCGGTGCGTTTAAAATATGTTTGGGTGGCATAAGAGAACCCGTTGCTTTTGCGCTTCGAATAGCTGCTTTTGACGCGGAATATGCCGCATTGGACTTAGGAGCCGTTGCCAGATAAATCATAGCCTGAGCAAGTGCTAATTCACCTTCGGGTGAACCTAAACGCTCATATGTCTCCCATGCATTGAGACAAACCTGCAAAGCCTGTGGATCGGCCATACCAACGTCTTCAATTGCCATGCGCACCATACGTCGTCCAATATAGCGCGGATCTTCACCACCATCCAACATACGTGAGAACCAATACAGAGCCGCATCAACATCAGAGCCACGCATGGATTTATGAAGTGCTGAAATCAAATTATAATGACTATCATCCTTTTTGTCGTATAAGGGCGCACGTTTTTGGACAGACTTAAACAATGCTTCCTGATTCCACGGCGCTTCATCATTTGCTTGCGTAAAAACTTGGTCGGCGAGCGTTAAAATGTAGCGTCCATCACCATCGGCCAACGCCTTAAGAGACTCGCGTGCTTCATCTGTTAAAGGTAGTGGTTTTTTGTAGTGTTTTTCTGCGCGTTGAAGGAGTTGCCCTAACGCTTCATCATCAAGGCGTTTCAATACCATCACCTGGCAACGCGATAGAACCGCAGAATTTAATTCAAACGAGGGGTTTTCAGTCGTTGCCCCAACGAGAGTAATTGTTCCATCCTCAACCACTGGTAAAAAAGCATCTTGTTGTGACTTATTAAAGCGATGAATTTCATCAACAAATAATAGAGTACCTTGTCCATTTTTTTTTCTAATTTTGGCAGATTCAAAGACCTTTTTTAAATCAGCTACACCAGAGAAAATGGCTGATATTTGCTCAAAATGTAAATCTGTGTGGTCGGCAAGTATTCTGGCTAACGTTGTTTTCCCACATCCTGGGGGTCCCCAGAAAATAAGTGAGGCCAGTTTTCCGCCTTCTAGCATCTTTCTCAAAGAAGCATCTTCACCAATAATATGATCTTGCCCAATCACGTCATCTAACGTTTTAGGGCGCAAAACATCAGGCAAAGGACGGTTATTATCGTTTTGCTGTGTCGTGTTTTCTTCGGTATCAAATAATGTAGATGTCATGGTAAGAACATAGCGCGAACGATAGACACTTGCGAGTCCCTTTTATATTCGTTTTTTGTAATATGTAAAAATATATTGATTTTGATTTTTTCTATGCTAGGTTGCGTTCATTATGACTTATCTAACTACAATTTCGCGGCAATCTCCTACAGTAGAACAAACTGTAGAGTTAATGGTTCAGTTTCATGCGGAGCAATTAGATCCAGTCTACCCCTATTTTTACCATCCCCTTCGTACAATGGAAAATGTTCTACGCTTGTGGCCAGAAGCAGATGAAGAAACTCTTATTGCTGCGTTATTTCATGATGTTCTTGAGGATTGCAAAGATAAAGACGTAACGCCAGAACTCCTTAGTGTTCTTGGTTATCCAGAATCTACAATCCAGATTATTAAGAATATAAGTAAGAACGAAACCATAAACCGCCCATATCAAGATAGAATTGATTTGATAATTGGTATAGGAGATTGGCGATCCATACTCGTTAAATTGGCTGATAATATGGACAATCGTCATATTGAACGTAATAGACAATTCGCCGAAGAAAACCCTAAAAAAGCTAAAGAGCTTGCAGATCGCTATGATCTCTCAATGGAAAAACTTTCCAATGCATTGAAACAACTTGTTCCAGATTTAGGTATCACGCATTCACGAGTGAAGAGTCTATTGCAATACCCACAACCTTTACCACCTCTTCCTGACAATAGGAGTGATGAAATAGATTTAGGCATATTCCCTATAATTCCAACCAATTCACCTGCGTTTAACTAATAAAAAAGCGACCCGAAGGCCGCTTTCTTGAAATCTCTCTAAGCCAAATAGCTTAATCTTTTTTCGATGGCGCTTTTTTCGCAGCAGGTTTACTAGGCGTTGCTTGAGGCTTAGCTTTAGTTTCAGCTTTCTTCTTCGCAGGAGCTTTTTTGGCTTCTGGACTTTTTGGTTCTGATTTTTTAGCTTTTTCGCCTTTAGCTTTTGCACTTTCTTTAGCTGCTTGTGTATTAGCTGCTTTCTCTTGCTCAAATTCAGAAGCAGCAGGACCACTATCAGCACCTTTGGCACTTTCATCACGATCAACAAACTCAATCACAGCCATAGGCGCAGCATCACCGTAACGGTAGCCAGCTTTCAGAACACGAATATATCCGCCTTGTCTCTCTTTGTAACGTGCAGCCAAAACATCAAAGATTTTCTTGGCTTGCGTTTCATCACGCATAATTGAAATCGCACGACGGTAATTGGCAAGTCCGCCTTTTTTACCGAGCGTAATAAGCTTTTCAACAAAAGGACGAAGTTCTTTTGCTTTTGGCAAAGTTGTCACAATTTGTTCGTGCTTCACAAGCGCTGCCGACATATTAGCAAACATTGCTTTTCTGTGTTGTGACTTACGACCCAGTTTGCGTTGTTTAATACGGTGTTTCATAAACTCATCCTTTTCTTTTCAAGCTACGGCCTCAATCGGGTGAAACCATTTTACATGTCCAGTGTGACCACCCGTAATTTAGGGGTTAGAAAACTGGTCGGGCAACAACGCCCTTTAAATCAGTAAACTTAGGCGCTAAATGGATCTTCCACTTTGCTGATAAGCTCATCAATATTCTCAGGTGGCCAACCTTCAGCTTCCATGCCTAGGTGCAAACCCATCTGAGTTAAAACTTCTTTAATTTCATTCAAAGATTTACGACCAAAGTTTGGTGTACGAAGCATATCTGCTTCTGATTTTTGAACCAAATCACCAATGTAAACAATGTTGTCGTTCTTCAAGCAGTTTGCTGAGCGAACTGACAATTCAAGTTCTTCAACCTTACGGAGAAGATTACGGTTGAATGGTAGAGCCTCTTCTTCCTCTTCCTTGGCAGCCTCTTTAGGCTCTTCAAAGTTGATGAAGACTTGAAGTTGTTCTTGCAAGATACGCGCAGCAAATGCAACTGCATCTTCAGGAGTAACAACACCGTTTGTTTCAACATGAAGTGTCAATTTATCGTAGTCAGTCACCTGGCCAACACGTGTATCTTCAACTTCATATGTCACTTTACGAACTGGTGAGAAAACAGAATCAACAGGAATAAGACCAACTGGTGCTTCTTCCGGTCTGTTTTGTGAGGCAGGCATGTAGCCTTTACCTGTATTAACAGTCAATTCCATATTCAGGCTTGCACCTTTGTCCAAAGTACAAATCACAAGATCAGGGTTCATAATTTCAATATCTGCACCCGCTTCAATTTGAGCAGCAGTCACTTCACATGGACCTTTGACATTCAGGCGCATTTTCTTAGGACCATCAGCATGCATGCGAACTGATAAGGCTTTAATATTCAATACGATGTCAGTTACATCTTCACGGACACCTTCAATAGATGAAAATTCGTGCATAACACCATCAATTTGAACAGCTGTAACAGCGGCACCTTGAATTGATGAAAGGAGAATACGTCTAAGAGCATTACCAAGTGTCAGACCAAAGCCACGCTCGAACGGTTGAAGGATAAGTTTTGCACTAAACTCATTGTTCTTCTCGTTACTAATATCGATGCTATTTGGTTTGATTGGCTCTAGCCAGTTTTTGTTAATGTTCAACATATCTCGTTCTTCCTTTCGACTAACCTAAAATTTTGACCTAACTCTATACGCGACGACGTTTAGATGGTCTTACTCCGTTATGTGGAATTGGTGTAGTATCCACGATTGATTTGATTGTAAATCCTGCTGAACCCAAGGCACGCAATGCTGATTCACGACCGTTTCCAGGCCCCTTCACATTGACATCCAATTCCTTCAGTCCATGCTCTTGTGCTTTACGACCAGCATCTTCGGCAGCCATTTGCGCCGCGAAAGGTGTTGATTTACGAGAGCCTTTGAAACCCATAGTCCCAGCAGACGACCAAGATACTGTGTTTCCTTGTTTATCAGTGATTGTGACAAGAGTGTTGTTAAAGGTTGCAACGATATAAGCCGTACCTTCTACAATATTCTTTTTAACTTTTTTCTTTTGTGGTGCTTTTGCCATTATTCAGTCCCCCCTATTTCTTCTTACCAGCGATTGGTTTGGCAGGACCCTTACGAGTTCTGGCGTTCGTGCGCGTATTTTGACCACGAACTGTAATACCTTTACGGTGACGAAGACCGCGATAGCAACCCATATCCATCAAACGCTTGATGTTCATTGAAACTTCACGACGGCGCTCACCTTCAATCAGGTACTTGTCTGTTTCAATTTCTTTACGAATTGTATTGAGTTCATCTTCAGTCAAATCCTTCATACGACGTGTGAAGTCAAGACCAGTTGTCTTACAAATTTGACGTGCCATTGTGCGCCCAATCCCATGAATATAGGTCAGAGCAATAGTAATGCGTTTATTATCAGGAACATTTACACCCGCAATACGAGCCATATGCTTCTCCTTAGTGTTAAAAATTTCAAACCAAACCGTACTAATTTTGCTTAACTAGCTGAAAATCTCCGGTTTGTAAGCCTATAACACGCATGAAAACTAGGCTTTCACACGAAGTCTGGCGCAGTATATGCATTCACACACCCATGTCAACAGAAAAAGGTGATGTTTTTTAAGGGGTAAAACCTTAGGTAAACCTTAGGCTGCTTGTGCCTTTTCAAGGACATTTTGAAGAGCATTTGTAACCTCTTCAATCGTGCCCACGCCATCAATGCGTGTATGCAGACCTCTTTCCTTGTAATAGGGCAAAACTTCACCTGAATAAGCACGGTAAGCAGCTAGCCTTGTCTTAAATGCCTCTACATTGTCGTCTGAACGGCCTTCTTCCTCTGCGCGTTTCAAGATACGATCAATTAGAAGGTC
>JBBKVR010000002.1:0-3608 GCA_037968575.1 Bdellovibrionales bacterium | reverse complement strand
TTTCAATCAGCACTACATTTGAGATATGCAGGCTCTCCAGCATGGGCTTACTCCGGTCTTAGTAGTGTATCGACTGTGCGCTTAAAGAACCCGCGATCTGCCATCAATTTGGCGCGCTGGTTCGGGTTGAGCAGTTTATAGGAACGCTCGTACCATTCGCTTCCTGGATAGTTATGCCCCAAAACCCCAGCAACTTGTAAAGCTTGTGATTCAAGTCCAAGTACTAAATAGGACTCAACCAATCTGTGTAAGGCTTCGGGCGTGTGCGTTGTCGTATCATAATTTTTTACCACGGTCAGAAAACGGTTAATAGCGGCATTAACCTGATTTCGAGTCAGATAATACCTCCCGATTTCCATTTCCTTACCTGCCAAATGGTCAAGCGTCAGATCACGTTTATATTCGGCTTCGCGTGACCATGTTGATTCAGGAAAACGCTGCATAAGCCCTTCAAAAGTTTGAAGAGCCAGTTTTGTCATTTCTTGATCGCGCTTCACATCGGAAATCTGTTCATAATAGGATTGCCCCTTCAAATAGATAGCGTAGGGCACATCTTCATGCCCCGGATGGAGCTCCACAAAGCGATCTAATGCAATAATCGCATCGTCATAGCGTAAACCCTTATAGGCAGAGAAAGCGGAATTCAATTGCGCATCAATGGCATATTGCGAGTAAGGATGTTGGCGCTCAACCTCATCAAAAAGTTTGCCGGCCTCAATATATTGTCCCTCATCCATAGCCCTTTGCGCACGGTTATAAATACCCTCCGCAGGACCTTCTGCTTCCAGAGATGCCAGTTTTTCTTTATCTGATTTTCCACCACAGGCGGTGAGCGCTAACCCAAGACAAATCCCTAAAAGCAATCCTTTACGCATTGATAAACCTCATATTGCGACTGATGTTATAATGTGGCTTATCCTAGCAAGGCGTACGCGCCATGCAAAGCGATAGTTTAGAGTATTCCAGAGGGGAAAGATTAGGCTGTTGCGTAGTTTTCAGCAGCGGCAAGAATAGCAACAGGAATGATACCTGTGAGCTCTTCATCTTCTTCGACAAGATCAACAATTTCATAGGCTGTTGGGTCAGCAAAAAGTTGACGAAGAACACCGTTGTTCATGGCGTGACCTGCCTTATATCCTTGGCAGTGACCAATGATAGGCAGTCCAGCGAGATACAAATCACCAACCGCATCAAGTAGCTTGTGACGTGCAAATTCGTTATCGTAGCGCAAGCCTTCACGGTTTAGAACACGCTCGCCATCAATGACAACGGCATTATCAAGTGACCCACCAAGAGCAAGCCCTTGTGATTGTAGATATTCAACCTCATGCAAGAACCCAAATGTACGCGCATCAGAGGCTTCTGTTTCAAAATCATCGGCAAATAAATCAAGTTGCGCGCGTTGCAAACCAATAACCGAGCTTTCAAAGTCGATTGTAATGTCAAAGCTACTGCCCTGACCTGGTTTCAATGTCACGATTTTATCATCTTCTTTGTAAGAAACTTCTTTCAACACGCGAATGGCTTTACGCGGTGCGTCTTGGTAAGAAAATCCAGCTTGGTCAATCGCACGCATGAACGGTCTGGCTGAGCCATCCATAATTGGAACCTCAGGACCATCAAGTTCGATAACGGCATTATCGATGTCACAAGCGCGAAGCCCTGCCATCAAATGTTCGATTGTGCCTACGCTTACTTTTTCGTTATTGGCAATCACTGTGCAAAGCTTTGTATCCACCACACGGTCATAGCGGGCAGGGATTACATTCTTGCGGTCTGTGACGTCCGTACGGACAAAAACAATACCTGTTCCGGCTGCACCCGGCTTAATCTTCAGGCACGTCTCTGCACCGCTGTGGACGCCTACACCATTGAGAGTGACTTGCTTGGAAACTGTTTTTTGCATGGATTTACTTCTAAAGTTAGCGGTTTGTCTTACCTTGAAGTATATGGCGCACACCCGCCGACAGTAAAATCACGCTTTGTTGCCTTGTGTTACAAAGATTGTAACTTTTTAACTTAAACCATGGCCCCATAACGTACCTGAGTAAGCATGACCTTCCTTGAAGGTAACACCATCGTCATAATCTTCTTTAAGCCACCAAGAGCCATCCAAATCTGCAAGATCACAATTTTGAGCCAGAAGAATTGCTGGCTCTATTGCCAAAGACGAAGATACCATGCAACCCACCATCACTTGCGTTTCCAACTCTTTGGCAACTTCGAGCATTTCAAAAGCGTGTGTGAGCCCACCTGCCTTATCAAGTTTAATATTCATCATGTCATAACGGTCTGCACGCTCCCTCATGTCATTCGCGTCATGAATACTCTCATCACCACATATGATAATACCTCTATTATCAAATCCTATGAGTTGTGTATCTTGATCTTGGGGCAAAGGTTGTTCAATCATACGTACATTTAAACCTTGAGCCTGTTTCACAAAATCTGAGAGTGCTTCTATCGTCCATCCTTCATTTGCATCCAGCACCAAACTGGCATCTGGTCGAGCCTCATTGATGGCTTTCAAACGCTTGATATCCAAATCCAAGTCATTCCCACCTAACTTTACTTTTAAAGTTTTATAGTGCGCATGGTCTTGTGCAGAACTCGCCATCTCAAATGGGGTAGACAAACTAAGCGTTTGGACGGTTGGCACAGGTAAAATTAATCCCGTACCGCCTAAAAGTTGCCAAACAGATTTACCTTGTTGCTTTGCCTCTAAATCCCACAGAGCACAATCAACCGCATTACGCGCGGCATTGGCAGGCATAAGCTCTTTTAAATCTTCTCTATTAATACCTTCTGAAATTTTATCAGTAACGGCAGAAATTTCATCAATCACACTTTGGGGTGTTTCACCATAACGAGGATAAGGGCGACATTCACCCCTTCCTATAAGACCTAAAGAGTCCTCTACGTTAACCTCAACAATATCAATAGATGTCCTTACATCCCTTGAAATTCCAAAAGGTGTCGCAAGCTCAAACGATTTTTCTACGACCGTAATTTTGTTCATAAACGTGTCTCTCAGTTATGTATAATTACGGAGAATATTCTAAGTCAAAAATATTATCAATAAATTTAATAATGTGGTGGTTTGTCACGGGCAGCTTGCTCGGTGACTGAAAGGTCTTTGTTGTCGCCCTCTGGAAGACTGTCTTCTAACTCCTCGACTTTGCCCTGCATTTTTTTCAGGCGAGCCTTTAATATATCAATTTGATCCCATTGTGCTGTGACCATATCACTCAAATCACGGATTTGCTTTTCCTGATGGGCAAGGGCTTCTTCGATGTTTTCGAGTTTGTTATCTGACATGGTAGGGTTTATAGCAGAAGTTATATAGCTTGGGTATTCCCACTAAACTTTTCTTGACAGAGATAGCCATTTGGGGACATATATCACCGTTCACATGACACGGTATGGCGGAGTAGCTCAGCTGGTTAGAGCGGTGGAATCATAATCCATGTGTCGGGGGTTCAAGTCCCTCCTCCGCTACCAACTGTGATTGTACATTACAAATATGACATGAACCTGACACAAAAAAACCCCGGATTTTAGGTCCAGGGTTTTATTGTTGTGGTTATATACCGTCTTTATTCTGCAGA
>JBBKVR010000001.1:0-18311 GCA_037968575.1 Bdellovibrionales bacterium | reverse complement strand
GATAAATGACCCTGGTTTTGGTAAAAGTTCTCACCCAATAACTACATAACTTAGTCCTCGCACAGCTATATCCAAGAAAGAGATGAACTTAAAATATTCTCTAAGGCAAGCATTACAGGCTTTTTTAGGAAAAAAGAGAACGGGAATGAACAAAAAACTACCAACACCAATAGCACCATAAAAGAAGACGTTGAAAAGAAGTGTGCGTATTAAGTTCATGTTACAACCTTCTCACGACTAAAATAGCGTCTAATATAGCTTAGCAAGGTTTTATTATATTCACCGACAAGAAAGAGCCAGCTTTGTGGTTTATTCAATTTGTCTGCATCGTAGGGCAAGTCATATTCA
The DNA here is from genome assembly GCA_037968575.1 of Bdellovibrionales bacterium. Taxonomy (GTDB): domain Bacteria; phylum Pseudomonadota; class Alphaproteobacteria; order Micavibrionales; family Micavibrionaceae; genus UBA2137. The sequence goes on along the minus strand of JBBKVR010000001.1, from coordinate 17,963 downwards.
TGGATTTCGATATCTTTAGGACTTAGTGCTAGTTCAAGCTCGTTTCTGGCGCGTCTGATGTGGTAAGAGGATGTCACGAGAATGATAGAGGTAATTTTATGTTCCTTTATCCACTTGGCGCTTTCATGGGCATTTCCAAGAGTATCTGTGGCGATAGGATCAAGTTCAATACAACACCGCCATTTATCAGGCATATTTTCTAACTCAAGAATATCTTCGATTTTAACATCCTTGTGTGTTCCACTTACAAGTAACCGATCAGCCTTACCATCACGTAAAAGTACAAGCCCAGCATTCACGCGGTTTTTGCCACCTGTAAGCACAATAATCGCATCCGCTTTGGTGTCTCCATAGGGCGCGTTATTGTTAGATAGGGAAGTCACTGCAAAAACAGAAAAGCCCAACACCCAAAACGCTATAATAATTACGAGCGTAGTGGAAAGGATAAAAAAGAGATTTTTGAATATAGTCATGCGTGCTTAGAATAAACGTTGTAAGGCATTGGTTACCGTGGTGCGAACTACAATAAAGGTCAATGCAAAAATAAATAGGGCTGTGATAATAAAAGTGCAGAGCATATTACTGAAACCGTGATTTTCGGTAGGTAGAACTGAGACATCTTGTCCCATAAACACAATTGTTACACCGTAAAAGCACAGGAATAAAATGCCTGCTAGCCCAATACCAAAAAAGGATAAAGTGAGAATATGACGGTAAAATTCTCCCTTGATGTAGGAATCTCTCGCTCCTAGCGTCTGGAGAAGAGCTATAACTTCTTTATGAATCAGAATTCTATCTCTTACTATTAGGGATATCACCATGACGAGAAGTACAAAGAGAGCTAGGGCAGTCAAGATAGAGATTGTTTGTAAAAATCGTGTTTTCTTTAGTGATTGTTCAAACCAGTCATTATAAGAGTTTACTTGAATATTTTTTGATAATGATTTGATATCAAATATTAATTTATCTTTTTGAATTTCATTATTTGTTTTGAGTGATACGTGAATAATGGTTGGAAGAGAAATCTCATCTGCTGGAATATCACCCAAATTTAGCCATGGAGAAACTACACGTACAATGTTATCTGCTTTTTCGATTGTATGGCTAGAAACTGCCTCCTGATTTTTGAGTAATTGGATAAGCTTTTTCTCCATATCTGCATCAAAGGCACCTGATTTAATCTCTAATGTTAAAGATTGATCCATCTTTGTTTTCCAACCTGCAGTAAGGTTTTGAAAATAAAGTGCACTTGAAATGACAATCAGCAATAGAATCGTTAAGGCCGTAATCATACCCAACATAAAGCGGTCAGCTTGTTTGTTTTTGAGGGGGATTGCCGATGTGTAAGAGGTGAGTTTTTTCATGAGCGCGCCTTTTGGAAGTTCAGTACACCTGGTTCTTCTAATCCAATATGCCCATTCTCTATGCGAAGCAGAGAATGAGGGAATGCTTCAATCAAATGCTCATCATGCGTCGCAATGGCGATGGTTGTTCCCATTTTGTGAAGTTGGTCAAAAAGTTTCATAATTTTATAACTGAGTTTATCGTCCAAATTTCCCGTGGGTTCATCCGCCAGTAGCAAATGTGGCTGCGAAATAACCGCACGTGCAATCGAAACACGCTGTCTTTCGCCACCTGAGAGTGTTTCAGGGTAAAAATCCATGCGATTACCCAAACCAACCCATTGAAGGAGTTCCTTCACATTTTGTTGGATCTCTTTATTTGGAGCCTTCTTGATACGCAAAGGGAGAGCCACGTTATCGAAGACGGTCATGTGATCAAGTAAGCGAGCATTTTGATAGACAACACCAATTTTACGCCTAAAAGGGATGAGAGATTGTCTGTTATTGTGCATAATAACTTGGTCCTTCATGCGAATTTGTCCGCGTGAGGGGGGCTGTATTAAGGAAAGTAGGCGAATAAGGGAGGTTTTCCCCGCACCACTTGCTCCTGTTAGATAATGAAAAGAGCCTTGGGGCAGAGAAAAGTTGGCATCGCTAATGATTTCGGGGTGTGTGCCATAACGTAGACCCACATTTTCAAACTCAATCATGTTAATAGTTCTATCTTGTAAACTTTCAGGCTCAAGTAAAATCTCTTATAGTATTGTCTTATACACGATAAACTCGTTAGTGAAGTTATGATTCTAACATGTCCAGAATGCCAGAAACAATTTAATGTTCCTTCCAAAAAAATAGGGGAAGAGGGGCGTACCGTCAGGTGTGGCGTCTGTAAAAATACTTGGCATGTTGGTGGTGCAGAGGATAATGACGAAGCACTTGAAAATACAGACATCGATGCCACCCTTGATCAATTTCGTGAAGAAGAGGGTGATTTAGGAGTTCAAGAAAAACCCTCTAGTTTTGAATCAGTTCTTTCCAAAGAGATGGGGCACGACGCTCCTAAACAAAAAACCAAAAAAACAAAGACAGAAAAGAACAAGGTTCTCTCAAGCTTGATTGGGGTTATTTTGCTTCTTGTTGTTTTACTTGCCAGTCTGCCGTTTAAATCGAAAATTATTGATACTTGGCCTGCTTCCGAAAACCTTTACAGGCTTGTGGGTTTGAGTGTTCCCGTTAAGGGACAAAGTCTTGTTTTTGACCGCGTTCAAGTGCGTAGTAATGAAAGTAATATTGAGGTCACAGGCTTTGTCATTAACTTGGCAAAAACGACGGAAGATGTTCCTCGCGTTCAGCTGGCTATTCCTCAAGAAAATGAAGAGACTACCGAAATCAGTGTTTTTAATCTGCCTTTTGCCGAAATTGAGGGCGAAGCTAGTCGCCCATTCCGCAAATCTGTGACGCTTCCAGAGAGTGTGGATGGTTCAATAGAGAATATTCGCCTGCAATTTGTGCAGTAATCCGATTACCACTGTTGCAAAAGACGCTTGTAATAATCTCTTTCCAGTAATGGACGCTGTCTTTCCGACGCGCGCTCCCGAAGTTTCTGTAAAATTTCTTGAACACGTTTGCGTTCTGCCTCGGCAGGGAGAACATTCTTGTCAGCTCCAAAACCTTGCCCTGAATCTTGTTGTCGTCCAAATGGGTCACGGTTCTGTCCGCCAAAGCTAAAGGGGAAACCACCATTGTTTTGCATTTGATTGGCAATTTGTTTTTGAAGTTCTTGGCTGGCTTGTTCTAGCTTATTTAAAGCTTCTTGTTGAAAAGTAGAGGCTTCATCAAATAAACCTTTTTCTAATTTTTGCTTTGCCATTTTCATGGCATCTTCTGCCTCTCTAAGGCTTTGTTTATTTTTTAGGGGAGCATTATTTTTCTCAATCATGTCATTAAGTGAGCTCAATTGTTCCTGCAGTTTGGCTTGCTCTTTCCCAAGAGACTTACCATTTTGTTCCGAGCCATCAGGAGAGCTGCAGGTTGCTTCGCTCTCATTATCTTTGGGAGGTTCACAGGTTTTTGTTTCTTCCATCAATTGACGTTGTTCAGAAACAATATCGCTTAAGCCTGCCATGGCTTCCATCAGTTCACGCATTTCGGGTGTAAGACTTTGTGCATTAGCAGGATCAAGCATATCCATGAAGTTTTGCAATTGTGCCAACATCTCTTCGGCTTTTTTGCCATTGCCTTGCGCCAACTCATTCATCATCTGTTCAAGAAAATCATTGAGTAAGCCAGGGTCGAGTGAATTGGCAGATTCTGACATGTTCATAGGAATTTGCTCACCGTTGGCGAGGCGTTTTTGTAATTCCTTACCAAGTTCACTCCAGAATTCATTAAGGCTGTTTTGTAAATCTTGAAGGGCAGCCATCTTTTCTTGTGCCGAAGCGTTTTGATTAGCAAAGAGTTTGAGGAAATCTTGCTTTTGTTTCCTTACGTCACGCAGTGCCATAACAAAATCACCATCTTCAATGCGAAGAGAGGTGTTCCATAGTAAATTGATAACACCCAATCGATTGGCTTTGTCTTCACCATCATAGTGTAATCTACGTGCAGCAGAAGTTAGTGCCAAGAATACACGTTGGTCACCTTGGTAATCAAAGAGGTTGTTGCGAAGTCTCAAAAGTTTATCGGCAATTTCAAAACGTTTATGAGAAGGCGTGGTTATCAATAGACGACGGTAGGAAATAATTTTACGTGCAACAGGGTGGTAGAAATTGCGTTCTGGTAATTTGAGAGGAAGAGTTGCATTTGTTCTGGCCGTTTGACCTTTGCCGTCCGTTACAATCAAAGTCATAAGTACAGGCTGACCAGCCCACGGGTGAGAGGTTAAATCAAATTTCTCTGTAATATCCAAAGTTTTTTCTTTGGTAAGCAAGGCAAGAGTTCTCTCAATATGGGGAGGAGTTCCCAAGAGTTTTTTGTCTCCATAGGGTGCCAACCCAACTTCAAGAGCAACAGCTTCAATGCTAATGTCATCTTTTAATTTCATTGGGATGAGAATTTGTGAATCTTGGGTAATCTCAGGAATACCGCCAATTTCAATGGAGGGCTTTTCATCCTGTTTAATTTCTATGGGCAGGGAATATCGGGTCACTCCATATTGAATAAATTTAATACGGTCTGAACCCTTAGGTTCAAATTTTACGCGGTAAACATTTTCTTCGATTTCTTCAAACGGTATATTTTCATCGCCTAAACGGACTTTTGGTTTGCGATATTTTGTTTGGTATAGAGCCTCAATTTTTGTGCCTTCTAGAAGCTGGATTGGTTTTTTGTACCTCTTAGATAAATCAATTTGATGTTTCTTCTCTCGTGTATAGGCAGGTGGTATTACCGTCATTTTGACCGAGGGTGCAAATGAGGCAACCGCTTGCTCGGATGAGAAGGGAATAAAACTGTTGCTTAATCGTGTATTCCAGCTCTCTCCCGCAATAAAGAAACCTGTAATCAACAACAAGACTGCAAATATTCCAAAGGCATACGGGTCTTGAACTGAAAATGCAAATTTTGGCGGGCCTGAGCGAAGTTTAACGGCAATAGATTGAAAGAGAGTTGTTTTGTGTAACTCCCATAATCTTATTCTAGCAGGGTCTTTTTCTTCCTCGGGTAAATCATCATCCAATGTATAAAGTGGTGAATTTTGAAGGGCACTGACTTGTTCAAGTCTAATATCAACATCACGTTTTGTTGGTTTGTGAAAATACTTGAAGCCACGAATGATAAACCCAAACAGGAAAAGCAAGCTCAATAGCGCAATAAATTTATGAGAGGTTGAGCCTGCAAAGACTGGTTCTGCGATGAGGAACAGTCCTGACAAAAATACCAACATAATTAGAAAGGGGAAGAACGCAGATGCCAAATTTTCAGCCCATAAGACAAATGCGACTTGTCTACGCTTGGACCGAAGGAATTTTTGTTGTTTCTTGCGCGCCTTATCCATTCAAACCTATGAAGCTGGGTAAGTTCTTGGGAATGTGTCTTTCTCAACCTCAGCAGGGGCATCAATCATCTTTGGTTTGACGCCACAAGCAGATAAGCTTGCAGTTGTTATCAATAAACAAAAGATAATCAGGAAAATTTGTCTCATAAGGTGATTTTATACTTTAAATGTTAACTGTTCTCGTGACACACTATTAAAACAGACTCTTGGTAAAGAGACTATGATTTTTATGTGTCCAATCACTTTAACTCAAACGGAGCAATTTCTTGCAAAACGCTTCCGAACAAACAAGTAATTTATTCAACCAAGACAGACTGGATGCGCTTATCAGTCTTCATGCTCGCTATCTTGAGGGGCGTATAGGCGGTAAACGCGCTATTCTTAAGAATGCAGACCTGTCCGATTTATCACTAAGAGATGCTGATTTGTCGAGAGCAGAGTTCAGCAATATTAAAATGCGCCGTATGGATTTAACCAATACATATTTTGAAGGCGCAACGCTTTACGCATGTGATTTGAGTTTTTCAACACTGAACAATGCCCGTTTTGTACGCGCTGATTTGCGTGGGTCACGTATTGAAGGCGCTGATATGAAGCAAGCCGATCTTCAAGATGCCGATTTGCGCGAAGGCGGTATTCTGGATATGTCAGGTGATGCAGGTATAGGTGCATCTTCTGTTAATTTTAGTGGGGCCAATCTTACAGGGGCTAGGCTTGCAGGATGTTTAGCAAACAAAGCAGATTTCTCTGATGCTATTCTTGCTAATGCCAATATCGAAAAGGCAGACTTTAGAGGAGCAATCCTTGAGGGTGCGGATTTGACTGGTGCAGACATTAAAGGTATTCAACTTCGCGATGCGAAGCTTAAACACGCTATCTTTGCCGATATTGATGTCTCTGATCTCCTGAGACAGGAGGGCGTGGATCTTACACGTTCACTGACATCCGAGAACATGGGTCGAGCGGTTAATGATCTAGATGATTCACTCGCGAACTTAATCGAAAAACATAGACTTTGGGTTAAGACAGAAGGACAAGAAGGCATACAGTTGGATGTCACTGATGTCGATATGCGTGAGCTTGGTTCATTGAAGCTTGAAAAATTGACAGCCTTGCGCGGAGAAAACACCAAATTCTTCGGAATGAATCTTTACCGCGTAGAATTACAAAGTACACACCTCAAAGAAGCAGATTTTAGACGCTGTGATGCAGAATTAGCTGATTTTAGGGGCTCTAATCTTGAAAAAGCACGTTTTCACCACTCCAATCTCAAACAAGCCAATTTCTCTTCATTGCTTATTGGAACAGATTCAAAACAAAAATTCGCACCGTGCATTTTGGATGGTGTGAGTTTCCGTTATTGCGACCTAAGTGGTGCTAATTTCCGTGATGCGTCCCTAATCGGTGCAGACTTGTCCTACACAAATCTTGAGGGTGCCGATTTAACCAATGCAGATCTTACAGGTGCGGTCATGGATATGGCACAGATGGAAACAACTATTATGCAGGACACAAAAACTGAAGGTAGTGAGAAGGGGCGCGCGTTCTCGCTCAGCAAGTTAAAGAAAGAAGTTTCTGACGAAGATTAAAGTTTTTCGGTTAATTCTGGTACTGCATCGAATAAATCAGCAACAAGTCCATAATCAGCCACTTGGAAAATAGGGGCTTCTTCATCTTTGTTGATGGCGACAATGACTTTAGAATCTTTCATCCCAGCCAAGTGTTGAATAGCGCCCGATATACCCACGGCAATGTAAAGTTCAGGTGCTACAATCTTGCCTGTTTGACCAACTTGATAATCATTGGGAACATATCCTGCATCAACGGCTGCACGGGATGCACCAACAGCGGCATTTAATTTATCAGCTAGTTTTTCGATGATGGCGAAGTTTTCGCCAGATCCGACACCGCGACCACCAGAGACAACAATTTTGGCAGATGTAAGTTCTGGTCTGTCTGATTTAGACTCTTCAAGAGATACAAACTTACTTTTTCCGTTAGGGTCACCTGCAGAAATATCAGATATTTCCGCACTTCCACCCTCGGCAGATACAGCATCAAAACCTGTTGTACGCACAGTAATAACTTTCTTAGCGTCACTGCTTTCAACCTTGGCAATAGCTTGTCCGCCATAAACTGGTCTGGTGAATGTGTTTTCACTCTCAACTGAGAGAATGTCGGATATTTGTTGAACATCTAATTTTGCAGCAACACGAGGCATGAAGTTTTTACCAAAAGTCGTGCCTGGGGCAAGAATATGTGAGTAATCACCAGCATGTTCCAGGACAAGAGAGGCAAGACCTTCAGCTAATCCATGTTCCAAATGTGCACCCTCAGCTTTTAAAACCTTTGAGACGCCACCAACTTTAGAAACGGCATCAGCAACGGCTTGGCAAGAGTGCCCTGCCACAAGAACATGAATATCTCCGCCAATCGCTTTGGCAGCAGCCACAGTATTCAATGTTGAGGGTTTTAGGTCTTTGTTATCGTGTTCGGCAACTACGAGTAGTGTCATGTCTAATGTTCCTTATATTTAACCTATAACTTTGGCTTCATTCTTTAATTTTTGAATCAATGTGTCGACATCCGGGACAATCTCACCACTAGAGCGTTTAGCCGGCTCTTTCACTTCTATAACTTTGAGGCGTGGTGTGCTTTCAACACCTGTTTCTGCAATCTCAATTGTGTCGAGTTGTTTCTTCTTCGCCTTCATAATATTGGGTAGCGATGCATAGCGAGGCTCGTTTAAGCGTAAGTCAGTTGTTATTACCGCAGGCAAATCAACTGATATGGTTTCCAGACCACCATCAATTTCGCGTGTAACCTTGGCTTTACCGCCTTCGAGAGCAATCTCCGAGGCAAAGGTTGCCTGTGGCCAATCAAGGAGGGATGCTAACATCTGACCAGTTTGATTGGAGTCATCATCAATAGATTGTTTCCCCATGATAACAAAATCAGGCTTTTCTTTTTCAACAATTCCTTTGAGAATTTTGGCAACAGCCAAAGGTTCTACACCACCTAAATCAATGGCATCGTCTGTTTTGACGAGTATTCCACGGTCAGCACCAATTGCCATGGCGGTTCGGAGTGTTTCTTGTGCTTTATCAGGACCAATGGTTACAGCGATAATTTCTTCGACCTTACCTGCTTCTTTGAGGCGCGTGGCTTCTTCTACAGCAATCTCATCAAAGGGGTTCATGGACATTTTAACATTCGTAAGTTCAATGCCTGAATTGTCACTTTTGACGCGTACTTTGACGTTGTAATCAACTACACGCTTTACGGGGACTAGTATCTTCATAATATCTTCTCTTTAAAATTTTATTGTTTGTCGCTCATAAGGAAAGCCAATGCAAAGAGGGCAAGTGCTACGCCTTGGAGCATAACACGCGCCTGCATGAGCTTGTTTCCGTACTTCTCGTTTGTTTTGCCACCTTTGATCATTACACCCAACCCTAAAAGGAGGGAGATAACAACGGCAGCCATGGCAATAAACATGAGGATGTATACGATTGAAATCATGGCATATAGGTTACAGCGAAATTTCAGCAGGGCAAGTGGTAACTAGTGAATAATTTTATATGCTTTTACGTGTAGCGCAAAGGATGTAATTGATGTTCATATCTTTTGAGTTTAGTTTAAATTTATCTTTTAATAGATTGTAAGTTATACCTTTTATATCTTTTGTAATTGCGTTTTCTTGCAAAAGGATACTTTGAATTTCACTAGGCTTAACAAATTTGTTCCAGTCATGTGTCCCTGCGGGGACGAGCCCAAGTACATATTCTGCCGCTAATTTTCCAAATAAGAGAGAAGGCACAGTTCTATTCAGCGTTGACAGAACAAGTAAGCCGTTGGGTTTTACCAGTTTCAGGCAGTTTTTGAGAAATTCTTCACGGTTATCAACGTGCTCTATGATTTCCAGTGCAGTAACGACGTCAAAAGTTTTCTTGTCCAACACCAACTGTTCTGCTGTGGTGTTTAAATAAGAAATGTCCAGATTTTCATTTTTGGCATGGTCTTGGGCAACGCTAATAGCTTGTTTGTCGGCGTCTAAGCCTGTGATTTTACCGCCTAAGCGCGCCAGTGGTTCGCACACTAGTCCACCGCCACAACCAATATCAAGAAAGTTTAAGCCCTTATAGACATTGAAAGCATCCTCATCTTTATCAAAGTGACCAACAATGTTGTCTCTGATAAACTCAAGACGAGTAGGATTCATCTTGTGTAGAGGCGCAAAGGGACCTTTCTCATCCCACCAATGGGCAGAGTCCTTTTGAAAATGTGAAATTTCTTGCGTATTGACCGAAGACATGACTTCTTACTACTGTTTTTAAGACATTTTGTAAATTTAATAACCTGAGTTCCAAAAGTATGGATAGTGAAGAAGATATTCTAGAGGCAAGTAAGGGGCAGACCGCTGGTCAAATGCTGAAGACTGAGCGCGAAAGCCGTGGCCTAAGTATAGACGATGTTGCTGGGGCTACTAAAATACAAGCTAAGCACATCAAAGCGATTGAAGAAAACAATCAGGACAATATGCCTTCTCGTGTCTACGCAATAGGTTTTGTACGCACTTATTCAAATTACATGGGCTTTGAGCCTGATCCAATGATTCAACTCTTCAAAATTAAAACGGTTGGACGTCATGATGCCAAAGAAGTGGGTATGACTGCTGATGTGGATACGCAGATATTGGTAACATGGCCAACATTAGGAGTGATAAGCGCGCTATGCCTTATTACTATGGTAATGATTTGGCACACAATGTCGGGTGATAGGCGACCCTTTAAAATTCCACCCGTGCCTGCAGAGTTAAAAGCTAAGCTAGAAATAAATGAAAAAGCTTTAGAAGAATTCAGAGCCAGTACAGAGGAGCAAATGAGTCCAATTATTGTGCCTGATGCAAATATTCTATTGGACACTGAAGAGCCTTCAAGCTATGTAGAGCAAGAGGAAACGGCTCAATAATGTCAGCACAAAAAGACCATACACACGTCAGACCTTGGCGCCATATAGAGCGGCGCAAATCGCGTCAAATTATGGTGGGTGATGTGCCTGTGGGGGGCGATGCACCCATTACTGTGCAAACAATGACCAATACAGACACACGTGATGTGAAGGCGACTGTTGCCCAAGTTCACGCTATGGAAGAGGCGGGTGCAGACATTGTCCGTATATCTTGCCCCGATGAAGAAAGCAGTCTGGCGCTGAAAGATATTATTAAGGCCGTTTCAGTACCCATCGTTGCAGACATTCATTTTCATTATAAGCGCGCCATTGAAGCAGCTGAAAGTGGCGCGGCATGTTTGCGTATCAACCCCGGTAATATTGGCTCTGACCAGAGGGTCAAAGACGTCATTTCTGCTGCCAAAGACCATAATTGTTCTATACGTATTGGTGTAAATGCTGGTTCACTAGAGCGTGATTTGCTTGAAAAATATGGAGAACCCTGCCCTGAGGCGATGGTTGAGTCAGCTTTAAAACACATCCAAATTTTAGAAGACAATGATTTCTTTAATTTTAAAATATCCTGTAAGGCCTCAGACGTTTTCTTGGCAACTACCGCTTATATGCAATTAGCAGAGGCTTGTGATTACCCTCTGCATGTAGGAATTACCGAGGCTGGAGGCTTGCGGAGTGGAACAGTTAAATCTGCGATAGGTATGGGTAATCTTCTCTGGTCAGGAATAGGAGACACTATTCGTGTGTCTTTATCTGCCGATCCTGTGGAGGAAGTTAAAGTTGGATTTGAAATTCTGAAGTCACTAGGACTGCGTCACCGTGGTGTAAATATTATTTCTTGTCCTTCGTGCGCACGTCAGCAATTTAATGTGATTGAAACGGTTCAGGTTCTTGAGGAGCGTTTATCTCATATCTCAACGCCTTTAACGGTTTCTATTATTGGTTGTGTTGTAAATGGTCCAGGGGAAGCCTTAATGACTGATATAGGTCTTACAGGCGGTGGCAAAGGCACACACCAAATGTATATAGGCGGAGAAACCTCTCACAGACTGCAATCAGGCGATGAGGATATTGTTGACCATGTTGTACGTTTGGTTGAGGATAAGGTCGCTGAAATTGAATTGGCCAGTTCCGACCCTGAATCCCGTCAAGCTGTCGGTTAGCTTCTTTTTTAAATCCAAGGTATTCTTATGTCTTCACTCGATGAAAAACTCAATACGATTATAAGCCGTCACGAAGAATTATCCTCTTTGATGTCTGGCGGCGATTTGTCTGGTGAAGAATTCACTAAATATTCAATGGAATATGCAGAGCTGGAATCTGTTGTTGGTGCTGCAAAAAGCTATAAGAGTGCCAAGGACGAGTTAGTTGAGTTAGAAGAGCTACTCAAAGATCCTGAAATGAAGGCGATGGCGCAAGATGATATTCAACGCATCAAGGGTGAGTTGCCCAAACTTGAGAATGATTTGAAATTCACCCTTATTCCTAAAGACATGGATGACAAAAAGAACGCTATCCTTGAAATTCGCGCGGGGACAGGTGGTGATGAAGCGGCTTTGTTCGCTGGTGATTTGTTTGGAATGTATAAGGGATTTGCTTCTGCCAAGGGCTGGAAGATTGAAATCATGGAATATTCCGATAGTGATGTTGGCGGTTTCAAGGAAGTGATTGCCACCATTGCAGGCAAAGATGTGTTTGGAGAATTAAAGTTTGAATCAGGTGTTCACCGTGTACAGCGTGTCCCTGAAACAGAATCTGGGGGGCGCATTCATACATCTGCGGCAACCGTTGCTGTTCTTCCGGAAGCAGAAGATGTCGATATGCATATTGATGACAAAGATTTGCGTATTGATGTTTATCGCGCATCAGGATCAGGCGGTCAGCACGTTAATAAAACAGAGAGTGCTGTGCGGATTACACACGAGCCTTCTGGTGTGGTTGTGGCTATTCAAGATGAATCCTCCCAACATAAGAACAAAGCTAAGGCGATGAAAATTCTCCAAAGTCGTCTTTACGATTTAGAACGTCAGAAGCTGGCAGATGAGCGCTCAGCTGACAGAAAGTCCCAAGTTGGCTCTGGTGACCGCTCAGAACGCATACGGACCTATAACTTCCCCCAAGGGCGTGTGACAGACCACCGTATCAACTTAACTCTCTATAAATTAGATGAGATATTAGGTGGTGGTGGTTTGAGCGAGATGATTGATGCACTACGTGCTGAGGATCAAGCTGAGCGCCTTGCTGAACTTGAAAGCTTATGACTTATATCCTTCAGGATGTTTATAACGAGCTTCGTTCTGCTTTTCGTGGAGTAGGGATAGAGACACCCGATATAGATGCTCGGCTACTCATTTGTCATTTCGCCGATATAAGCAAAGAAGATTTTTTGACCAATAACACACTTGAAATCTCCTCAGGGAAATATGCCGCCATCACATTGGCAATGCAGGAACGCCTATCTTTTAAGCCTGTTTCAAAAATTGTAGGGGAGAAAGAGTTTTATGGGCGCTTGTTCTTTGCCACAGAAAACACGCTAGATCCGCGACCAGAGACAGAACTGATTGTTGATGCAGTTCTTGAGAGAACTCAAAAAGATGAAATATTCACTATTCTGGATGTTGGGACAGGAACGGGATGCATTGTTTTAAGTATTCTTGCGGAAAGGCCAAATGCCATTGGATTTGCCTCTGATGTCTCTATGAGTGCATTGGTTGTGGCTCAAAATAATGCTGAGAGATTGGAAATAACCAATAGGATTTACTTTATTCAGGCGAGTTGGCTGGACGCAATTGAAGGACAATTTGATTATTTAGTCTCCAATCCACCCTATATTCGTAGTGAAGAGATTCCTTTATTAGCGCCAGATGTTAGGAATCACGACCCGATTCTGGCTTTGGACGGCGGAAAGACAGGAATATATCCCTATAAAAAACTTTTGGAAAAAATAAAAAATGTTTTGAAACACCAAGGACGTGCTTTCTTTGAGATTGGAGAAGGGCAAATTTCTGACATAGAGCGACTCGTTGCAGACGTTCCCTCGAATCTGGAAAGAATCATTCCCGATATCGCTGGTATCCCGCGGGTTGTGGATATCTCTAATGGGGATAAATGAAAAAACTTTTGACAGGGTTCTTGCTCAAAAGATTGGAAACGTTTTATGGTCAAAATCGTTCAGGGCAATTTTTTACGTCCCTTGTTAAGGAGTCATTTTGAGACACCTTAGTATTAAGGTGTACGACTCTTGGTAAAATAAGGGTTTACAGCCGTACATTAAGAGATGTATGGTGTACGTACAGCTTTGCCGAATCAAAGTTATCAACAAGTACATTAAAATTACAGGATATAAAATTATGAGACACGGATCATCTAACAGACGCCCTACTAGAGCACGCGGTGGAAACAGGAATCAGGGGCCTAACAAGAACAAAGTTTTTGACAGTAGTGGCCCAGAGGTACGTATTCGTGGTACAGCATTTCAGATTGCTGAAAAATACGAAACCCTTGCTAAAGATGCAACAGCGTCAGGCGATATCATATTAGCAGAAAGCTATCTGCAACATGCAGAGCATTATCAGCGCATTATATCGTCTTACAACGCAGAAGCAGCGGAACAAAGCTATAGACAACAGCAAAACGCACCTGCACCACAGCAGAACGTTGATGAGAATGCAGGAAATCAGAAAGCTCTCGAAGACGCTTAGATTTAATAAAAATCCTATATATTTCAAAGGCCTGTATAATTTACAGGCCTTTTTATTTGTCTGGACTTGTCATGTAAAGCTTACCGCCTTATCTTTTTAGGAGAAATAAGACAAGAATCTATGATAAAATAAGAACTTAAGCCTAAAAAGGTACTGGAATATGGATTTTGACAAGCTTACCGAAAAGGTAAAATCATTCTTACAGCAAGCGCAAACGCTTGCTATGCGCTCAGGTCACCCCTCACTTGAGCCAGAACACCTACTCAAAGTTATGCTGGAGGACGATACAGGGCACGTACAGCGTATTGTTGAGTCTGCTGGGGGCGATACATCGAAATTGAAGCAAAAGGCAGAGCTTGGCCTTTCTAAGCTTCCTGAAGTAAGTGGGCCAGGAGCGGGACAGTTACGTCTTTCAACCGATATCTCAAAAATAATTGATAACGCATTGAAATTAAGTGAAAAAGCAGGTGATAAGTTTGTAACAGCAGAACGCGTACTCCAAGCGATGTCACTAGCTAAAACATCTGATATTGCAGGATATATACAAGACAGTGGATTAACACCTACGGGACTAAACGAAGCCATCAACGCCATTCGTAAAGGGCGTACAGCCGATACCGCTAATGCAGATGATAATTTCGACTCTCTCAATAAATATGCCCGCGATCTGACCGAAGTAGCACGCGAAGGTAAATTAGACCCTGTTATAGGACGTGAAGAAGAAATTCGTAGAACAATTCAGGTTCTCTCGAGACGTACAAAGAATAATCCCGTGCTTATTGGCGAGCCAGGTGTTGGTAAAACAGCTATTATTGAGGGGCTAGCCCAACGTATCGTCAACGGTGATGTACCTGAAAGCCTTAAAAACCAACGTTTAATGTCTTTGGATTTAGGTTCTTTACTTGCAGGAGCTAAGTTCCGTGGTGAGTTTGAAGAGCGTTTGAAAGCTGTTTTAGATGAAATTACTGCTGCAGAGGGTAAAATCATTCTGTTTTTGGATGAATTACATACGCTTGTCGGTGCAGGAAAGACAGATGGTGCGTTAGATGCCAGTAATATGCTTAAACCAGCGCTTGCGCGTGGTGATTTGCACATGGTTGGTGCAACAACACTAGACGAATATCGTAAATACATCGAAAAAGATGCGGCATTAGCACGTCGTTTCCAGTCCGTATTCGTTGGTGAACCTACTGTTGAGGACACAATCTCTATACTGCGTGGTCTGAAAGAGAAATATGAACTTCACCATGGTGTACGTATTACGGATTCAGCCATTGTTGCTGCCGCAACATTCTCAAACCGTTATATCACAGACAGATTTTTGCCTGATAAGGCCATCGACCTCATTGATGAAGCATCATCGCGCCTTAGAATGCAGGCAGACAGTAAGCCTGAAGAGATTGATGAGCTGGATAGACGTATTGTTCAACTCAAAATTGAGCGCGAAGCCTTAAAGAAGGAAAAAGATAAAGCTTCCAAAGATCGTTTAAGTGAACTTGAAAGCGAACTGAAAGACCTTGAGGGCAAATCAGAAATATTGACCAAACGTTGGTCAGCTGAGAAAGATAAACTCAATCAGGGTCAAAAAGTCACAGAAGAGCTTGATAGAGCGCGCATTGAATTGGAGCAGGCCGAACGTGAAGGCGACTGGGCAAAAGCTGGAGAACTGAAATATGCCACTATCCCGCAGTTAGAAGAACAATTATCCGAAGCGGCGGAAATGACAGAGGATCACCTCATTAATGAAGAGGTGACCGCCGATGATATTGCCGGAATTGTTAGCCGGTGGACAGGTATTCCCGTTGATAAAATGCTCGAAGGTGAGCGCGAAAAACTTCTCCAGATGGAAGACAACTTGCAACGCCGTGTTGTTGGGCAAGGTGAGGCGGTAAAAGCTGTATCTCAAGCTATTCGACGTTCTCGTGCAGGATTACAAGACCCACGCCGTCCATTGGGTTCATTTTTATTCCTTGGACCTACTGGTGTTGGGAAAACAGAACTAACTAAAGCGTTGGCTGAATTTCTCTTTGATGATGACACAGCAATGGTTCGCCTTGATATGTCCGAATATATGGAAAAACACTCAGTTGCACGCCTTATTGGTGCACCCCCAGGCTATGTTGGTTACGAGGAAGGTGGAGCATTAACTGAAGCTGTTCGTAGACGCCCTTATCAAGTCATTCTCTTTGATGAAATTGAGAAGGCACACCCTGACGTGTTTAATATTTTGCTACAAGTTCTAGATGATGGTCGTTTAACTGATGGGCAAGGGCGCACAGTAGATTTTGCCAACACGCTTCTCATTATGACTTCTAACCTTGGTGCCGATCATTTGGTTAATCAAAAAGAGGGCGAAGATGTTGAGGCTGTTCGTGATGATGTCATGAATGCTGTAAAGGCACATTTCCGACCCGAATTTCTAAATCGTCTAGATGAAATTCTTCTATTCCGTCGTTTAGGCCGTGATGTCATGAAAGATATAGTTGATATTCAACTTCGTCGGCTTGAAAAACTTCTTGAAGATAGAGGTATTGCGCTCAAAGTTGATGAGAAAGCTAAAGCATGGCTAGCGCTAGAGGGTTATAATCCAGCATATGGGGCGCGTCCTCTCAAGCGTACTATTCAAACACATTTGCAGAATAAGATGGCAGAGATGATGCTAAATGGCGATATTCCTGATCATTCAACCGTACTTGTTTCTGCAACCGATGATGGTTTGAAATTTGGCGTAAAGAAGGGTGAAGAAGCAAATAAGAAAAAGGACGATAAAGACCGTTCTGTTGCCTAAAGAATCATTTATACTTCTCACATGACAAAGACATCCTATTTTTTTTGTGGAATAGGCGGCAGTGGCATGATGCCGTTGGCGTGTATTTTGAATGCCAAAGGTTATAAGGTCTGTGGCTCTGATCGTTCAAACGATCAAGGTCTTTCGCAAGATAAATTCAAAGCATTACAGTCATTGGGAATTGGGCTTGCTCCGCAAGATGGAAGCGGTATTAATGCCTCAACGGATGTTCTCGTTGTCTCCGCAGCTATTGAAGACAGTGTTCCTGATGTCAAAGCCGCAAAAGAGCACGGACTTAAAATTCTAACGCGTGCTGAATTGCTCGCACAGATATTCCACGATAGCAAAACGTCCGTTGGTATTGCAGGAACGAGTGGAAAGACAACGGTCACGGGAATGATTGCAACAATCTTGAGTGAATTGGACTGTAATCCGACAGTGATGAATGGCGGACAAGTTAAAAATCTTGAAAATAAGCAACTTGGCAAAAACGCGAACTTCTTGATAGGCGATGGAGACATTTTTGTCTCCGAGATGGATGAAAGTGATGGGGCATTCCCATTATTTTCTCCAACCATTGCAGTTTTGAATAATATTTCGATTGATCACAAAACAATGGATGAGTTGAAAACCTTATTTGGGGATTATGTTCATCGTGCAGGTGTGGCTGTTTTGAATCTAGATGAAGAAAATACCGCATCACTCCCGCGACCCGAAAATGCGATAACTTTCTCAATAAAGAACAAAGAGGCTAATTTATATGCCTCGAATATTGAGTTGGGAGAAGATAACTGCTCATTCGAGTTGGATGGCGTAGCTGTAACATTAAATGTTCCCGGCAAACATAATGTATCTAATGCTCTGGCAACTCTTGGTGTAGCAAAAGCACTTGGTTTAAATATAGATGAGGCATGTCAGGCTCTTTCAAAATTCAGTGGTATTAAACGCCGTATGGAAACGGTGGGTACAAAAAACGGCGTGACAGTTATTGATGATTTTGGACACAACCCCGATAAAATTGCAGCAGGGCTAGCAACAGCAAAACAAAACGGAGCGCGCATTATTGCTATGTTTCAACCTCATGGGTTTACGCCCTTGCGTTTAATGGGCGAAGAAATTTTGGAATCCTTTAAAACGTATTTTACCAAAGACGATATTTTGATTATGCCTGA